>DATBFV010000216.1:0-28281 GCA_036558345.1 Gemmatimonadales bacterium | reverse complement strand
CGCGGCGCGCTGGGCCACTGGGTGCAGATCGAAGACGGCAAGATCTCGCGTTATCAATGCGTGGTGCCGAGCACCTGGAACTGTTCGCCGCGCGACGGGCAGGGGCAGCCGGGGCCGTATGAAGCGGCGCTGATGGATCACCATCCGCTCGCCAATCCCGAGCAGCCGCTCGAGATCCTGCGGACGATTCACTCGTTCGATCCGTGCATGGCATGCGGCGTGCACGTGCTCGATGCGACCGGCAAGGAAGTCGTCCAGGTGAAGGTCCAATGAGCGCGGTCGCGCGGGAGGCGCAAGCAACAGCGCCAAGCGGGAACCGTCGCTGGGTGTACCTGTGGCAATGGCCGATCCGCGCGATGCACTGGGCCGCGGCCCTGTCGATCGTCGTGCTCGTCGTGACCGGCTTTTACATCGGCAGGCCATACTTCGTCACGAGCGGCGAAGCCAGCGCGCACTACCTGATGGGCTGGATGCGTTTCCTCCACTTTAGCGCCGCAGCCGTCTTCGTCGCGACGGCCATCGTGCGGCTGTATTGGCTGTTCGCCGGAAACAAGTTCGAGCGCTGGCGCGCGCTGTTTCCGATTACCCGGAAGGATTGGGTCAACCTCTACAAGCAGGTGAAGTTCTACCTGATGATCCAGCCCGAGAAAGCGCCCCATTATCTCGGACACAATCCGCTGCAACAGTTCAGCTACACGGCGGTTTACACGCTCGCGCTCGTGCAGGTCGTGACCGGCTTCGCGATGTACGGGCAATCACGGCCCGGCGGATTCTGGTACACGCTGTTCGGCTGGGTCGTGCCGCTGCTCGGCGGGATTCAGGTCGTGCATTTCGTGCATCACGTGTTCACGTGGCTCTTCATCATGTTCATTCCGATTCACATCTACCTCGCGCTCCGCGCGGATGTGATGGAGCGTACCGGGACGATCTCGTCGATCGTCAGCGGCGGGCGGTTCGTGCGTTCGGACGTGAACTATGTCGACGAATAGGTCCTCACCCCCTGACCCCCTCTCCGTACCGGAGAGGGGGAATGCCCGGGTAGTCGTGATCGGACTCGGCAACCCCCTCATGGGAGACGATGGGCTCGGCCTGGCCGTGCTGGAGGAGCTTCGGTCCGGCTACGCATTGCCGGATAGTGTGGAGCTCGTCGATGGCGGCACGTGGGGTATGAACCTGCTGCCCACGATCGAGGATGCGAACGAGCTCATCCTGATCGACGCGATCGACGACGGTCAAGCACCGGGCACGCTCGTGCGACTCGAGCGTGACCGGCTTCCGCGCTATCTGGCGACGAAGATTTCGCCGCATCAGGTCGATCTGCGAGATGTCCTGGGCCTGGCCGAGCTCCGTGGCACGCTGCCACCGAACACGGTCGCGCTGGGATTGCAGCCGGCGAGCATCGAGTTCGGCAATGCGCTCAGCGACGTGCTGCGCTGCCGCGTGCAGCTGCTCGCAAGCGCCGTCGTCGAGGAATTGGCGCGCCGCACCCAACCCATCGAGAGCTTTTTCGTGACGGTCGGCCATGCATGAAATGAGCGTCGCGCTCGAGGTGTGCCGCATGGCGGAAGAGCGGCTCGGCTCGGACGCTTCGCGCCTGGTCGCACTCGGGGTCACAGTCGGCGACGACGCCGGGATCGAACCCGAGAACCTCGCGTTCTGCCTGGAAGCGCTGCTCGAGGAGCCGCCATTCGAGGGCGCGGAGCCAAGAATCCTGCGCGAGCCCGGTGACGGTCTGCACCTCAGTTATCTCGAGGTCATCGACGATGACAGTTCGAACGATTGAAGTGCGCGAGCGGGTCATGGCGAAGAACGACGAAATCGCCGCGCGCGTACGCGCACGCCTCGCAGCGGCGGGCGTTCCGGCATTCAATCTCGTCTCGTCACCTGGGTCTGGAAAGACGCTGCTGCTCGAGCGTACGCTCGCCGAGCTCGGGTCGGAGATGCGGATCGCCGTCGTGACCGGCGACGTCCAGACGCAGAACGACGCCGACCGACTCGCGCGTCACACTGATCAGCTGGTACAGGCGGTCGTGACGAACGGCGCTTGCCACCTGGATGCACGACAGATCGAGACGGCGCTGGACGCCGTCGACCTCGCCGCCACCGATCTCCTGTTCATCGAAAATGTCGGCAACCTCGTCTGCCCCGCCGGCTGGGACCTGGGCGAAACCGCCAAGATCGCGCTGTTTTCGGTCACCGAAGGCGAAGACAAGCCCGAGAAGTATCCCAAGATGTTTCGGATGGCCCAGTGGGTCGTCTTCACGAAACTCGATCTGCTGCCGCACGTGCCGTTCAGCCTGACGCACGCGGTGGACATCGCGAAAGCGGTGAATCCGACGCTCGACTTCCTCATGACATCCGCTGTTGATCCCGGCGGCATGGAGGAATGGCTCGGCTTCTGTCGAGCGCACGCGCGGCGAGGAGTTTCGGTATGACCACGACCGTAATGGGGCAGGAGCCGCGCGCAGCTGCACGGCTGTTCGTGCATGGCGTCGTGCAGGGTGTAGGCTTCCGGCCCTTCGTGCACCGGCTCGCCATGCGGTGTCATCTGGCCGGCTGGATTCGCAATGCCTCGGGCGACGTGCAGATCCACGTCGAGGGCGCGCCGGGCGACATCGACGCCTTCATGCGCGGCCTGGAGGCCGAAGCGCCGCCGCTCGCGCGGATCGACGACGTGCGGAACGAGCCCTGCGCCCCCGGCCAGCTCGAGACATTCACCATCCTCGAAAGCCGCCGCGAAGACGGCCGCCGCCAGCCGGTGTCTCCGGATGTCGCGCTGTGCGCCGCGTGCGAGACAGAGCTCTTCGACCCGACAAATCGGCGCTATCGCTATCCGTTCATCACCTGCACCGACTGCGGCCCGCGCTACACTGTCATCGACGCGATGCCGTACGATCGCGAGCGCACCAGCATGCGGGCCTTCACGCAGTGCGACGCGTGTCGTCGGGAATACGAAACACCGGGAGACCGGCGCTATCACTCGGAGACCAACAGCTGTCCCACATGCGGCCCCCGGTTGTGGTCCTCGCCCCCTGACCCCCTCTCCGTTCCGGAGAGTGGGAACGAAGCGCTTGAGCACGCCGCCCACTTGCTCGAGGCCGGCAAGATCGTCGCGATTCGTGGACTTGGCGGATTCCATCTCGCCGCCGACGCTACCGACGACCGGGCCGTCGCCCGGCTCCGCGCTCGCAAGAATCGCGAAGCGAAGCCCTTCGCCGTGATGGTCCGCACCATCGCCGAGGCACGCAAACTCGCGTTCGTCGGCGACCGGGAAGCGCAGTTGCTCCAGTCGCGCGAGCGGCCGATCGTGCTGCTGCACAAGCGTCATGGCTCGTCGCTCGCGCACTGGGTGGCGCCAGGGCTCGACACGGTCGGCATCATGCTCGCCTACACGCCGTTGCATCATCTGCTCTGCGATGAGGTCCGCCGGCCCCTGGTCATGACGAGCGGCAATCGCAGCGATGAGCCGATCGCGATCACCAACGCCGACGCTCAGGAGCGGCTGGCATCGATCGCGGATGCGTTCCTGCTCCACGATCGGGATATCGTGGCGCGCTACGACGACTCGGTCGTGCGTGTTGCGGAGGAGAGTCCCGTTTTCCTGCGCCGCGCGCGCGGCTATGCACCACTGCCGCTCAAGCTGCCGCTCGCGAGCCCGAAGCCTCTCGTCGCGGTTGGGCCGCATCTCAAGAACACATTCACGCTGGTCCAGGGGGCTGACGCCTACGTCAGCCAGCACATCGGCGACCTGGAGAACCTGGAGACCCTGGAGCATTGGCGCGCCGCGCTCGATGCCTACCGGCGTCTCTTCCGACTCGAGCCTGAGGTGGCGGTGCGGGATCTGCACCCCGGCTACATGTCAACCCGCATAGCGGGCGACCTCGGGCTCGAGCGGATCATCGCCGTGCAACACCACCACGCGCACGTCGCGGCCGTGCTGGCCGAGCATGGATTCACCGACCGGGCGATCGGCATCGCATTCGACGGCACCGGACTCGGTGACGACGGCAATATCTGGGGAGCGGAGTTCTTCGAGGCCGATCTCGGCGCCTATCGCCGGCTCGGCCAGCTGCGCTATGCGCGCATGCCCGGCGGCGACCTCGCCGCCCGCGAGCCGTGGCGCGCGGCGCTCGGATATTTGGCGCTCGACCCCGACGCCGCACACGCGTTCACGTATGTGCTCGACGCGGTCAATTACAACGTACGCAACGTCGCGCTGCAGCAAATGGCCCGGCGCCTCAACGCCCCATTAGCATCGTCCATGGGCCGGCTGTTCGATGCCGCGGGCGCCGTCCTCGGCGTCTCGCTCGACAATCAGTTCGAAGGCCAAACGGCCATGCTGCTCGAGTCGTTGGCAGAAAGGCGGCGTGCCCAGCCCCTGCCCTTCCCGATGATCGCCGGGACGTCGCCGGGATCCTGGCTCCTGGATCCTGTCCCGCTACTCATCGCACTCGGTGAGCTGCGCCTGAAGGGGAGCAGCGTCCCGGACCTCGCCGCGCGCTTCCACGAAAGCATCGCCGCCGGCGCGGACGAGCTCGCCGCGCGGCTCGCCGCCGACGCGGGGCTCCGCACGGTCGTGTTATCGGGCGGTTGCTTCCAAAACGTGCGGTTGCTCATATCACTCCGCGCTCGGCTCGAAGCGCGCGGCCTGCGCGTCCTCGTTCCGCGTCACCTCAGCCCCAACGACGGGGCGATCAGTTACGGCCAGGCCGCCGTCGCCGCCGTCCTGCTGAACCGTGAGGGGAGTCAGCCATGAAAGCACCTCCATCGATTCGCCGCGAGCACGAGGAGCTCCATGCCGATCTCGCTCGCGCGGGACAGATGCCGGGCTTGCTGGGCCAAACGGCAAGGGAAGTCGCCCGGATCATGCATCCGCATTTTCTGCGCGAGGACGAGTACGCGATCCCGCCGCTGAGCCTGCTCGCCCGGCTCGCGCGCGGACAAGTCACGCCGGACATGGCGGAGGTGCTGCCGCTGGTCGCGCGACTGAAGGAGGAGATGCCCCTCATGATCGACGAGCATCGCGCCATCCTCGGTGCGGTGCGGGCGTTCGCGCTCGCGGCGGAGTCCGACGGTGACGAGAAATCCATCCGGCTCGCGGCCGAGCTGATCGTGCATGCGCAAATGGAGGAGGAGGTGCTGTATCCCGCCGCGATTCTGGTCGGAGAATTCGTCAAGGCCAAGCTGCAACCGCAGCGGGTGAGCGCCTGATGTGCCTCGGCATACCCGGCAGGATCGTTGAAATCCACGACACCCAGGGACTGCCGATGGGTGTCGTCGATTTCGGAGGAGTGCGGCGCGAAGTGTGTCTCGCCTACGTGAAGGACGAGATCCAGCCCGGCGATTACGCCATCGTGCACGTCGGCTTCGCGATTTCCAAGGTGGACGAAGCCGAAGCCAAGCGCACCTTCGAGGTGCTGCGCGAGATGAGCCAGCTCGACGAGCTCAAATGGATGGAGGGTCTCGCGACGTGAAATACCTGAGCGAGTACCGCGATCCTGCCGTCGCGCGAGCGCTGGTGACGGAGATCAAGCGGTCAGCCACCCGGCGCTGGGTGCTGATGGAAGTGTGCGGAGGACAGACGCACACCATCGTGAAGCAGGGCCTGGACGAGCTGCTCAACGAAGCCGTGGAGATGGTCCACGGTCCCGGTTGTCCCGTCTGCGTGACGCCGCTCGAGCAAATCGACAAGGCGCTCGCGCTCGCCTCCCGGCCCGACGTCATCTTCACTTCGTTCGGCGACATGCTGCGCGTGCCGGGCAGTGAATGCGACTTGCTCGCGGTGCGCGCGCGCGGCGGTGCCGTGAAGATCGTCTATTCGCCCCTCGATGCGCTCGAACTCGCTCGCAAGCATCCCGACAAACAGGTCGTCTTCTTTGCCGTCGGGTTCGAGACCACGGCGCCCGCCAACGCGATGGCCGTGTGGCGGGCGAAACAGTTGGGCGTCAAGAACTTCAGCGTGCTCGTCTCGCACGTGACCGTACCGCCTGCCATGATGGCGCTCCTCGAGTCGCCGGACAACCGGGTCCAGGGGTTCCTGGCGGCGGGCCACGTCTGCACGATCATGGGCTGGACGGAATACGAGCCGATCGCGGCGAAGTACAAGGTGCCCATCGTGGTCACCGGATTCGAGCCCCTCGACATTCTGGAAGGCATGCTGCTCGCGGTGCGCCAGCTCGAAGAAGGGCGGCACGAGGTCGAGAACCAGTATGTGCGCTCGGTGCGGCGGGACGGCAACCAACCGGCGCAGGATCTCGTCTCGCAAGTCTTTGAGCTGGTAGACAGAAGCTGGCGGGGGATCGGTCCGATTCCGCGCAGCGGCCTCGGCGTCCGCGCCGAGTTCGCCGAGTTCGATGCTGAGCGCAAATTCGCGGTCGACGGCATCCGTACGGCGGAACCGACGATCTGCCGCGCCGGCGACGTGTTGCGTGGCGTGCTGAAACCGTTTGACTGCCCTGCCTTCGGCACGCTGTGCACACCCGAGCATCCGCTCGGCGCTCCAATGGTGTCGTCGGAGGGAGCGTGTGCGGCGTACTACAACTACGGCCGCTTCCGCAACGGTGCTCCCGTATGACGATCGTGTGCCCAACTCCGGTCGCAGCCATCGACCGCGTACAGCTCGGTCACGGCTCGGGCGGCAAGATGAGCGCCGCATTGCTGCGCGAGCGATTCTTGCCGGCGTTCCGCAACGATATTCTCGCGCAACTCGGCGATGCCGCGATCATCGACGTCGCTGGCCAGTCGCTCGCGATCTCCACCGACACCTTCGTCGTGCAGCCGCTCGAATTCCCGGGGGGCAACATCGGCTCGCTGGCGGTGCACGGCACGGTCAACGATCTCGGCATGATGGGCGCCGATCCGCGCTGGCTTTCGGCAGGATTCGTGCTGGAGGAAGGGCTACCGCTCGAGGTGCTCGATCGCGTGGTGCATGCGATGGCTGCGGCGGCGCAGGAAGCCGGCGTGCTCCTGGTCACGGGCGACACGAAGGTGGTCGAGCGCGGCAAGGCCGACGGCATCTTCATCAATACAACCGGCGTCGGCGTACGGTACGCCGATTTCGCACCTGCGCCGCCGCGCGCGCAACCGGGCGATGCTGTGATCGTCAGTGGCCTGATCGGGCAACATGGCATCGCAATCATGAGCGCGCGCGAAGGACTGACGTTCGAATCGGAAGTGATGAGCGACAGCGCCGCATTGACGCCGCTCGTGCGCGCGCTGCGACAGCGCGTCGGCGACGGCGTGCACACCTTGCGGGACCCCACGCGTGGCGGCCTGGCGAGCGCGTTGAATGAGATCGCCGTCGCCGCAGGAGTTGGCATCATGCTCGAGGAAACCATGGTTCCCGTACCGGCGCCCGTGTCCGCGGCGTGCGAAATGCTGGGCTTCGATCCGCTCTATGTGGCCAACGAAGGGGTGCTTGTGGCGTTTATCGCCGAATCGTGCGCGGACGACGCTGTGAAGGCCCTGCGGGCGCACCCACTCGGGCGCGCGGCCACGCAGATCGGCCGCTGTGTGCGCGAGCATCCCGGGTTGGTGGCGCTCCACACCGGCGTCGGTGGAACGCGCGTCGTGGATATGCTACCGGGAGATCAGCTGCCCCGCATTTGCTGAAGCTACCCGCAGCTCATTCACGACCTCGCGAACGCCGGGAACCTGTTGCACGGTCCGCGCCACCATCATACGCACCGACTCCGATGCGACCGATCCGCGCAGCGTGGCGACAAAGTCCTCGACCCACACGCTCACATCAGCGGTGTCGGCCTCAGGCTCGCGATGCAGCTCGTCCCAGATTCGCTCTTGCACGTCCAGTTGCGGTTGGACTTCTTCGGCGTGGGAGAGCCAGAGTTCTTCAGTCATCCCGCTCATCTTTCCTCCTTCTTAACGTCCGTCCTCACCCCTCCTGTGTTCGCCTGCCGGAGCCCCGCGGCCTGCGCAGGGCGATCGTGGTTGTAGCATGAAGGGCACAACCGGAATTCATCATGAAATTGGACTGAGAATCAGTTCATGACGCGCTTGGTGCGGCCACGAGTGCGTGCTCCACCTCCACCTCGACCGGGATTCCCTCGCGCACGCTCTCCGTGACCATGCAAAAGTCCTGAAACAGGTCCAGGCATCGTCCCATCCGCTCGCGCTGCTCGAGGCTGAGCTCCGGCGCGAGGCGCACCCGCAGACCGCCGATCCGCAGCCGTCCGCGAGCGTTGCGCACAATGGTCGCTTCGACCGTCGTGCTCAAGTCTGCGACTTCGATCCGCGATTTCCGCAGGCAGAACAGCAGGCTCGCGCTCAAACAACTGCCCACCGCTGCGGCGAGCAGCCGCGCGGGATTTGGCCCGTTGGCCTCGCCCAGCGGCGGCAGCTCGTCCACAACGAGCGGCTGTCCTTCTCCCTCCGCAAACTCGACGTTAAAGGCGTAGCCGTTGCGGAGCTTCAACGCGACCGTGAATTGCTCGGTAGCCGTACTCATACGGTGTTCGGTGTTCCGCCGCGGGTCGAGAAACCCAGCACCTGGTATAAGGCGCACCAGCCGGCGATCCCGGTCACCAGGGGCAGGAATCCGCCGATCTTGAAGATCCAGCCGAGCGTGCCTCCCACGGCGCCGCTCCAGCCGGCGTACAACAGTACGAATCCGAGCAGCACTCGCAGCGCCCGGTCAACAGTCCCTTCGTTCATGAACGATCTCATCGCGGTCTCCGGTTGGGGGGACAGACACTCACCCCAAGGAACGCCGGCGACCCAGTAGTACGGATGAATTCGCTATGAAGATGTCTTGCGGAGGTGCAGGACCAGCAGCGTGAGCGCACCAAACAGCGCGAAACACAGCAGGCAGGCAACGACGAGCTTGACGACCTTTGGATTCAGGCGCGTGCGGAAGCGGGGGTGCGCGAGGTCGAACCGTCTTGCGATGACGGCGCGGAGAGCGGCGCAAGCCGCGGTTCAGCGCCCATCCAGTACAGCCCGTTCGCCATGATGCAGTACCCTGTCGCCGCAAACCACACCATGGCCGTGCCCACGAAGCCGGTGAACGTCAACCACCACGGACTGTGCACGATCGACAGGATCGACGCAATCGTGAGGTTGATCCCGACGGCCAGATAGATCCGCCGCTCGAGATACCAGCGGTCGGTCTGCATGAAATACCAGTTGCCGCGGCCCGCTTGCCCGAGCATCGGCGTGAAGCCGAGCCTGTAGAGAATGTTGCCGACGATGCAGAAGCCCGTGAGCGAGACCGCGATCGAGGCCCAGGCAGTCGCGATCGTCAGGAGAATCCAGAGCGGATGCACCAGCGCCGCGAGCGTCGTGCTCACCAGCAGTACGGCACCCGCGATGAGCCAGACGGTCCGCTCGATATACCAGCGGTGCGTGGGGACGACGTAGATCCCGCGGCGGAAGGTCATGGATGCAAAGCTGCTGCATCACCCAATCCGAAGCAAGCCTCGCACTCCCTTTCGGGTAGTACAACGCTCAGCTCATTGACAACCGCGCCGACGCCGGGTACCCGCCTTACCATCTGTTCCACCGCGGCACGCACGGGGTAGGATGTCACGGACCCGCTGAGCGTGACCGCGACGTCGTCGACCCAAGCGAGCACATCCGCGGTGTCATCCCCCGACTGCAGCTCATCCCAGATCCGTTCCTGAAGATCCAGCTGCGGTCGTAGTTCTTCATTCATACCACGGCTCCGACTTCTGCTCCGACTTCGACCGGCTGTTCGGCTACAAGCTCCGCGAAATCCCGCGCAAAGTCGCGCAGCTCGTTCCAATCGGTGTACTCGTAATCGCGCGTCGTATCCGTGTCACCGCCGGCTTTGGCAACGATCCGCTTCATCATCCATTTCTTGAGCCACGGATACTGTGTGTACTTGAGCGCGCCGGCCGTCGGCTTCGTCACCGTGGGTCGCCAACCGCACTGCCGGAAGAAGCGCTGCACGATCCTGTAGAGCTCTTCCCGCGCCTCTGGGCGCTTTTCGAGGATCGCGAGGCACACGGGCAGGAACGCGGTCGGCATGCGATTGAGTACATCGGCATGCGCGCGGACCCACCGCACGACCGACTTCTGAAACGCGCCGATCTGAACGGAAGCCCCGACGATTACCGCGTCATACTTCTCGGGAGTCAGCCGGCGCAACGGTCCCCCGGCATCGAGAGTGTCGACGCTGTAGAGATGCGCGCGGAGATTTTCCGCCAGGACCTCCGCGATCTTGCGCGTCTGACCGTCCGTGGTGCCGTATACGATCAGGATCTGTCTCATCGTCCGGTCTCCTTCGCCCCGAAGTGATCAAATCTCTCAGCCGGCGGCCACTTCTGGCGTGGCCGGCACCGGCGCCCTCTGGCGCTCCGGCTTCCGTACCGGCACCACCAGCACCGCGCACGGCAGATTGTTGAGGAGATCCTCCGTTACGCTGCCGATGAGCATCCGGTCGACCCAGCCTTTGCCGTGGGATCCGACCACAATCACATCGGCGCGCCACGCCACAGCCTCATCCACAATGACCGTGAACGGCGCGCCCTCGCGGATGACTTTGCCTTGCTCGACAAGCGGAATGCGCGGCCAGATGTCACGCTCGACGATGTCGCGCGACCAATTCGGGGGCAGCTCCGCGATCCCCGGCGCTCGATCGACGACATGGAGCGCGTGCAGCGGGGTGCCGAGGATGCGCGCGAAAGCGACGGCTTGATCGACGGCCGGCATGGCAGCGTACGATTGATCGACGGCCACCATCACGCGGGGACGGCGGGCCAACTCACCCGCCGTCACGAGCAGCGGGATGGTGACGCGCCGGACGACCTGCTGCACGGTGCTGCCACCGAGCCAGCGCCCCAGTGTGGAATGGTGCTTGCCCCCGAGCACCAGCAGTGCCGCGTCGGTCTCGCGAATCACCGCTTCGAGAACCTCCGCCGTCGTACCGATGCTGACCACCATGGCGTCCACGACCGAGCCGGGCACCGCGTTTTTGAGCGACGCGCTGACTCGCGCGCGCGCCGCACTCAAAGCAGCCAGCTGCAGGGTTTCCGTGGCGACGCCGGTACCGGCGAACTCGAGAGCCGCACTCACGTCATTGGCCGCGTGTACCAGGCGGCACGGCACGCCCGCCAGGTCGGCCACCATCCAGGCGGCAGAGGCGGCCGCGACGCTTTCGGGTGAGCCATCCACCCCAACGACGATAGGTTGAGTGATCATGACGCCCTCCTCCTTCATTTCGCCAATTCGAGCTGGCGCTCACGCCGCTGCGACATGCTCGCGGCGGCGACAGCGACAGGAGCAACGAGCAATGATGCCGGTAACTGGTTGATCAATCGTTCGGTCACACTGCCGAGCAGGACGCGCTGCGCCCATCCCTTGCCATGTGAGCCAACGACGAGCACATCGGCGTTCCAGTCGGCCGCCTCGCGGAGCAGCGTTTCCACGACGTGACCGTGACGCACGAGCTTCTCGACATGCGGCGTCTTCACGAGCGGCCACACATCCCGCTCCAATGTCTCCTGCGCCAGTGCGAAGTATTCCGTCGGATCCAATGCCGGGACACCGGGGAGATCGGGCAGTAGCTCGAACACCGTCACGATGCGCAGTTCGGCACCGACCAGCCTCGCGAAGCGCTCCGCCAGTCCGATCGTGGGACCCGATGCCGCCGACAGATCCGCTGCCACAAGGAGACGGCGGATTTTCTGTGGAGTGCCGGCGGTGATGAGAACCGGAGTTTCCGCCGAGCGTACGACGTGCAGGCTCGTGCTGCCGCCGAGCCACCGCTCGAGCGTCGAGTGATGCTTTCCCCCGAGCACGAGGAGGCCTGGGGAGGGATGCTGATCCCGAACGACTTGCTGCAGCACCACCGCTGCCGGACCAAATCGGACATCCAGCGTTTGCAGCGTCTGGTCAGACACGTCCGCACGGAGTAGCTCGGTCAACTGATGGCGCGCGACCGCCAATTGCAACTGCTGCATTTGCGCGACTTGGGGATCGACGCTCACCGCGACGAGCGGTGCCCAGGCATCCCGCACCGCATGGACGAGTTGGCACGGAGCATTGGCGAGCGTGGCAATGCGCTCGCCCACCATTGCGGCCCCCTTCGCCGCAGAGGAGGCATCGATACCGACGACAACCGGACCCCAGGCCATACCCGACTCCTCGTGAGAGGTACGATCCGAAGTTGGGCCGGAATTCATGAAGGAATCTTGAGGGAGAGACGAAGGTTCACAGCTTCCTTTTTTTCTCAACCTTCTCTCACAGCGAGTCGGTCACATTCCCGGGTGACGTACACCCTGGAGGAGCAAATGACGGCAGGACGGCTGTGCACTCGTGTGTTGGCCACTGCGTCGCCGGACGAGACGATCCGGGCCGCGGCGCAGCGGATGGCTGAGTTTGATGTGGGCGCGCTCGTGGTCCTGAAAGAGGACCGTGCGACGCGGGCCGTGGGCGTGATCACCGATCGCGATATCGTGTTGCGCTGCGTGGCCGAGCGGCGTAACCCGGAACATGCGACCGTGTCGGAGATGATGACGACGCCGGTGTTCACGGTGCGCGACGAGACCCCGATCCATGAAGCACTGGCCAAGATGGCGGCGGCAGGCACGCGGCGACTCGTCGTGGTGGCGGAAGGCGAGCGCGTCGCGGGCGTCCTCACGCTCGACGACATCATCGGCGATATGGCCTGGGAAACCTCAGCAATCGGCAAGCTGCTCGAGAAGCAGCAGCCGACCGTTCCGGCAGCAGTGTGACCCTGAAGTAGGGCTCGAAGCCTGGCCGGTGATCACCGACCAGGCTTCGGCTGCCCAGCCTTTGCCGCTAGATCTTGGCGCTGGCGACGGCGGCGACAATGTCGGTCTGCGAGATCACCCCGACGAGCCGCCCCTGGCGCTCCACGAACAGACGGTGCACATCGAGGCGCAGCATCTCCCGCGCCGCATCCAGCACGTCGGCCTCAGGCCCGATCACCCGCGACCGCGACGTCATCAGGTCCCGCACGGGCTCCTCGAACAGCTGCTCGCGGATCTCCGGCTCGGACGTCTCCGATAGCGCGCCGAGGATGTCGGTCGTCGATAGCACGCCGACGATCTGCCCACGCGCGTCCGTGACTGGGAGGGCCGAAACGTGGATGTCGGCGAGCGAGGCAATCGCCTCACCGACTGTTGCGTCGAGGTCCACGGTTTTGACGTCGGTCCGCATGATATCGGCGACTTTCATATGACCACCATCCCTTTCCGTTTCGTCACGAGCTCAGGCCGAACGACTGCAGGCCGTGCGGCGGGCTTGTTGATGGGGACAACCAGCAGCGATGCCGGCAGGCGATTCAGCAGCCGCTCGGTGGTGCTGCCGATCAGCATACGGTTGAGCCACCCGCGGCCGTGCGAGCCCACCACCACGAGATCCGCGTGCCACGCGGCGGCGGCTTCGGCGATCGCCTCGTCGGCGCGTCCGCGCCGAAGCAGCCGATCCGGCGGCGCGATCGACACCCCTTCCGCCTCCACCAGCCGTTCGAGCTCGTCGCGCGAGCGATTCTCGAGCACGTCCATGTCGAGGGTCAGCGGAATCGCCGGCGAGGCGGCCCCGAACTCGACCACATGGAGGACGCCCAGTTGGGCCTGGAACAGCTCGGCGTAGCGCGCCGCGGTGGACAACGTCGGCGGCGCCGCCGCGGTCAGGTCGGTTGCGGCGAGCACGCGCAGAGGTGCGCGGCTCGACGCTTCAACGACGAGCACCGGCGCAGCCGCCGTCCGTACGAGATTGTGGGCCGTGCTGCCGCCGAGCCCGCGGGCGAGTGCGCCGTGCCGGCGGCCGCCGACAACGATGAGGCCGGCCTCGTATTCCCGCGCGACCTCGTCCAGCACCAGGGCGGGACGGCCGGGACGGGCGACCAGCCCTTGGAGAACTGCAGTCGGGATCTCGGCGCCCAACTCGATCGCCAGGAGCTCCCGCACATGCTTGACGACGATCTCGAATGTTTCCGCCGAGTTGATGAGCGGCTCGAGCGCACCCGGCACCCACACCTCCGGGACCGCGTGCACCAACACGTACTTGGTATCATCCACCTGCGCGATGCGCCAGGCGAGCGATGCCGCTCGCAGTGATTCGCGCGAGCCGTCGACGCCGACGATGATCGGTTTCGATTTCATGATGCCACCTCCAGGTAGCGACGCAGCCCTGCCGTTGCGAGAAACCGTTTCATGATCTTGAGCACTGCACCCGTCTGTTCGTCATGCGGGTTGTGGCCGGCGCACTCGACGATTTCCAGCTGGGCATGGGGCAGCCGGTCGGCGAGGATAGCCTGATGCTCGGGAGGAAACAGGAAATCGTGCCGGCCGGCGCACACCAACGTAGGCACGCTGATATCGCGCAGCCGATCCATGACACTCCATCCCGTGAGCAGCTTGCTGAACGCGAATACATGCGCCTCGGGCCGACGCTTGATGCGAAACGCGGGAACCAATCCCAGGGGATTGAACCGGTAGAAGTAGGCGTTCGCGAACTTCCAGATAGTCTTCACAACCTCGTCCGGTGTGAGTTGGCCGTTGTAGAAACGCCGGGCTGCCTCAACGGTGGCAGGACGATAGCCGCGTTTGGCGAGGACATCCGCAGCATTCTGCTGTATCCACCACGCATCGCCGCCCGTATCCATCAGCATCAGATGGGACACGCGGTCCGGATACCGCAGGGCGTACTCGAGCGCGACGTGGCCCCCGAAGGAGTGACCCAGGACCGCCCAGTCCTTGAAGCCCAGCATCTGCCGCAGCGCATCAGCGTCAGCCGTGAGATTGTCCCAGGTCATCGACGTCGCGCTGCCGCTCGAACGGCCGTTCGCGCGATGGTCATAGAAAATCAGCGTGAAGCGATCGGCCAGCGGCTGGAGCGATGACAACGTCGAGTGATCGAGGCCTGGGCCGCCGTGCATCAGGACGAGCGGATATCCCCTCCCAACGATTTTGACGAACAGGGATACGTCCCGAATCGCGATTGTCGCCATGTGTCCTCCCGCATGTAGAGCATCGGCCAGGCGGCGTGAGGGGACTGTGAGGATAATCTCAAACTGCCTTCATGCCGTACGGTCGATGTTTGCACGCAAAGGAGCGAGCCATGGTACACAAACAGTTGGTGTTCCGGGCGGAAGCGCGGGAGAAGGTGCTCCGCGGAGCCACGGCCCTTGCCGATTCGGTCCGGGTGACCCTGGGACCCAAGTCGAAATGCGTTTTGATCGAGCGTAAGTGGGGCGAGCCCCTCGTCTGCAACGACGGCGTGACGATCGCCAGGGAAGTCAGCCTCAAGGACCCCGAAGAGAATCTCGGCGCGCAGGTGCTGCGCGAAGCGGCCGTGCGGACAGGCGACGCGGTTGGCGACGGCACGACCACGGCTACGCTGCTTGCGCACACGATCTTTGCCGAAGGCGTACGGAATGTCGCGGCGGGTGCGAGCGCGATCGATCTGAAACGCGGCCTGGAACGGGGGCTGCGCACCGCCCTGGCCGCTCTCAAGAAGCTCTCGCGGCCCGTGAAGACCAAACGGGAGAAGGCACAGGTCGCCGCGATTTCCGCGCACAACGACACGACCATCGGCGACCTCGTGGCTGACGCCGTGGAGAAGGTCGGACCCGAAGGCGCGATCTCCGTCGAAGAAGCCAAAGGGATGGAGACGGCGCTCGAGGTGGTGGAAGGCATGCAGTTCGACCGCGGCTACCTCTCGCCCTATTTCGTCACCGATCCGACCAAGATGGAAGCGGTGCTGGACGAGCCGTTCGTCCTGCTGTATGAGAAAAAGATCGCGAGCATGAAGGATCTGCTGCCGCTGCTCGAGCAGGTCGCCAAGATGAGCCGCAGCCTGCTCATCGTCGCCGAGGACGTCGAAGGCGAGGCATTGGCGACGCTGGTGGTGAACAAGATTCGCGGCCTGCTCGCCTGCGTGGCCGTCAAGGCGCCGGGCTTCGGTGATCGCCGCAAGGCGATGCTCGAGGACATGGCCATCCTCACCGGGGGCCGCGTGATTGCCGAAGAGATCGGCGTGAAGCTGGAGCATGTGAAACTCGAGGATCTCGGCCGGGCCAAACGTGTCGTCGTGGATCGCGAGAACACCACGATCATTGGCGGTGCCGGGAAGAAGGAAACGATCGCGGGTCGGTGCGACGAGCTGCGCCGGCTCATCAAGGACGCTACCTCGGACTATGACCGCGAGAAGCTCGAGGAGCGGCTCGCGAAGCTTGCCGGTGGGGTCGCGGTGATTCGCGTCGGCGCGCCGTCCGAAGCCGAGCTCAAGAGCCGCAAGGAAGCCTTCGATGACGCGATCAGCGCCACGAAGGCCGCGATCGCCGAAGGCATCGTGCCCGGCGGCGGGCTCGCGCTGCTCCGCACCATTGACGCGGTCGAGCACGAGGCGGAAGCCACCGAAGGCGACGAGCGCACCGGAATGCTGATGCTGCGCCGCGCCCTGGAGACCCCGACGCGCCAGATCGCCGAGAATTCCGCGGCCGATGGCGGCGTCGTCGTGGACCGGATGCGCAGCGGATCCGGCAACTTCGGATTCGATGCCGCCGTGGGAAAATACGTAGATCTCGTGGAAGCCGGCATCATCGATCCAACCAAGGTTGTCCGGATCGCGCTCGAGAACGCGGTTTCGGTTGCGAGCGTGCTGCTGCTCACCGAAGCGACGCTCACCGAGCTGCCGGAGGAAAAGGCGCCTGCGTCGCAGCCAGCGGAGGCCATGTGAGCCGAGTCATCACGGTTGTACTGAGCCGCGGGCGCGCCCGGTTCTTCGACGTGCGCGCGGACCATACCGAAGAACTGGCGTGCCTACACTCGCCGGAAACTCGCGGGGGCAAGTTTCACAGTGACCGCTCGGGTGCCCCCGGGTCCGGTGAGCACGCATACCACGGACGGCGTCACGAGGAACAGCGCCGACATCTCGCCGCCGTGGCCGATCGACTAATGGCACTTGCGGCCGCCGATGCCGCCCTGGACGTGGCGCTGGCCGGACCGGAGGATGTCACCCGCGCCGTGCAAGCGTCGCTCCCGGCGCCGCTGCGCGCCCGCGTCATCGGCACGTTGCGCGTGGATCCCAAACGGACGACCGCGAGCACGATCACCCGGCAGACGAAGCAGTTGCAGGAGACCTGGGCACAGCTCGTCCCCTGAAGCAACCTCCGTGACCCTATCTCTGGATCTCGCGGTCGCCGGCGATCTCAGCGTCGCGACACTCGCCGGTCTCGCGGTCGGCATCGAGCGCGAGTGGTCGGGACACGCAACCGGACCCGCCGCGCGGTTCGCAGGCGCCCGCACGTTTCTCCTCCTCGGATTCATCGGTGGCGTCGCGGGCTGGCTTGCTGCCGGCGGATCTGTCGTACTCGGCGCAGTTGTGTTGGCGGGCGCGGCCCTGCTCGTCACCGCCGCCTACGTGATGGCGGCGCGCAGCGGGCCCGAGGCCGTCGAAGGCACGACCGAGGTCGCCGCGCTCGCCGTGCTCGCGCTTGGCACCGCCGCGGGCCTCGGTTTCCCGCTACTCACCAGCGCCGCCGTCTCGGTGCTGCTGCTCGCGCTCGTGGAGAAGACCCGGATTCACAGTCTGATCGCCCGGATCGGCGAACGCGAGATGGCGGCCGCGCTCCAGTTCGCCGTACTCGCGTTGGTCATTCTGCCGCTGCTCCCCAACGGCCCGTATGGCCCGTTTGGCGCTGTTCGGCCGCGCGCGCTGTGGCTCGTCGTGCTCCTGCTCTCAGCCTTGAATTTCGCGGGCTATGTTGCCCGTCGAGCCGTAGGCGAAGGGCGCGGTTACGGGTTGACGGGCCTCCTCGGCGGCATCGTCTCGTCCACGGCCGTGACGCTCAGCTTTTCGGGCCTCAGCCGTCAGAGGCCGGAGGCGGGGGGCGGGCTCGCGGCCGGCGTCATGGGAGCGTGCACCGTGCTGCTCGCTCGCGTGCTCGTCCTGTCTGCAGTCCTCAATGCGGCCTTGCTCGATCCGCTCATGCCATACCTGGTACCGCCGCTCGTCGTGGGGATCGGGCTCGTGACGGCGGCACTCGTCCCCAAGAGCGGCGGGGAGAGCGGCGCCGAGCACCAGCCCGAGTCTCGCAATTCAAACCCGTTGGGGTTGTGGTCGGCACTGCGCATGGCGCTCGCCTTCCAAGTGGTCCTCATTATCATGCCGCTTGCCAATGCCACGTGGGGCGATACCGGCGTGCTCACATCAGCCGCGATCGTCGGGATCACAGACATGGACGCGTTGACGCTCGCAATGGCGAAACTCGGCAGCTCGCCTGAGTCGCTCGCGCTCGCCGCGCACGGGATAGGCATCGGACTCCTGGCCAGCACGCTGCTGCGGCTCGGGATCGCGATGACGGTGGGCGCGGGCCCATTCCGCCGCAAGGTGGGCGTGGGACTGGCGGCGTTGGCGGCGGCGGTGGGTCTGGGGATCTGGCTCGGGGCGCGAACGATCTAGCCCGTGCTTCAGCGACGTGGTGTGGGAGACGCCCGCCATCGGCAAGGTGCTCGAGAAGCAGCAGCCGAGCCTGCCCGTCTAGGTCGGAATGAAGGCCAGCCGGCGATCCGCCCGGTGCCCGTCGATGCGCTGCACCGGGACCCCGGCGTAGACGGCGCGGTCGGACAGCCGGGAGTGTTTGGGCACGAGGCTGAGCGCGCCGACCTGCGTGCCCGTGCCGACCACCACATCGATACCCACGACACTGCCCACGCCGATGGTCGCGTCACGGCCGAGCTGCACCCCGCCGGTCTTCACGATCCCGCCTTCGACCGTATGGCCGGACAGATGCGCGCCGGCGCCGATCACAACGCCGTCGCCGAACTGGAGCAGATTGTGATCCATGACTGCGAGGCTGTTGACGTACACCCCACGGCCGATGCGCGCGCCGTTGAGGCGCAAGTACCACGTCCACAGCGGCGTCGCGCGGAACACACTGCCGGCCACGATCCGCACGACATGCGTCGACGCGAGATAGCGCGCCCAGTCGAGCAACGGCCATTCCATTCGTGCGATGCGCAGGGCCGCATTGTCCGGGGTGCGCCATCTCAGGGCGCTCATCGCGAGCGCAGAGAGTACCATGAACATGATGGCGAACCCTACATACGCGGGCCCGAACGCGCACAGCAGGACCGCGGCGCGGACGGTTCCGACCGTCGAGCGCCACAACCACGCGAGGAACAGAAGCGACGGCACGGCGCCCAGCGCGAGGAGCACGCTCTCGACCAGGAGCGCCGAGATGACGGCCCAGGCGACCCGCAGGGCGCGCCGCATCGTCAGAACCCCTGGCGACGACCCGCCCGCTTGCCGAAGATCCGTCCCACGAAGAGGCCGACCGCGGCGCTCAGGCCGGCGATCCACGCGAACCGTTTGCCCTGGCCGAAGGGCACGAAGCGGGTTTCTGTCCCTTGAATCTCGACCACTCCCAACGGTTTCGCAGAGGGTGGACCAATGGGCGAGTCCTGTGCAGGCACTTTGGCGACGGGAATGAGCGTCTTGCCATCCACCCGGACGGGGTCCCCAAATACTGTCTTCACGCGGGCGCTCGCGCGCACGTGCTCGACGGCCGCATCGATCAGTCGTTTCGTTCGCATCGCACCCCCCCGTGGCGGATACCGATACGTAAGTCACACGTATCTGAATTCGCCGTGAGTTTCCCGTGACGGGTTGCTCGCATGTATGACCCCGGGGTGCGCCTGACCGGACGCGGGCCATTGCTGGTGTTTGTGCCAGGCATGGACGGCACCGGTGAGCTGTTTTACCGGCAGGTGCCTCGGCTCGCGCCCCACTACCGGGTGGTGACGTACACGCTGCGGGAAGACGCCACGATGCAGGATCTGGTCGCCGATCTGGCGGCGGTGATCGCCGGGTCCAGCCCTCACGGCCGCGCGACGGTAGTGGGCGAATCCTTCGGCGGCACGGTGGCGCTCAGCTTTGCGCTCGCCCATGCCGAGATGCTGGACCGGCTCGTCGTCCTCAACTCCTTCCCGCGCTTTCTGCCGCAAGCGCGGCTGCACCTGGCCATCGCCGTTCTGCGCGCCTTGCCGTTTCCCTGGGTCGTGATGGGCTTCGTGCGCAGGCTCACCGCCTTTCGTCTGCATTCGCGCCACACGCATGGACGGGAGATTCGGAGGTTTCTCGAGGTGACGGCCCGGACGACGCGGGCCGGCTATCTGTCCCGCCTGCGCGTGCTGCGTGATTTCGACGTGCGCGCGCGGCTCGGCGAAATCCAGGCGCCCACCGTGTTTCTCGCGAGTGACCGCGACCATCTGGTTCCGGCGGTCCAGCAAGCGCGCTACATGGCGGATCGCGTGCCGAATGCCACGCTGCACGTGCTGCGCGGGCATGGGCATATCTGCCTCATCGCCCCCGACCTCGATCTCGCCGAGCTACTGGCGCGTTAGGGTTCCAGCCGTGCGCTTCGATGAATTAGCCGACTACTTCGCCAAGCTGGAAGCAACCGGTCGCCGCCTCGGCGCCGTTCACCTCATCGTCGAGCTGTTCGATCGCGCGGGCAGCGACGAGCTGCCCGCGATCGTGTATCTGTTGCAGGGTCAGCTGCGCCCGCCGTATGAGGGTATCGAGCTTGGCTTGGGAGAGCGCCTGCTCGCGCGGGCGCTGGTGCGGGCATACGGCCTCAGCGAATCGAAGGTCGTCCAGCGCTATCGGCGACTGGGAGATCTCGGTCTCGTCGCCGCCGAGCTCGCCCAAGCCAGGCGCGGCAGGATATCGGTCCAAGACGTCCACCGTGCCCTCCTCGAGATCGCCCAGTCAGCGGGCCCGGGGAGCGTCGCGCGAAAGACGGAAGCATTTGACACCTTGCTCCAGCGAGTGGGGTCCCTCGCGGCCAAGTACCTCGTGCGCATCGGCCAGGGTCGCCTGCGGCTCGGCATCGGCGATGCGACGATCATGGAAGCCGCGGCTCAGGGCGCGCTGCATGATCGTGGCAAGAAGCATGTCATCGAGCACGCCTACAACGTGCGGACCGATTTGGGATCCGTTGTCCGGCTCGCCTATGCCAAGGGCGAGCGCGCGCTCATGCACGTTGGTCCGGAGGTCGGCGTGCCGATCCGGCCGGCTCTGGCACAGCGGCTGCCTTCGGCCGACGCCATCGTTACGCGTCTCGGGACAGCGCGGGTAGAACCGAAGTACGACGGCTTTCGCCTTCAGGTCCATCGCGACGGCGCGCGGGTGTGGGTATTCAGCCGGCGGCTCGAGAACGTGAGCGCCATGTTCCCCGAGCTCGCAAGCGCGGCGCGTCGCCAGATCCGCGCGCGGCGGGCGATCCTCGAGGGTGAGGCAGTGGTCTACGACCGGAAAACGGGGCGCTTTCTGCCGTTCCAGGTCACCATCACTCGCAAGCGGAAACATGGGACGGCGGCAGCGGCCGCGCGGCACCCACTTCGCCTGTACGCCTTTGACCTCTTGTATGCGAACGGCCGTGACTATCTGCCGCGCTCGTTGCGGGAGCGCGCGGGCGCGCTGAGTCGCCTGATACGCGCGGAGCCGGACGACACCATCGCTGTTACCGACGCGATCGAGACCGACCGGCCCGCCGAGCTGGAACGGTACTTTCGCACGATGCTCCGGCGCGGGCTCGAGGGAATTGTGGCAAAGCGGCCTGACGCGCCCTATCGCGCGGGCGCGCGTGGGTACGACTGGGTCAAGCTGAAGCGCGCCTATCAGTCGAAGCTGCGTGACACCGTGGATGTCGTCATCGTCGGGTATCTCGCCGGCCGCGGCAAGCGCGCGGCGCTCGGCATCGGATCGTTGCTCGGCGCCATCTACGATCCCGAGCACGATCGGTTCCGCACCGTGGCCAAGATCGGCTCTGGTCCATCCGAGGCGGAATGGCGGGCGCTGCGCCGCCAGCTCGATCACTACGCCGCGTCACAGCGGCCTCCCCGCGTGGACTCGCTCATCATCCCCGACGTCTGGGTCGAGCCGCGGGTCGTGGTCGAGGTGCTCGCCGATGAGGTCACTCGTTCGCCCCGTCACACCTGCGGGAAGACGGGCGAGCAGCCCGGCTATGCTCTGCGGTTCCCCCGCATGCTGGACGGCGTCCGCGCCGACCGCGCGCCGGAGGATGCCACGACAGAGCGGGAAGTGCTCGAGCTTCATCGCATGCAGCGACGGGGCACTTCCTCCCGATAAAGAAGGACGTCCCGCGATTCCCTCTATTTACTCAGACGCGAGGGCGCAGATTAATAGCCTCCTGCGCTCCGCAGGGGAGGAGCAATGAGACTCGCCAGAATCGCAGCGCCCGATGCGCCGAAGACCGTCGTACTGATTCGCCTGCTGGTCGGCGTCGTGTTTCTGTCGGAGGGAATTCAGAAGTTCCTGTTTCCCGAGGCGCTCGGCGTCGGCCGTTTCACCACGATCGGCATTCCGGCACCGCACGTGCTGGCGCCTTTCGTGGGCGTTGTGGAGGTCGCCTGCGGGACACTCCTGCTGGTGGGGCTACTCACCAGGTTGGCTGCCGTGCCGCTCGTGATCGACATGCTGGTCGCCATCGCCACCACCAAACTCCCGATCCTCGCGTCTCGCGGATTCTGGGCCATGCTGCACGAAGCCCGCGTCGATTGGTCGATGCTGCTCGGGAGTTTGTTTCTCCTCCTCGTTGGATCAGGGCCGTGGTCGCTCGATGCCTGGCTCTTCCGGCGCCTGCATCGGGAACAGCCCCAGTGACCAACACGCAACGCACGGCGGCGAAGGCCGCGTTCGCCTTCGTGTTCGCCATGGGCATCGTCAACCTCTTTGCCGACATGACGTACGAGGGCGGCGCCAGCATCAACGGCCCATTCCTCGGCTCGCTCGGTGCGAGCGCGGCGGCGATCGGCATCATCGCCGGCTGCGGCGAATTCCTCGGCTACTCACTGCGCTCGCTGTCGGGCTACGTGGCGGACCGCAGCGGGAAGTACTGGCTGATCACATTCGTCGGCTATTTCGTCAATCTGCTCGCCGTCCCCGCGATGGCATTGGCCGGGAATTGGCAGATCGCCGCCCTCCTCCTGATTCTCGAGAGGGTGGGGCGAGCGCTGCGCAAGCCGACGGTCGAAACGATGCTGTCGTATTCGGCGGGGACATTGGGGCGCGGCTGGGTGTACGGCCTGAACACCGCGCTCGATGAAACCGGCGCAACCGTCGGCCCTTTGCTCATCGCGCTTGCCCTGTACCTGCGCGCCACCTATCGCACGGGATACAGTCTGCTGCTCATCTCCTCACTGCTGGCGCTCGCTGCACTGACCGCGGCGCGCATCGTGTTCCCGGTGCCGGCCCGCCTCGACACCGGTGCACCGACCGCCAGAGGGAAGGGATTCACGCGGCAGTTCTGGCTTTCGATGCTCGCCGCCGCGTGCTTCGGCGCGGGGCTGATGAGCTATGAATTCATCTCCTATCACCTCTCGGCAACCGGGACGTTCCAGCCGCAGTGGATCCCGATCGGCGTGGCGCTCGCCACGGTGATGAGCATCGTGGCCAGTCTCGTACTCGGGCGTCTCTATGACCGCGTGGGCCTTCCGGTCGTGCTCGGCGCGATCGCCCTGGCCGCGCTGTTCTCTCCCCTCGTGTTCCTGGGCGGGTTCACCGTGGCGCTCATCGGGCTGCTGCTGTGGGGGTTGGGGTATTTCGTTCAGGACACGCTGCTCAAAGCGGTCGTGGCGGGGATGTTGCCCGAGGGCCGAAGGAGTTTCGCGTTCGGCCTGTTCTATGCAGGGTACGGCGCCGGCTGGCTCGTCGGCAGTGTGGTCACGGGTCTGTTGTACGCGCACTCGATTTCCGCGGTCATCGCGTTTTCGGTCGTGGTCCAGTTGAGCGCGATTCCGCTGTTCCTCCTTGCCAATCGCGGCGCCTTAAAGACGGTCTGAAGCGATTTTCAATCGCTCTTCACCGAATAGTAGTTAGCGTAGGGGCATGGAAGCGTCTCGGGTCGATTCCCTGAACGCCGACATCGCCGCGCGCTTCGATGAGATCGCGCAGCTGCTCGAGGTGCGGCAGGCCGACCGCTACCGGGTCGACGCCTATCGCCGCGGGGCGGCCGCCCTGCGCGAGTTGGGGCGGCCCGTGGCCGACATCCTGCGGCACGAGGGATTGGAAGGTCTCGAGCGTCTGCCCGCCATCGGGGTCATCCTTGCGCGTGCGATTCGGGCCTTCGTCGAGACCGGCAGGCTCCCCATGTTGGACCGGTTGCGGCGCCAGACGGATGCGGTCGCCTTGCTTGCTTCGGTGCCCGGCATCGGCGATCGCTTGGCCGCGCAGCTGCACCATCACCTCGGCATCGACAGTCTCGAGGCGCTGGAAACGGCGGCCTATGATGGTCGTCTCGAGGAGACCGGTGGGATCGGGACCAAGCGGCTCACCGCGATCCGCGACTCGTTGGCGCGACGACTGGCGCGCGTGCACACCGTTGCGCCGGCGGGTCCCGAATTGTCGCCGCAGCCCGATGTCGCCGATGTGCTCGCCGTCGATCGGGAGTACCGCCGGCGCGCGGCGGACGGATCGTTGCCGATCATCGCGCCGCGGCGGTTCAACCCCGAGCACCGGGCCTGGCTGCCCATCCTGCATACGCGGCGCGGCGGCGGCGAGTACACCGCGCTGTTCTCCAACACGCAACGCGCTCACGAGCTCGGCCGCACGCGCGACTGGGTTGTGCTCTACGTCGATGCCGGCATGGGCGAGCGACGCTACACCGTGGTCACTGCGCGCGTTGGGGCGCTGGCCGGCAAACGAGTCGTGCGGGGTCGAGAAGCTGAGTGCCTCGAGTACTATCGCCACCGGGGCCGGCATCGCCCTGCCGCATAATCGGCTCCCACCCTGAAGGGTGGTGGTGGGGTCGTGGAGGAGGTTTCGATGACAGCTCCAACGAGGAAGGTGATCCGCCAGAACACCCTCGAGAACGGGATCGTGACGGGATCGATCGGCTTCGCGGCGGTGGCGCTCGCGCTCGCCGTCCTCAATATCGATGCGGGCCGGTCGCCGTTCTATACTGCCGCCCTGCTTGGCTCGGCACTATTCTATCACCTCACCGATCCGGCCACGCTCATCGTCACTGCCGGCCCGGTGTTCGCCTACAATGCACTCCACCTGCTGGTGTATCTCGCGTTGGGCATGCTCATCTCTTGGCTCGTGACTCTCGCTGAGCGGTATCCCGCGGCCCTCTACCTGATCCTCTTTCCGCTGCTCTTTGTGGCCGCGCACCTGTTTCTCGCGCTCATCATCTTTGCAGAGCCGTTGCTCGGGGCCGCCGGGCCACTGCAGATCGGCCTGGCATCTGTGGTCGCGGCGCTGGCCATGGGCGCCTTTGTGTGGCGCACCCATCCGCTGCTGCGTCACGACCTGGTCGACACTCCGCTGGGCGCCGTGCCGGGAGACGATTAGCGGCGCGGTTACGATCAGCCGGTTGGTATGGTCCGGCGCCGGACGGCGCGGCGCGTTGCGCGCGCCGCCATCACTGTTGCGGCCGCCGTACCGGCGATCGCGACGGTCTTGGCCACCTTCTTGAGCGCCGCCAGCACCGCCCGTTTGCGAATCCGGGCTTTCGCAGCCTTGCCCTGTTTCACGAGTTCGGCATCCGCCGCCGCGACGAATTGTCTGGCCGCGCGTTTCCCTACGATGCGTGCCCGCACGATGGCACGCCTGCTTGCTGCCGCGAGTCGCTGTTTGGTCGTCATCATTCGCTCCTATTTGTGTCCTTCCACGACAAACGACACCTTCGCGTTGACGCGATACTCGGTAATGCGATCACCCTGGACCGTGCCGCTGAAGTTGTCGATCCAGACGGACTTGATGTTCTTTACAGTCTTCGCGACTTCCTTCACCGCGCTCTGGGCGGCGTCGTCGAAGCTTTTCTCGGACTGCGCAATGACTTCGATGACCTTCACCACCGTGCTCATGTGCTCCTCCCCGCGTCGGAACGCCTTTGGGTAACGTGGTTCCTCGCGGAGGAATGTTTCGAAGATCCCATGACGAAAGCCTGAAACGGAGTCGAAGCTCCCTTCCGGATTAGTCCTCCTGGCCCCTTTCATAGCCGTTTCACGGGAACATTAGCGGCGAAGTGTAGTCTCAAGTCTGTACACGTACCTGAGGGGGAAGCCATGAGGAAGCAGAACACAGCGGTTCAACGAGGCGCGGTGGGGACGCACCTCCGGCTCGTCAGTTCCGATCAGATCTTCGATCGGATGAAGGAGACGATGGACGCCGTGGCGCGCCGCGCGTTTGAGATTTTCGAGACGGGCGGGCGCCGCTTCGGCCGCGAGCTGGAAGACTGGTTCCGCGCCGAGCGCGAGCTGCTCCACCCGTTGTATCTCGATGTCTCCGAGAGCGACGGCGCGTTTACCGTGGAGGTCGAAGTCCCGGGCTTCAGCGAGAAGGACATCGAAGTCAGCGTGGAGCCACGGCGGCTGACGATCAGTGGCACGCGCGAGACTGCGGCGGAGCGCAAGAAAGGCAAATCGGTCTATTCCGAGCGCGCCTCCAACCGGATCTTCCGGGTCGTGGCACTGCCCGCTGAGGTGGACACCGCAAGCTCGGCGATCAAGGCCACCTACGACAAGGGGATCCTGACGATCACACTGCCGAAAGTCGCGAAGCCGGAAGTGCGGCAGATCACGGTCGAGGCCAAGTCAGCCTAGCCGTCATTCGGACGGGGCCGGCGTGCGCCGCGCGGCGCGCACCGCCAGCACCGTCCCGGCCGCCGTGCCGAGAATGGCCGCGTCCACCTTCCTTGGTGCTCGCCGATGCCACGGTGCGACCTACGCTACCCGCCGCTCGGCGACGGCGCGGACGATGTCCGTTGTGGTCAGGATCCCGGCGAGCTCCCCCGATTCGAGCACGAGGGCACGGTGGATCTTGCGATCGAGCAGATAGGCCGCGGCCTCGGCGAGCGATGTGGACGGCGTCACCGAGTACACGCCCGGTGTCATAGCCTCCGACACCGTGTGCTCTTGCAGCACATCCCATTCCGGATTCGGGTTTTGGAAGCGTTCCGCGACGTCCGCGCCCGCGTCCACCCACATGTCCGTGAAGTAGTCCGCGGCCGGCTCACTCCCCTCCACCTCCCAGTCCGCGGGGACCTCGAGCTCGTCATCGAGCTGCTCCGGACGTTCCGCCGGCACGCCCGGCGTCACCGTGTCGAACGCGAGCGCGTCGCTCATCGAGAACACGCCGACCACGCGGCCATTCGCGACGACGGGTGCTGCGCCGATGTGTTGGCTGGACAGCAATTCCACCGCGTCGCGGAGCGTGAGCTCGGGGCTGACGGTTACGACGTCCGAGCTCATGAGATCGCCGACGGTCACCATCACTCCACCACCTTTCCGTTTACGGTGCTCATGCGCCCAGACGCCGGCCTGCCGTCGCCCCGCGTTCGCTGGCGCAGCCGCCACCGCACGATCGAGTCCCAGGTCTCCTGGGCCGTCTCGGCGAACCAGAAGAGTCCCAGATCCTCGGTATCGATCACGCCTTCGTCCACCAGGAACTCGAAGTTCAGCGCTTTGCGCCAGTAGGATTCGCCCACGAGCACGATCGGCAGCGGCTCGATCTTGCTGGCCTGCACGAGCCCCAGCGTTTCGAACAGCTCGTCCAGCGTGCCGTAGCCGCCCGGGAACGCGACGAGCGCCGTGGCACGGAGCAGCAGGTGCATCTTCCGCACCGCGAAATAGTGAAATCGAAAGCACAGCTCCGGCGTGATGTACGGGTTGGGATACTGCTCGTGCGGCAGCGTGATGTTCAGGCCGATGGATTTGGCGCCGGCGTCAGCGGCGCCGCGGTTGGCGGCCTCCATCAGCCCCGGGCCGCCGACGGTGAGAATCACGGGGCGATACTCCGGCAATTCGTCCGACCCGGCACTCACGAGGCGCGCAAACTCTCTCGCACTCTCGTAGTAATCGCTTTTGGCGAGCACGCGCTCAGCGATGGCGAGGCGGCGGGCCAGTTCCCCGTTGTGCGTGTCTTTCTTCAGGGCTTTGGCGAGCGCGTTTACGCGGCGCCGGGCCTCATCCGGCTCGGGGATCCGTGTGCTTCCGAGCACGACGATCGTCGACTGGATGCCGTGCTCCTCGAGCAGGAGCTCGGCCTTGGCGTAATCGATCTGCAGCCGCAGGCCCCGGACTTCGGGGCGATCGAGGAACGCGACGTCCTGATCCGCCTCGACATAGCTCTGGCTCCGCAGAATGGCCCGCACGCGCTCGTCCATGCTGGGAAAACTGCCCGTCGCGCAGTAAAGGCGGCTTGAACTTTGTGAGAAGACGTTGATACGAATGTGGCGCGCGAGAAGGGCCGGGCAGACGGAGCGATTGACCGTCTCGGTAAGGCTCCCAACCGGGCGAGCCCTGG
>DATBFV010000215.1:0-60258 GCA_036558345.1 Gemmatimonadales bacterium | reverse complement strand
TTCGTCCAGGTTTTGCCGCCGTCGCGGGTGACCTGCAGATTGCCGTCGTCCGTGCCGGCCCAGATCACGTTCGGATCTTTGGGCGACTCCCCGATCGCAAAGATCGTCGTGTGCATCTCCGCAGCGGAGTTGTCGATCGTCACGCCGCCCGACTGCTCCTGGCGCTGCTTCATCGGGTCGTTGGTCGTGAGATCGGGAGAGATGCGCTCCCATGTCTGGCCGAAGTCCTTGGAGCGGAACAACACCTGCGCGCCCAGATAGATCGTGCCCTTCTGCGTCGTGCTCACGAAAATCGGCGTATTCCAGTTGAAGCGGAGCTTCTTCTCCTGGTACTGCGGCAGCGGCTGGATACTGCGCGACTCGTGCGTCTTCCGATTTACGCGCCCGATGTAGCCGCCCTGCGACTCGGCGTACACGTAGTCGGGATCGGTAGGGTCGGCGAACATCCAAAAACCGTCGCCGCCGTACAGGTTCTCCCACTGATGGTTCGTGATCCCGCCGGGAAACTCCGACGGACCGACCCAGGAGCTGTTGTCCTGGAGCCCGCCGTACACGTTGTACGGCCGCGCCATGTCCACGCTGACGTGATAGAACTGCGAGACGGGCAGGTTCTCGTTCTTCACCCACTTGTTGCCGGCGTCGTAGGAGAACCACAGGCCGCCGTCGTCACCGGTGATCAGGTTGTCGGTGTTCTTGGGGTCCACCCACACGTCGTGGAAGTCGCCGTGCGCCCCGCCCGCGATGCCGCTGAAGCTCTGGCCACCGTCAGTCGAAACGATGAGCCCGCCGTCAGGCTTGTAGACGCGGTCCGGGTTGCCCGGATCGACGATCAGATTGGCGAAGTAGAACGGGCGCCAGATCATGTTCTGGCTGCGATCGAGCATCTGCCATGTCTTGCCCGCGTCGTTCGAGCGGTACAGCGCGTTCAGCGGCGGCACCGCTTCGATAAACGCGTAGACCACTCGAGGCTGCGAAGGCGCCACGGCGACGGCGACGCGTCCCCACGGCTTGGGCGGCAAGCCCGCCGAGCCAGCCGGGAGCTCGGTCCACGTCGCGCCGCCGTCGGTGGTCTTGAATAATCCGGACGCACTGGGCGCCGTTGCGCTGTCGCCGCCCGAACGGAACGTCCAGCCCTTGCGGCGGAAATCCCACATCCCGGCATAGAGCGTCTTGGGATTCGACGGATCCATGGACATCATCGAACATCCAGTCGACAGGTTTCCGCCCCGCAGAGTTTTGGTCCACGTCTTCCCGCCGTCGGTGGTCTTGTAGACGCCGCGCTCGTCGGAGTCGCTCCAAAGCTTTCCCGGCACGCACACGAAGACGGTGTTCGTCGCGGTCGGATCGACGATGATCTTGACGATGTGCTCGGAGTTCTTGAGCCCCAGGTTCGTCCAGTTCTCGCCGGCATCGTCCGAACGGTAGATGCCGTCGCCGACCGAGACACTATTGCGCATCCACGATTCGCCGGTCCCGACCCAGACGACCTTGGGATTCTTCGGATCGACTGTGACCGCGCCGATCGACTGCACGGGCTGCTTGTCGAACACCGGCTTGAACGTCGTGCCGCCGTTCGTCGACTTCCACACGCCGCCGCTCGCCGCGCCGACGTAGATCGTCAGGCGCGCGCCCTCGTGCACCGCGTCGATTGCCGCGATGCGCCCGCTCATTGCGGCCGACCCGATGTTGCGAGCGCTCAGGCCCGAGATGGTTTCGGAGTCGACTTTGACGGCCGTCGCAGCCGCCGGCTGCTGCGCGAGGACGAACATCAGGAAGAGATTCATGGATGTACTCCGGTGGCTGGCGGTGCACCCGGCCGCTTGAACCGCGCGTCGTCGAGCGGGACGTTCGCCTCGATTTTGTCGAACGTGATCTTGCCGCGGTCCGTGCTGCTCGAGCCCTTCGGTCCGGACTCGGACGAGAACGGCATGTAGACGCCGTTGACCTGTTTGTAATCGCCGAGCGAGGTCTCCGATTCCTGCGGCGCGCCGCGGATCATGCGCTGCGTGTCGATGCGGATCGGGAGGTAGTACTCGGTGTCGAGGTAGAAGAAGCTCACATCGCCGTTCGCCCGAGTGACTTTCAATTTGTAGGCGTCGCTCCCCTCGATCTGCTCCACGCCTTGATACTCGACGTGGTTGCCTTTCGCCTGATAGTTGACGAGCGGGCCGTCGAAATCGGCGTCGTCGAGGATGCCGTGCATTTCATCTTCGCCGAGCGACTCGGGATCGCGCTTCCCGTTCCAGGGCTCGATCTTCCAGCCGTCCCTGCCGTCGTACGCGCTGATACCGACCATCCCTTGAATCTGGAACTCATCGCGCACGCTGTTGGGCCGCTTGTTCTCCTGCACGATGACGGCCTCGAACCCGCCGCCGCCGCTGTATCTCCCGGTGCGGCGCAGCGTCTGAATCGCCTGCAGGCGCTCCATCCCGCCTGACGCCTGGATGTATTTGGCGATCAGGCTGTCGACCGATTGTGGGGGCGTGGGGGCCTGGGCGAGAGCGAGAGTCGTCACGAACGCGAGCAGCATGAGCCTTCCTGGAAGCGGGGGGAGGAGGAAAATAGCGGCCGGTCGCGCGCTCGCAACCGGACGCGTAGCTTCTTCGCCCATGCCACGAGATTCCCAACAGTTCCCTAACCTCACAGTGCTCTCGCATCCGCTGATCCAACACAAGCTCACGATCTTGCGCGACAAAAAGACGAGCACGCGTGATTTCAAACAGCTCGTCAACGAGATCGCGACGCTCATGGCGTACGAGGTCACCAAGGATCTGCCGCTGGAAAGTGTGGAGATCGAGACGCCGCTCGAAAAGACGACCGGCAGTCAGGTCGCGGGAAAGAAGTTGACGCTCGTGCCGATCCTGCGCGCCGGTCTCGGAATGGTGGAGGGGATTTCGCAACTGATTCCATCGGCTCGCGTAGGGCACATCGGGCTTTATCGTGACCACTCGACGCTGCAACCCGTGGACTACTACTTCAAAATCCCTTCTGGTGAAGCGGATCGGGCCTTTTTCGTCCTGGATCCCATGCTGGCGACGGGGGGGTCAGCCGTCGCGGCGGTCAGTGCACTCACGCGAGCGGGCGCGCAGCGGATTCGGTTCCTCTGCCTCGTTTCGGCGCCCGAGGGGGTCAAGGCAATGCTGGATGCCCACCCCAAGGTGCCGGTTTACACCGCCGCGCTCGATCGGCAGCTCAATGAGCGCGGCTATATCCTTCCGGGCCTTGGCGATGCGGGGGATCGACTTTTCGGCACACGCTGAACCGCCTGCCGTACGTAACCCTTTTTCCCTTCCCTGTGTCCCATCAGTAGTTACGAGACCAGCCCGTCACCTCGGAGCGTCGTGGACGAATCACAGCTTATAGCCCGCGTCCGCTCCGGGGATAGCGCCGCGGAGCGCGCGCTGTATGACGCGCATGTGGACCGCGTGTACCGCCTGGCCTTCCGGCTCGCGGGTGATGATGCCCTCGCGCAGGACTTCACCCAGGAAGCGTTCATTCGCGCGTTCGACCGGCTCGGCTCGTTCCGGGGAGAGTCGGCGTTCTCGACCTGGTTGCACGCGATCACGACGACCGTCGTGCTGAATGGGCTGCGCAAGGTCAAGCGGTTTCGGCAGCGCGAAGCGGACATCGATGACGCGCACGAGTTGGGAGCGATATCGCGACATGCGGAACCGGATTTGAAAGTGCGACTGAAGCAGGCGATCGACGCGCTGCCGGAGGGTTACCGAACCGTGTTTCTGATGCACGACGTCGAGGGCTACACCCATGAAGAGATCGGCGCCGCCCTCGGCGTCGAGACCGGCACGTCGAAGGCGCAGCTGTCGCGCGCGCGGGCAAAATTGCGCGTGGCGCTGGCGGACTTCGCGGGAGAATGGACGACATGATGGACCAGCACGAAGACCCGAAGTTTGAACAGTGGCTCAAGGAGTCGGCCAAATCGTACCACGCCCCACTCCCCACTCCCCGTGAGGAGATGTGGACTCGCATCGCCGCGGAACGCCAGCGGCGAGCCCGGCGCGTCATTGAGCTACGTCCGTGGATGGCGTGGGCGGTGGCGGCTGCCGCCGTTCTGATCCTGGGAATCGGCATCGGCCGGTGGACGGCGAGTTCGACTGCCCGCGGCCCGAGCGTCGCAGTCGCCACACGCGATTCGGCGCAGGCGACCAACTCTTCCCCCGACATCGTGTACCAAGTCGCCGCGACCCAGTACCTCTCGCGGACCGAGGCCTTTCTCACGTCGTTCCGCGCCGATCTGAGCACGAACCACGCGGCGAATAGTGCGCGCTTTGCCAGCCAGGCGCGCGATCTGCTCATGACCACACAGCTGATGCTCGATTCGCCGGCGGGCAAAGATCAGCGCATGCGGTCGCTGCTCGAGGATCTGGAGCTCGTGCTCGTGCAGATCTCCCAGCTGGACCCGGCGCATGACGGTCATGACGCCGATCTCATCACACAAGGCATGAACCAATCGAACGTGTTGCCCAAATTGCGCTCGGCGATTCCCGCCGGGCCGGTACCGGTGCGCACAGAAGGAGCCCTCTGATGTTGTCGTGTTTGTCCCTCTTGCTCGCCGTTACCACTTTCGTGCAGGCCACTCCGCCGCCCGTGCCCAGTCGGGCGCCGCGGTCCCATCGCCGCGCGCCGGTGGCAGCGGTAGTTCCGGTGACGCCATACGCCGACGTGGAGGCGTCACTCGAAGCCGCGGCTGCTGCGCTCGAGATGGCACAACCCGACTTTGCGGCGCTGTCCGCGCAGGCACCTGTGTTCGCCATGGCAGCTCCCGAGCTGCAGGCGGCCGGGGCTGCGCTCGCGGCCGCCCCAATGGCCCTGGTTGGGCCATCGATTGCGCTGAGCATCACACCCGAGGCGATGTGGGGCATGGACGATGACGCGGAGGAGCTTGCCGAGCCGCGCTGGCCGGACCAGAGCCAATCTGACGTTGCCGATTCCGTGTATCGCGCCGCTCGCGGCGCACTGAATCAAAATCAGTATACCAAAGCGGCCGACCTGTTCGGCAGCATCCGCCGGCGTTATCCGAAGTCCACCTACGTGCCGAACAGCTATTACTGGCAGGCATTCGCGCTCTACCGTGACGGCTCGGAAGAAAACCTGCGCACCGCGCGCGAAGCGCTGAAGACCCAGGCCAAGGATTACAAGAAGGCCAGCACGCGTCGCGACGCGGATCAGCTGTTGACCCGCATCCAGGGAGCACTCGCGCGTCTGGGCGACGAAGAAGCGATGCGTGCGCTCAATCAAGATCTCGATCCCATTGCCCCGACGCCCGGTGTTCCCGGGACGCCACGCACTCCCAAGCCGGGACGCGCGCCGAGGTACTCGAGACGCGGCGATTCCTGTGACGACGATGACGACGACGTGCGGATTGCGGCGCTCAATGCGGTGCTGCAGATGGATCCGGACCGCGCGGTGCCGCTGCTCAAGACCGTACTCGCGCGACGCGACACGGGATCTGTTTGCCTGCGGCGCAAGGCGGTGTTCCTGGTGTCGCAAAAGCGCACGTCCGAGACATCCGCCATCCTGCTAAATGCGGTTCGTTCGGATCCCGATCAGGAAGTCCGCGAGCAGGCGGTGTTCTGGTTGTCTCAGGTTCCGGGCGATGAGACCGTCGCAGCGCTCGACTCGGTACTGCGCGATCCCAATACCGATCAAGAAATCCAGGAGAAGGCTCTCTTCGCGCTCTCGCAGCACCACAGCGCACGTGCCGGCGCCGTCCTGCGTGATTTCGCCATGCGCCGCGATGTGGACGAAGACCTGCGCGAGAAGGCCGTCTTTTGGATCGGCCAGACGCGGTCTCCCGAGAATGCGCAGTTCTTAAAAGACCTGTTCGCCAAGGCGGACAACCAGGACCTCAAGGAGAAGATCCTCTTCTCACTGTCGCAGATGGGCGGGACAGACAGTTACCACTGGCTGATGGATGTCGCGCTGAATGCGAAGGAAGACATCGACATCCGGAAGAAGGCGCTGTTTTGGGCAGGTCAGGATCGCAGCGTGGATATCGCCGACCTCGTGCGCCTCTACGATAGCATGAACGATCGCGAGATGCGCGAGCAGCTGATCTTTGTCTACTCGCAGCGGCGCGAAGAGCCGGCAGTCGTGAAACTCTGTCAAATCGGAAAGACTGACTCAGACCGCGAGCTGCGCAAAAAGGCCGTGTTCTGGCTTGGTCAGTCTCGCAGTGCCACGGCTGGACAATGCCTACAGGAGCTCATCAACCAATGAACACGAACATCCGTGGGTCGTGCGTCGTGCGTGGTGCGTTGTTGCTCCTGTTCGCGAGCTCCGCGGCCGCTCAAACACTCGAGCAACGCGTCGCGAAATCCCCCGATGGATCGGTGCGGTTCAGTTTCGCGGCAAAGCCGGGCGTCTACGGCAACGGCCGGAACTCGATCAGCTGGAATTGCGACAAGGGAGACTGCCGCAATCAGACCAACGGCGATTGGGACGACCGCGACAACTGGAACTCCCCGTGCGATTCGGGCCCCGTCCGCGTCGCGCTGCAGAAGACCAGCGGCCGGATCACCGATCTGCGCGTGTACGTCGGCGGCGAGTGGCGTCCCAACACGGCGGCGACTGACCTCGGCACCGTGAGCACCAAAGACGCGACGACCTATCTGCTCGGCCTGGCCCAGCGGGATGAGTCGCGCGCGTCCGAGAAAGCGATCTTCCCCGCCGTGCTGGCCGACAGCGTCACGATCTGGCCCGATCTCCTGAAGATCGCCAAATCCCAAAACATCACGCGGAAGACACGGCGCTCGGCGGTCTTCTGGGTCGGCCAGGCGGCCGGCGACGCGGCGACGAAGGGCCTGACCGATCTCGTCGCCGACGGCGATGCCGACCACGAGGTCCGCGAGTCGGCCGTGTTTGCGCTGTCGCAGCGGCCGCACGACGAAGGCGTCCCGGCACTGATCCGCGTCGCGAAGGAGAACAAGGACCCCGACCTGCGCCGGAAGGCAATCTTCTGGCTCGGGCAATCGGACGATCCGCGCGCGCTGGACCTCTTCGAACAGCTGCTCACCAAGCCATAGCAGCATGGGAGTAGGGAGTGGGGGAGTGGTTCTACACGGAGCGCCGTAGAAACCACTCCCCACTCCCCACTCCCGTTTTTGTAGCTTTCCCGCATGCCATTCTGGACGGGACGGCGTGCGCTCGGCGCAATTTTTCTCGCAGTTCTACTGATTGCGGCCATGTGGGCGGCCGTCGTGGTGGCGGTAGCCGTCCAAGCGGCGCACGACCAGGCCACCACCGCCGACGCGATCGTCGTACTCGGCGCCGCGCAGTACAATGGCCGTCCCTCGCCCGTTTTCCGCGCCCGGCTCGATCACGCAGCCGCATTGTACCAGCGTGGCCTGGCGCCCACCGTACTCGTCACCGGAGGCGTTGGCGCCCGTGACACGCTCGACGAGGCCAGCGTCGGCCGTGATTACCTCGCTCGACTGCGCCTTCCCGATGACGCTGTTGTTCCACTCGCCGGCGGCGACGACACGTTCAGGTCGCTCCAGCAGGTGACACGCTGGTTCCACGGCCGCGAGAGTCGTCGCGTGCTCCTCGTGAGCGATGGTTTCCACATGCTGCGCTTGCAAATCATTGCGAGACGGCTAGGACTCACACCCTATACGTCACCCGCGCCCGGTTCGCCCATCCACGCCAATGTCCGGCGCAACACCGGCTATCTCTTTGCCGAAGGATTCAAGGTCCCATTCACCTGGCTGTTCCAGCGCTAAAGCGACGAGGGCAGGCATGAAGCTCGAGAGCAAGCGAATGTATTCGGGCCGTGTGATCGATTTGGACCTCGACACCGTGCGGTTTCCGGACGGCTCGACCGGGCAACTCGAGATGATTCGGCACCCTGGAGCCGCTGCTGTCGTGCCGTTCGCGTCCGATCCGCACGGGCCGGACCCGACGATTCTCCTCATTCATCAATACCGCTACGCTACAAACGGGGCACTGTTTGAGATTCCGGCCGGCCGATTGAACCCTGGTGAAGATCCGCGGGTATGTGCAGAGCGGGAGCTGCTGGAGGAGGTTGGTGTAAAGGCGGGCCGGCTGGAGCGTCTTACTACTATATGGACAACGCCCGGCTTCACCGACGAACGAATTCACCTGTTCTGGGCAACGGACCTCACCGCGGACAAGCACGCGCGTGAGCCGGACGAGTTCATTGAGGTGACTCCAAAACCCTTGTCAGAGGCCCTTCAGCTCATCCGAAGCGGCGTGATTTCGGACGCAAAGACCGCCTTGGCGCTCCTGTTTGTGGCGGGTTTCATCCTGGAGCATTAGTGCTCCGTCCTTCGGATCTAGGTCATATTGGGAGTGTACCGTCCTCAGGCTGGGACAGTATTCCCAGTTGGCGTCGGCTGCGAAAATCGCAAGCTATTCATCGACAAGGAGTTATTCCCCATAGCGTGGGAGGCACGGATTGTGCCAAGTCCTCATAAAGTGAATCAGGGCAGGGTTTCCGTATTCCAGTTGGAAACACAAGGATGCCTATGCGGACCGCGTTGAAGCGTCCCACACCCGTCGTCGACTCCGAGCGAGCACTGCAGCGCGAAGCGCTGCACGAGTTGGAGGACGGCCAGGTGGTGATGCGGCATCTCACGGGGGAGGCGCAGGCGTTCGGCACGCTGGTGGACCGGTACCAGACCCGGCTCCTCAATTTCGTCAATCGCACGATCGGCGATCGGGAACGCGCTGAGGACCTGGTGCAGGAGGTGTTCATTCGGGTATTCCGGCATCTGCACCGCTTCGATCAGACCAAGAAATTCTCGACCTGGATTTACACGATCGCCTCGAACCTGGCGAAGAACGAGCTCCGCAATCGTAGCCGTAATCCGCTCGTTCTGTTCCAGACGATCAAAAAGAACTGGGAGGCCGACCACCGGCCGCTGCAGTTCGAAGACACGACGGCCCGGCCTGACGACCTGTATCGCAAACGGTTTCTGAAGGATGCTGTCGATCAGTGCGTGCAGCGGCTGCCGGAACACCATCGCGAGGTCTTCGTGCTCCGCGAGCTCGAGGGGAAGAGCTACCAGGAGATCGCCGAGATCACCGGGTGCAATCTGGGAACGGTAAAGAGCCGCCTAAACCGGGCGCGCAATAGCTTCGCCCAGCTCATCGGCCCCATCGTCGTCTAAGGACAATTCGCCTTGCTCCACCCCGGCTGCGGAACACCCGCGGCTGGGGATGGTACATTTCTCCCATGCTGTGTCGCGAATTCCTCGAACGCCATAGTGAATTCCGGGATGGGTTGATCACGTCTTCCCGGGATCTGCGTCGCTTTGCCCGGCATGTGGCCCATTGCGCGTCCTGCCGCCGCTATGACGCAATGGTTCGCTACGCAGTCAAGGCACTCCACTCAGCAACCCCGATTACGCCATCGGCAAACTTCCGGGAGCGGCTCGATGCGCGCCTCGCCGTCGAGCGGCGCCGCGTACCGGGGCAGCCCGGGCGGGCGGGTGTATCCGCCACACTGCTGGTAATTGCGGCGTGCGCATTGTGCTTCTTCGAAATCGCCCAACGCCCGCGGATTGCACGCGCGCCGCTGCTGCCTCCGGTTGCGAACCCGAAGCCTGTCGCGGGCGCGGGACTCCCGTTTGTGTCCTTCCAGGATCCGCGCGCCATCATCACGCAGGTCACAAGCCTTTCTCCGGCCACAACCGGGCGGTAACTTCGCTGGATGGCGGCGCTCAATCTCGACGCCCTCCTTCGAAGCCTGAAGAAGGGCGGCCCTGCTCTCGATCCCGTCTACCTGCTTCACGGTGACGAAGACGTTTTGAAGGACGACGCGATTCGCGCGCTCGTCGACGTTGCCATCCCGTCGAGCCGGGATTTCAATCTGGATGTGCGGTATGCCGGCGACCTCAACCCGGAGTCGTTCAACGCCCTCGTCAACACCCCACCGATGCTGGCAGACCGCCGCGCGGTGGTGATTCGCGGCATGGAGCAGCTCGGCAAGCGCAAGACCAAATTGCGAGACGAGCTCGTGCGGTATTTGGAGTCACCGAATCCGACCACACTCCTTGTGCTCGTCCTCGCAGCAGGCGAGGAACCCGACGCGGGGGTTGCGAGGGCATGCAACGCTGTCGAGCTCACGGCATTGGCGGCCGAACGAATCCCGCGCTGGCTACAGCACCGGGCCACCACGCTCGGCATCGCGATCGATGCCGCGGCATCGGAGCTGCTGCTCAAAGCCGTGGGCAATGACCTCAGCACCGTGAGCCGGGAGCTCGAGAAACTGGCGGCGCTGGTAGCCGGCACCAACCGATCGATCACGGTCGATGACGTTTCTGCGCTCGTGGGCGTGCGGCACGGAGAAACATTGTACGACCTGGTCGCTGCTGCTCTGGAACGCAAAGGCGCGCGCGCCGCGCAGCTCGTCGAGCCGGTCCTTGAGCAGGCCGGCATGAGCGGAGTCAAGATCATCTCCCTGCTCGGCACGCACCTCGTCGGAACGGCCCTGGCCCGCGCCGAGCGCGACCGTGGCGTGCATCTCAGTCGGCTGGCCGATATTCTGTACCGGCAGATGATCAGCGTCAGGCCGTACGGATTGCGCGGCTATAAAGAAGAAGCGGCGCGCTGGGCCGAGTGGAGCGCCATGTGGAGCCGCGATGAGCTTCGCGCGGCGCTGCGTGCGGCGCTCAACGCCGACAACGCATTGAAGACGGCGACTGTGAGCGACGACCGAGGCATCGTAACGCAACTCGTACTCGGGTTCGTGGCCACAAAGCGGGAGGCGGCGTGAGGCGGACGGAAGGACGGAACGACGGAATGGGAATGAGAGTTGCCATTCTCGTCATTCTTTCCGTCCTACCGCCGTTCCGTCCTTCTGTCGCACAAACCGACACTCGCCTTGTCGAAGCACTCCGGCTCGCGCAATCCGGGCAGGTCGATTCCGGGCGCGCGATCGTCCGGCGCCTGCTCGCGACGCTTCCCCCCAGTGATACCTCGTATCCCCAGGCTCTGCTCGCCGCCTCGAAGATCACGCCCGATGCAGCGACTGTCAGGTCGTATCTCAATCGGATCGTGGTCGAGTATGGCGCCAGTCCCTGGGCGGACGACGCGCTGCTGCTCCTTACCCAGCTCTACTCCGCGCAGCACGACCCTGCGCAGACCGTACAAGCGGCCGAGCATCTGAATCGTGATTATCCCGAGTCGCCGCTCCGCCCGCGGTCGAATTTCACTGCTGCACGTGCCTACTTCGAGCTCAAGAACGAGGCGCGGGGCTGCGAGTTGATTCAGCAGGCATTGGACGGCGCAGGAGACGACGTCGAGTTCAGGAATCAAGTCAGCTTCTACGCGGCGCGCTGTAGTACGCCCTCGACCACCGCCAGCACACCGTCCACGGACACAGCACCGAAAACGTCGACGGGAAGCAGCCCGCACGCGTATGCCGTGCAAGTCCTGGCCGTGAAAAGCGCGGCGCAAGTCGACGACATGCTCACCCGGCTCAAGGTGATGGGCTTTGACGCGCGCGTGCTCCGGGACTCGACCGGCTACTTCAAGGTGCGCGTCGGCAGGTACGCGACGCGCGACGAAGCGGTGCGGACACAGCAGCGGCTCAAAACGAAGATCGGCGGGCAACCGTTCGTCGTGGACGAGCCATGACGGCGCTAACACCGCCCGAGACGCCACTGATGCAGCAGTACCGCGATATCAAGGCCCGTCACCCGCAAGCCATTCTGTTTTTCAGGATGGGCGACTTCTATGAGATGTTCGAAGACGACGCCAAGCTCGCCTCGCGCGAGCTGGGCCTGACGCTCACCTCCCGCAACAACGGTGGTGCCGCGGAAGTGCCGCTCGCGGGCGTGCCGGTCAAGGCGGCCACGGAGTACCTTCGGCGGCTCATTGCGAAGGGCCACTCCGTCGCCATCTGCGAACAGATCGAGGATCCCAGGCTCGCCAAGGGAGTCGTCCGTCGCGCCGTCGTCGAGACCGTCACACCGGGCACGGTGCTCACCGACGACTGGCTCATCAAGAATCGCAATAACTATCTGGTGGCAGTCGATCCCCGGGGCGAGGCCGCCGGGCTCGCGGTTCTCGATATCACGACCGGCGAGCTCATTCTGGAGGTCGTGCCCACCGCCGAGCTCCAGCCGGTGCTGGGGCGCTATGAGCCCCGCGAGCTCGTCATGCCGGCGGAAACGTCGCTCGCGGGATTTTCCGCGACTGAGACCCGGCGCGAGGCCTGGGAGTTCGACCCCGAGCTCGCGCGCGAGGATCTGCTGCGGCTCTACGGCATTGCCTCGCTCGACGGCTTCGGCATCACTCCCGAGGATCGGCCCGCGATCGGCGCGGCCGGCGCGCTGCTCCGCTATGCGCGCGAGCTCAAGCCGGGCGGACTGCCCCACCTCGCGCACCCCACGATCGTACGGCGCGGTGACGTCCTGCCGCTCGACGAAATGACGCGCCGCAATCTCGAGCTTGTCGAACCGCTGCGCGCCGGCGTGGAAGGGGCAACGCTGCTCGAAGTGATCGATCGCACGTTGACGCCGATGGGAGGACGCCTGCTCCGCCGCTGGTTGCTGGCGCCGCTCGTCGAGCCCGCGGCAATCAGTGCACGGCTCGATGCCGTGGCGCTGCTCGTAGGCGATAGCCGCGGGCGCGAGCGTCTCCGTGAGGCGCTCGACGGCGTCCGCGATCTCGAGCGCCTCGCCGGTCGCGCGGCGCTCGGCCGCGCCACGCCGCGGGAGATGGGGGCGCTGCGAGATTCGATCGTGCGTCTGCCCGACGTGGCGGGGGCTTTGGGCGGCCTCGAGGGCCGCGAGCGGTCTGCCCTGCTCGAGTCGGGAGCGCACGAGCTCGACCTGTTGACCGACATCGGTGACGAGCTGGCGCGCGCGCTGGTCGAACGGCCACCGGCGCAGCTCGACGACGGAGACACGATCAAGACGGGTTATGATAGCGACCTGGATGAGCTGAAGGCGGCGCGCGACGGCGGCAAGCAATACATCGCGGGTCTGCAGGCGCGCGAGCGGGAACGCACCGGCATCGGGTCGCTCAAAGTCGGCTTCAACAAGGTCTTCGGCTACTACATCGAAGTCACGCACGCGCACCGCGAGCGAATTCCGTCCGATTACGAGCGCCGTCAGACGCTCACCGGCGCTGAACGCTACGTCACCCCCGAGCTGAAAGAGTACGAGGCGAAGGTCTTGGGTGCCGAGGAGCGCATCGCGGCACGGGAAGCCGCGGTGTTGGATCAACTGCGCCGCCGCGTGGGCGCTTCGATCACCCGCGTGCAGACGACCGCGGGAGTGCTCGCACGGCTGGACGTCTGGGCGGCGCTCGCCGATGTCGCCGAGCGCGAGCGCTATGTACGGCCGGACGTGACGAGCGAGTTTACGCTGCAGCTCGAAGGCTGCCGCCATCCCGTTGTCGAGCGCATGATGGCGCGGGAGGCGTTCATCCCCAATGACGTACTGCTCGACGCATCCGGTCGGGTGATTCTGCTGACGGGACCCAACATGGCCGGCAAATCCACGCTGCTGCGGCAGGTGGGGCTCTGTGTCGTGCTCGCTCAGATCGGTTCGTTCGTTCCGTGCCGGCGCGCGACGATCGGCGTCGTGGATCGCCTGTTTACGCGGGTCGGAGCCTCCGACAACTTGGTGCGCGGCCAGTCCACGTTCATGGTCGAGATGAGCGAGACCAGCGCGATTCTGCACGCGGCCACGGCCCAGAGCCTGGTGCTGCTCGATGAGATCGGGCGCGGCACGTCGACCTACGACGGCGTCGCCATTGCGTGGGCCGTCACGGAGTGCTTGCACAACAGCATCGGCTGCAAGACCATTTTTGCGACACACTACCACGAGCTGACACAGCTGACCGAAGAGCTCGAGCACGTTCGCAACTTCAATGTGGCCGTTCGCGAGGTTGGCGAAGAGATCGTGTTCCTGCATCGCCTCGAACCGGGAGGCGCCGACCGCTCCTATGGCATTCATGTCGGCAGGCTGGCGGGATTGCCTGCGCCGGTCGTGACGCGCGCCTGGCAGGTTCTCAAGCTCCTGGAAGCGGGACATCATGTGGCGAAGCAACGGCCGCCGTCACCGATGGATGCGACACAGCTCGGTCTCTTTGCACCTCCGCCTCCGGACCCCTTGCTGCTCGAGTTGGACGGACTGGACGTAAACTCGCTGTCCCCGCTCGAAGCGCTGAACCGTTTGGCGGCGTGGCAGAGACGGCGCAAAGACGCGGGCGGCAGCCCATGAAGGCGCTGATCGTCATCGCCGTCTTTGCCGTGGTGGCCTGCCACAGCTCCTCTCCGCGGTCGGACGCCGGGGACCAGTCGAGTCAGGCGGCGCCGCCGCCCGAATCCGAAGCGCCCGTCGCACTCAATCCCGATGTGCCGATCGCGTACCCGCCGACCCTGTACGATCAGAAGGTCGAAGGCGACGTGACGCTTCGGCTGTTCGTCGATTCGACCGGCAAGCTCGTCCCCGAATCGACCAGGGTAGACGAGCCGAGCGGATACCCTGCGCTCGATTCGGCGGCGCTCACCGGGTCTAAAGCGCTACGGTTCGCGCCGGCGAAGCGGCACGGCGTTCCGGTTGCGACCGCGTTTCTCCAGCCCGTCGAGTTCCGGCAGGTGGGTACGACGCGAACCGGAACCGTGGCGTTGCCTCCGGCGCCGCCACCGGCGCCGGCTCCGACGCCTACACCGCCGCCAGCGCCCGCGCGGGCCCGTCCCCGGCCTCCGCCTCCCGCTCCAGTCGTCCAGCCCAAGGCGGATACGACCCGCGCGGACACCACCAAGGCGCCCGCGGACACGACGAAGCCAGCACCTCCTGACACGACGAAGGCGCGCACGGACACGAGTGCCACAACACACTAAGCCATACGCCAACGTCCTCGAGACGATCGGCTGGACGCCACTCATCCGGATCAACAAAGTCTCGCGCGGGATTCGGACGCCGGTCTACGCCAAGGCGGAGTTTTTCAATCCCGGCGGCTCGGTCAAAGACCGCATCGGGCTCGCGATGATCGAGGCGGCTGAGCGCGCCGGCAAGCTCAAGCCCGGTGGCCTCATCGTCGAGGCGACATCGGGAAACACGGGCGTCGGCCTCGCCATCGCGGCGGCGGTAAAAGGGTATCGGTGCATTTTCACGATGCCTGACAAGATGTCGCAGGAAAAGGCTCGGCTACTCCGCGCCCTGGGTGCGGAGGTCATCATCACGCCGACCGCGGTCCCACCGGATCATCCCGACAACTACATCATGAAAGGCCGCGCGATCGCGGACGCGCACGAGAACGCGATCTTCGCCGACCAGCACTACAATCCGGTGAACCCCGACGTCCACTACCACACGACCGGCCCGGAGATTTGGGAGCAGACCAGCGGCAACGTCACGCACTTCGTGTGCGCGCCCGGCACCGGCGGCACGGTCAGCGGCGCCGGCAAGTTCCTCAAGGAGAAGAATCCCAAGATCCGCGTCGTCGCGGGTGATCCGGTGGGATCGATCTATACCGAGTATGCCAAGACCCACAAGAAAGGCGACGGGCAACCGTACAAGGTCGAGGGCATCGGCGGCGACAAGCTTCCGACGTCGCTGCACTGGGATGTGATCGATGACTGGGTGGTCGTGAGCGATAAGGACGCGATGCAGATGGCCCGCCGTCTTTCCAGGGAAGAGGGTCTCTTCGTCGGTGGATCGACGGGCGTGAATGTCGTCGCCGCCCTCGACGTCGCACGCCGGATCGACGACCCCAGCGCCCTGGTGGTGACCATCCTTGCTGACACCGGTGAGCGCTACCTCAGCAAGGTCTACAACGAAGAATGGCTGCGCGAGAACCAGCTGATCGATGACGCCCAGCCCACCGTCGGACGCCTGGTTGCCGCCAAGACCGGCGACGCTCCGCCACTGATCCATGTCGCGCCGGAGGCATCGGTGCGCCAGGCGCTGAATCTGATGTCGACCTACAACGTGTCGCAGCTGCCGGTGCTGGACGGGGACGATGGCGTAGGCGCCGTGTCGGAACAGGCCTTGATGGCGCGCGCCATCGGCCAGCAGAAGATCCTCGACAGCCCCGTACGGGATGTGATGGACCCCCCCTTCCCGGTCGTGGACGGCGAATCGCCGATCGCGCTCCTGACCACGCTGCTGTCGCGGACAACGCCGGCGGCGCTCGTCCGGCGTAACGGCAAGGTCGTCGGCATCGTCACCCGCTACGACCTGCTCCACCAGCTGGCGGGAATCCGCTGATGCGTGTGACGGTGCTCACAGGGGGCGCGACGCCGGAGCGCGCCGTCGCCTTCGCGAGTGCGTCACAGATCGTGGCCGCGCTCCGGACCCGGCACCATGACGTGCGCGTCGTCGATCTGGCGGGCAGCGTGCTGGACGAGCGCGGCGAGCGCGAGCTGCTGGGTGGTGCGGTCGGCCTCACGCCGCCGAGCGTGGAGGCGCTGGCGGAGCGAGAGCGTCACATGCTGTCGGAAGGATTGGCGGAGCTCGAGCCGGTACGGACTGCGGAGGTGCTGTTCCTCGCGGTGCACGGTGGTGCCCTGGAAGGCGGCACGCTGCAGGCGGTGCTCGACGTCATCGGCATCCCCTACACCGGAAGCGGGCCGCTCGCGAGCGCGCTGGCGATGGATAAAGACTTGTCCAAGCGGCTGTTCCGCGCGATGGGGGTGCCGGTACCGGCCTGGTTCATGGCGCCGGTGGGCCCTGACGATGTGACCACGGCCCTGGGTTGGCCGGTCATCATAAAGCCGTCCAAGCAGGGCTCCTCGGTCGGCTTGACACTGGTGAAGAAGGCCCAGGATTTGGACAGCGCGGTGAAGCTGGCGGCTCGCTACGACGACGAAGTCATGGCGGAGCAGTTCATACCCGGGAGGGAGCTGACGGTGGGCGTTCTGGGTGACGTGCCGTTGCCCGTAGGGCAAATAGTCCCAAAGCACGAATTGTTCGACTATGAGACGAAGTACACGCCTGGGATGTCTGAGGAGACGTTCCCGGCCAGGATTGACAGCGCGCTCGCCCGACAATTGCAGGAGTATGCGCTGATGGCGCACCGCGCCTTGAAGCTCAGCGGCTACTCGCGGATCGACTTTCGGGTGAGCCGGGAGGGAGACATCTTTTGTTTGGAGGCGAACTCCCTGCCGGGAATGACCCGCACGAGTTTGTTCCCTCAGGCCGCGCAGGCCGCGGGAATCCCCTTCGCCGAGTTGTGTGAGCGGATCGCCAGCCTGGCTCGGAACAAGCGTCCCTAGGAGGGGGGATATAACATGCGGAGGACGCCGAGCCGCTTAGACGCATAGTGGACGCCGAGGTACTGATGGGCCCGCAGAGAATGTACGGTTTGACGACGTGGGTGCGGCGACTTCTGGTCGCCAACCTGTTCGTGTTTCTGATTCAGAACACGCTGTTCGTCAATTCCAACTTCACCAAAGCATTCGCGTTCATCCCGCTGGCTGCCTGGGACCAGCCGTGGACGTTCGTCACCTACATGTTCCTGCACGCGGGGATCCTGCACCTCGCGTTCAACATGCTCGTGCTGTTCGTGTTCGGCTCATCAGTGGAAGAGCGGATGGGCGGCCGGAAATTCTTCCTCTTCTATATCCTGTGCGGTATTGGGGGCGCGGCCGCATCGTTTCTGCTGATGCAGGCGATGCGGATGACGCAGATCCTCGGCGCGTCGAGCGCCGTGCTCGGCGTCGCGATCGCGTTTGCCTGGTATTGGCCCGACCATCCGGTCTTCGTATTCCCGCTGCCGGATCCGATTCCGGCGAAATGGCTCGTCGTATTTCTCGTGGGCGTGGATCTCGTGCTGGCCTTGATCGGCGCGAGCGACGGCACGGCCCATCTCGCGCACCTCGGCGGCGTCGCCACCGCGCTGCTCTACCTCAAGGGCCAGGACTGGTACGTCACGCGCGGCGAGCGGCGCGGGAGTCAGGTCTCGGAGTCGAGCGTGCTCGTGTCGCAGCCGCCGCGCGTGAGTCGCGGCAGCGGCATCCCGCCGTCGGCGCGCGCCGCGAGCTCGCGCGGCGGTCCTCCGCCGGACGCGCGCGCCAGCGCCGAAATCGACCGCGTGCTCGATAAGATCATCGCGAGCGGGGTCGACAGTCTCACGCCGGCCGAACGCAAGTTCCTCACCGAAATCAGCCGCCGGTTGCGTACGCCGCCGAAGGCGTAGTGTCAAGTCGCCGCGAGCTGGTGTCGCGGTGTTACGAGATTGAATTCCGCCGGACCGCGTCCCAAATTGGGCGGCAACCAGCGCAATGCTCGTCAATCTCGTTCCCGAATTCCTCGCGACGCTGGCCGCACCTGATCCTTCCGCGGCATACCACGAGTACCTCGATCGCCACCGTCCCGTCCTGAGCGCGTACTGGCACAACTATGTGCTCGACCCCAACTCGCCACACGCGGAGCCGATCATCGCGACGGCGGTGCGCGCCGACCGCAGCGACTTGAAGCGACTGCTCGAAGACGTGGACGTGATCGCCGTCGCCGAAGAAGGCTTGAGGCGTGCGACGGAGCTGCTCGAGGCCGACGCTCCCGTCGATCTCTACTTGATGGTCGGCGTTGGGGCCGCGAACGCGGGAGAGCTGGTCGTGGGCGGCCGCGGCATCGCATTCGTCTGTCTCGAGCACTTTACTGGTCGCGCCAACGCGCAGAGCTACGGCATGGGGCTCGTGCCAACGCTCCTGCCACTGTGGATCGCGCACGAAGTGGCGCACGTGCTGCGCTACACGTCTCCGACGAGCCGAGCGGCGTTGCGCCGGTTCGTAAGCGACCTCGGCGGATACTATGACGCGTGGGAGATCGGCTCGCGCGCGACGCTGCGCGAGCTGGTCGTGAACGAAGGTGCGGCGATCGCGGCCTCCCAGGCGGTGGCACCGGGCTTTGACGCCTGGGAATACTTCGGCTACAACCGGCGTCAGTATCGTCGGCTGCGTGAGCTGGATGCATTTCTGCGCCGCGCCTCCGCCGCCGACCTCGAATCCGCGGGGCTGGGCCTCAGGCTCCGGTATCTCTCCGGTGGAATCAGTCCCGCTGCGCGGCTGCTCGCCGGCAGGGTCCTTCCGGAGCGCTCCGGGTATTATCTGGGCCTTCGGCTGGTGGAGAACTACTTCGCGGAGCACGGCGCCGCCTCGACCGTGCGAGCGGCGGTGGAGGAGGTGCGGCAGGCGGACGATCGGGCCATGGGGATCCAGACGGCGTGACGACGCGGGGAAAGAGGCAGGGAGGGCCGGTTGGGGCAGGAGCGCCGGCGTCGGGGGCGGGGGCGGGGGCGGCGCCCCCCGCGGATCGGCGCCGCAACCGTCCGCTGCGCGAAGCGCTCGACGACCTGCTCGCCCATACGCGGGAGATTGCGCGCCGGGCCAAGACGATGACCCCCGCCGAGCTCGACTACGCCCAGCAGCGCCTGGAATGGTTGGCGGACGAAGTGTGGCGACTCTCGACAGGCGAGGCTCTGCCTCCGGAGTAGATTACGCGAAGTATGGGCACACGCGGCGAATTCAAGGTATCGATCACCAAAGAGGACCTGGTCTTCGCGGCCGCGCACTTCATCACGTTTGCCGGTCACCGCTGCGAAAAACTCCACGGCCATAACTACCGCGCCAGCCTGGTGGTCGAGGGCGGGCTCGAGGAAGACAGCTGGTTCGTGGTGGATTTCTCCGCCGTCAAGAAAGTGATGCGCACCCTCACCGCAGAGCTCGATCATCGCGTGCTGCTGCCGCGCGACAATCCCCAACTCGAGATCTCCGAAGCGAACGGCAGCGTGCGCGTCGCATTTGCCGGCCAGCCGCGCTACGTCTTTCCGACGGGTGATTGCGTGATCCTGCCGATCCCGAATACGACAGTCGAAATGCTGGCCCAGTATCTCGCGGGCCGGGTCCGCGCCGAGCTCGGCTCCGTCCGTCTCAAGACGATCGAGGTTGAGGTGGAGGAGAACTTCGGCCAGTCAGCGAGCTACCGTGAAGACCTCGACTAAGCTGTCCCCGGCCGAAATCGGCGATCGACTCAAGGGTCTACCGGGCTGGCGGCTCGAAGACGGTGCCATCGTGCGCGAGTATCAGACCGACGGCTGGCCCACCACGTTGATGCTGGTCAATGCGATCGGGTTCTTCGCTGAGGCGGCAGACCATCATCCCGATCTGGCGGTGAGCTGGGGCAAGGTACAGGTCAAGCTGTGGACGCACAGCGCGGGCGGCGTGACCGCGAGCGACATGGAGCTGGCGCAGCTCATCGAGCAGACAGCGCTGTGGCGGCCCAAGCCTGGCGCCAGCGTACTGCGCGGAACGACGAAGAAGTTCGTGGGGCCGTGATCGAAGCGCTCACTTCCCCACGCAAAACGCCGCGAACACCCGGTCGAGCACATCCTCCGGCGTAACCGCGCCAATCAAATCGTCGAGCGCCAGGACGGCGGCGCGCAGATGCGTGGCTGCGGCCACGGCATCGATCCCGCTCGTCCGCGCGGCCCAAAACTCGTCGAGCTCCCGTAGGGCGCGCTCGAGCGCGGCGCGATGGCGCGCCCGCGTCACCACCGGTTCTACGTCACCGAGCGCGAGCAGGCGTCCGAACGCGACCTCGGCGAGCTGGCGCCTCAGCTCGGCGATCCCCTGCCCAGTCACCACAGAGACTCCGACCCCGCTCAGGTCCGCTTTCGTCCGCACGACCACCACGGGTGCGCTGACCTGGGCCAGGAACGCCGTGCGCGAAGGGTCGGCGTTGTCTTCGCAAAACAGAACGAGATCGGCGGCGGCGAGATACTTTCTGCTCACCTCGATGCCCAACTGCTCGATGCGCTCGTCGGCATCGCGCAACCCGGCCGTGTCCACCAGCCGAAATGGGAAGCCCTCGATCACCGCCTGGGCTTCGATGGCGTCGCGGGTCGTCCCCGGGATCTCGGTCACAATCGCGCGCTCGGTGCCGAGCAGTGCGTTGAACAGCGACGACTTGCCGGTGTTGGGCCGGCCCGCGATCACGAGCAGCGCGCCCTCGCGCAGCCGTTCGCCTTCGGGTGCGGTCTCGAGCAGATCAGCGACGCGCCCGCGCACCGCGGACCATGCACCGCGCACCCGTTCGGGACTCACGGGTCCTTCATCTTCTTCCGGAAAATCGATGTCATAGGCCAGCAACGCCTCGAGCTCCAGAATCTCGCTGCGCAGCGCTGCCAGGCGGTCCGAGAGCCCGCGCTCGAGTTGTTGCAGCGCGCGACGGCGCTGGGCCGGTGATCCCGCATCGATGAGATCCGCGGTGGCCTCCGCCTGGAGCAGGTCCATCTTGCCGCTCAGCACCGCCCGGCGCGTGAATTCGCCCGGCATTGCCGGCCGCGCCCCTGCCGACACGAGCGCCGCGACCGCGGCGGCCGGCACGACCAGACCGCCATGGGTCGAGATCTCGACCAGGTCGTCGCCCGTGTAAGAGTGCGGCGCACGGAAGGAAGCGGCGAGGCAATCGTCTACGAGCTCGCGCGTTTCGGGATGGCGTAAACGCGTTCGGAAAACGGTACGCGGCGGCGTGGGATGAAACGGTTCGAGACAGCGGCCGGCGAGCGCGAATGCGTCGCGACCCGACAGACGGACTAGCGCGAGGGCCGAGCGGCCGGGAGGCGTCGCGAGCGCAACAATGGTGTCGGTGAGCAGTCTAGGTCTTGCGTGCCGGAGCCGGCGGCGCGGGCACCCGAACGCCGGCCACCGGCGCTTCGCGGAGCCGCCGCTTCGCGATCATGTACTGCTGCGGAATGCTGAAGAGGTTCTGCGCCGCGTAATACAGATTCAGCCCCGACGCAAAGTTGAGGAACAGGAACGTCATCATCAACGGCATGAAGTACACCATCATGCGGGTCTGCGGATTGGGCGGAACGCCGATCTGGCCGACCTTGGATAGCCCGAACATCGAAAGGCCGAGCACGATCGGGATGATCCGGAAGGGATCGGGTCGCGACAGATCCGGGAGCCACAGGAACGGCACACCGCGGAAGATGATCGTATTCGCGAACACGAAGAAGAGCGCGAGCAACACCGGCCAGGGCAGGAGCATCGGCAAGCAGCCGCCGAAGGGATTGACCTTGTATTCCTTGTAAATGCGCAGCATCTCGCGCTGCAGCCGTGCCGGATCGTCCTTGTACTTGTCCTGCGTCTCTTTGATCAGCGGCGCGACCGCCTGCATCCGGATGCCCGACTCCATCGCCTTCTGGTTGAGCGGCCACAGCAGAATGCGGATGACGATGCCGAACAGGATCAGCGCCCACCCATACGCGAGGTGCAGACGTTCGTGCATCCAGAGCAGGATGTTGACGACGAAGACCGATACGGGCTGGATGATGGGCCGGAAGATGCCGCCGTACGGATTGGCGTCGTCGAGCCCGTGACCCAGCGGCGCGAGGTGACGATTCTCGAGTGGTCCCGCGTATACCTGATAATGGAATGAGCCGCCGGGCTGCACCGGCATCGTCACCATTACATTCGCCCGTGAGGCCGCGCGGCCGCTCCTTGGGCCGCCAACCGAAACAGCACCGGCGAATGTCGGCTCCCCCTCCTGGAGCGCGAGCGCGGCGAGGAAGAAGTACTTCGATTTCACGCCCACCCATTCGAAGGGGCCGTTGAAGAGCGCGCGCTGACCCGGTCGAATCTTTCCGAAGTCGGTGCGCTCCGTTTTGGACGCCTTGGTGACAATGGAGTAGTGGCGATAGTCGTCGAGCGAATCCTTCTCCACCGAGCGCAGACCATTGGCCAGGTCGAGGAGCAGGATCGCGCCGCTCGAGCCCAGTCCACTCACCGTGCCATGCACCTCGAAGCGGTATTGATCCGGCACGAAAGAATATTCGAGCGTCACGTGCGAACCGGCGCGATCCGCCTCGAAGCGGAGCTGCTTGCCGCCCCGCCCGGCGTATACCTCGACCCCCGGTGCATCGGGACTCGGCTGGAAGTTCCAGTCCTCAAGCGACACGGTATCGCCGCCGGAAAGCAACAGCCGATGACGCAGGAATGCGTCGCCCGTGGGCACCAGCTGCACCGGCCCACCGGTGTCCCCTGGGGCGAACGATTTGTATTGCAGCAGCTCGGCCGAGACCAGCCGACCGCCTTTCGAGCTGAAGCCAAGCCGGTAGAGCGGCGATGTCACCCAGACGACGCGGCCGGTGTCGCTGGACGGCTGGACGGCTGGGCGGCTGGACGGTACAGGCTGCGGCGCGGCTTGAGGCGCTGTCGAATCGGCTCGATGAAGACTGTCGGACAGTCCGACGCTCGGACGGACCGACGGTTTCTTGGGCGGCCAGATGATCGACGGCGCGACCGCCACGATCAGCATGAGCACGAACGCGAGGAGCAGCCGTCTCTTATCCATGACGAGGCTTCGGCGGCTCGGCGGCTACGCGGCTAGCAGTCATGGGACTGGATCATACCCGCCGGCGTGGAATGGATGGCACTTCAGTATGCGGCGGACGCCGAGCCAGGATCCGCGGAGCGCGCCGTAGCGCTCGACGGCCTCATAGGTGTAACGCGAGCACGACGGTACGAACCGGCATTGGGTGAACATGAGGTGCGACAGCGTGAGCTGGTAGCCACGGATGAGTGTCATTACGGCCAATCGTGGCAGTCGTTGCAATGTCACGTCAGGGCCTCCACGGCGCCGGTCAATTCGGCGCGCAGGACTGCAAAGGAGGCGCTGTACGCGGATCGCTTGGCGCGGACCACGAGATCGATGGATGGAAGCGTTCTGAGCACGTCGCGCCGCAGGATTTCACGCAGTCGCCGGCGCAGGCGATTGCGCGCCACCGCCGACGATTGATGACGCGGCACGATCAATCCCAGCCGCGCATGACCCGAAGCATTGTGACGCCAGACCACATCGAGATGCCGCGTATGCCGGCGAGTGCCTGCTTCCCAGCAGGACGTGAGCTCCGAGCCGCGCGTGATGCGCACGCGGCGCGGAAACCGCTCGCGCGTTTACCGGCTCCGGTGTTTGGATGGAGAACGGACGGTGAGACGCTTGCGACCCTTCTTGCGACGACGCGACAGTGTAGCGCGGCCCCAGACGGTTTTCATCCGCGCGCGAAATCCGTGTTTATTGATGCGCCGCCGATTGCGCGGCCGATAAGTCGGTCCCATAAATTCCTCGAGTAAGGCGGGGAAAGTTACCCGGCTCGTCAAGCGACGGTCAAGGTTGACTTTTCCACACCCGGCCCGTACTTTCGGCCCGCCCTTGTCGGACGTCCTACCTTTTTTTGAAAAATCGTAATGGAGCAATCGGTAAACGAAGCTTGGAAGCGCCTCCTCGACGAAGCTCGCCGTGAACTTCCGGAGGCGACGGTGCGCACGTGGCTCGAGCCATCACAGCCCATCGCGCTCGACGAAGGGCGACTGATCCTCGGCGCGCCCGATCAATTCGCGGCGGAGTGGAACGAATCGAAACACGCCACGCTCCTCGCACGCGCCGCCGAGCGCGTGCTGGGCCGCCCGACCACCATCGTGTTCCGCGTGCAGGAAGACCGGCAGCGCCGGCCCCAGATGGACTTTTTCGTCGCGCCGCCGAGCACGGCCGCCGTCGCCACCGCGTCCCCCGTCGCGACCACACCGCTCAACGAACGCTACACATTCCAGACGTTCGTCATCGGTAAGTCGAACGAGCTCGCCGCCGCGGCGGCGCACGCCGTCGCCGAAGCGCCGGGGAAAACGTACAACCCGCTGTTCATCTACGGCGCGACCGGACTCGGCAAGACGCACCTGATGCAGGCGATCGCGCACGCGGTGCTCGAGAAAAACCCCGAGACCCGGCTGCAGTACTTCGGCGCCGAACAGTTCATCAACGACGTGATCGAATCGATTCACGCGCGCACGATGTCCGAGTTCCGCCGGCGCTACCGCAACGACGTGGATCTCCTCCTCGTGGACGACGTGCATTTCCTGGAAGGCAAGGAAATGACGCAGGAGGAGTTCTTCCACACCTTCAACGCCTTGTTCGAGGCCCACAAGCAGATCGTGCTGACCTCGGACCGGCCGCCGAAGGAGATTCCCGGGCTCGAAGAGCGGCTGATTTCCCGCTTCGAGTGGGGCATGGTGGCCGATATCGGGCACCCCGATCTCGAGCACCGCGTCGCCATCCTGCGCAAGAAGGCCGAGCAGGATCATCTCGAACTGACCATTCCGGACGACGTGCTGCGGTTCATCGCCGAACACATTCGCTCCAGTGTGCGCGAGCTCGAAGGGTGCATCATCAAGCTCCTGCTCTTCGCCTCCCTCAAGAACCGGGAAGTGACGATCGAGCTGGCCCGGGACGCGCTGTCGGACAAGATCCGTCAGGGCGAGGAAGGCGCCGCCTATGCTAGCAGCGGCTCGGCACCCAGCATCGACCGCGTGCAGGAAGTGGTCGCACGGCGCTGGGGCGTCACGCCCGAGGGTCTTCGGTCCAAGGCGCGAACCAAGACGCTCACGATCCCGCGGCAGGTGGCGATGTACCTGGCCCGCGACATGCTCGGCATGCAGCTGGTCGAGATCGGTCAGGCGTTCGGCGGCCGGGACCACTCCACGGTGATTCACAGCGTGGACAAGGTCGAGCGTCAAATGATGCGCGACCGCACATTCAAAGAGCGCGTGGAGATGGCGCGCCAGGAATTGTCCGCACTGTAGCCAACAAAACGGCGTGGGAAAACGCATGGGATGTGGGTTGTGGGGATAGCGGCACACATTTCCGCAAAGCACCAACAGTGCCAACAGTGCACCAACATGATGTGACGCACGACAGGTGATTCACTGGTTGCGTTTTAGCGATATCGCCCACATATCCCCGGTATCTGCTACTACTACTAGTAGTTCTATATAGAGAAGTAGTAGTAAAGACTTTCCTCATTTGGAGACGAAGCGCCCGGCATGAAGTTCACGATCACACGAGAACAACTGCAGGAAGGCCTGGTCGCGGTCGCGGCGGCGATTCCCGCCAAGACGACCTTGCCCGTCCTGGCGAATGTCCTAGTCGAGGCTTCGAAACAAACGGGAGGTCTCAGGCTCTCCGGGACCGACCTCGACATTGCGGTGAGCACCACGGTGCCCGCCGAGGTGGACGCCGATGGTGCGGTGACATTGCCAGCCAAGAAACTGGTCGACATCGCCCGCGAGCTGCCTTCGGGTCCTGTGCGTGTGACGGCGGCCGGTGAGGCGCGAGTCTCGATCGAGTCGGGCCGGTCGAAGTTCAAGTTGCTGGGCCTGCCGCGCGAAGAGTTCCCCTCGTTCCCTGCGGTGAAATTCGACAAGGCGTGGAAGGCGGCCGCCGGCGTAGTGCACAAGCTCGTGGGCCATGTGGCGTTCGCCGCGTCTACGGAAGAAAGCCGCCCCATCCTGAACGGCGTGCTGTGGGAGCTGCGGCCCGACCGGATGCGGATGGTGGCGACGAATGGCCATCGGCTCGCCAAGATGGACGTGCCCGCGACCGGTGGATCCACTGCCGACCTCATCGTTCCGCCCAAGGCACTCGAGCAAATCCGCCGGCTCTATGCGGGCGATGCCGAGATCGAGCTCGCCAAGAGCGACAACCACATCGGCTTCCGCACCGGCGGCACCCTCGTCTTCTCGCGCTTGATCGAGGGGCCGTATCCGAACTACGAGCAGGTGATCCCGCGCGAGAACGACAAGCACGCCACGGTCGACAAAATGGCGATGGCTGCCGCGCTACGCCGCATGAGCGTCGTCGCGAGCGACCAGACGCATCGGATCCGTCTCGCCTTCTCGGGCGGCAACGTGAAGTTCTCGGTGCAGACGCCGGACTTGGGCGAAGCGCAGGACGAGCTCGCGGTCACCTACGAAGGGGAGCCGCTCGAGATCGGTTTCAACGCGATGTACCTGCTCGAGATTCTGAAGTACATGCCGACCGACGAAGTGCGCCTCACGTTCAAGGCCCCCGAGCGCGCGGCGACGATCGAGCCGGTCGGCTGGAACGACCCGGCCTCGTATATGGCACTCGTGATGCCGCTACGGCTTGTAGACTGAAAAGCGCGGACCACTACTAGGCCACAGGCGCACCGCGGGATTCTGTGTTGAGTCAACGGGGCCACCCTGATCGGGATGGTCCCGTGTGGTATCTGGAACCACCACCGTGTCTATCGGCGGAAGTATCGGTGGTTCGATCTGCGGAATTTCCGGTATCGAATCCTCGTCCACATGGGGCACGGGCGTCTTACCACCGTAATAGCGCGCCAGAATCAAATCCCTCCGCGCGAGCATGCGAGCGGGACGGAACGTGGGATTCGAGGTTCGAGGTTGAGGAAGCGTGGCGGCTAACGCAGCGGCCTGCGCTGCGCTGAGCTGCGATGGCGACACACCGAAATACGCTTTACTCGCTGCAGCCATTCCCCACACCCCAGGCCCCAGCTCCGCGGTCCCGAGGTACAACTCCATGATCCGCTCTTTCGGCAGCGCGAGCTCGAGCCGCAGCGCGGTGACGGCCTCCTTCATCTTTCTGAAAATCGAGCGTGACGGCGAGAGGTAGAGGTTCTTCGCGAGCTGTTGCGTGATCGTGCTCGCGCCGCGATGGCCGCCGGCGGCCCACGCGTCGCGCAATTCGATGAAATCGATTCCGTGGTGCGTCTTGAAGCGCGAATCCTCCGCGATAATCACCATTCGCTCCAGCAATGGCGCATCTTCGTGCCGACGTGCAGTCGTGCCGCTGTGTGATCCACGTGGGCAGGTCGGCACGTCCGCCCGTAACCGCATCATGGCCGTGCAGCGCGGCTCATGATCGCGCCACCAGATCGGTGGCGGCCACACACCAAACAGCCACACGCAAACAAGTGCGATCACGACTGGCACAACGCGTCGCACAATCCTAGCTTGTTGCTCCGCCATGGACCTCGAAGACCTCCGGAAGCGCTTGCAACTAGCGCTCGGCTCGGAATTTACCGTTGGCGCCCTGCTGGGTCAGGGGGGCTTCGCCGCAGTCTTTCGCGCGCGCGACAACGTGCTCAATCGCGACGTCGCGGTGAAGGTGCTCGACGTCGAGATGGCGCCTTCGGCAGTAGTGGCCGAGCGCTTCATGCGCGAAGCGCAGACCGTCGCGCGCCTCGAGCACCCGCACATCGTCCCGATCTATAAGGTCGGCCGGCAGGAAGAAATCTTTTACCTCATCATGCGGTGCATCGACGGGCCGTCGCTGGGCCAGCTCCTCGAGACGCAAAAGCGACTGCCCATCGGCGACGCGGCGCGGATCACTCGGCAAGTGGCGGACGCGCTCGCGTATGCACACAGCCACGAGATCGTGCATCGCGACATCAAGCCCGACAACATCCTGCTCGACAAAAGCGGCCACGTGCTGGTGACGGACTTCGGCATCGCCAAGGCTGCGCAGGCTGCCAAAGAGAAGAAGAGCAGCGGATCCACCCTCACGGGCGAGGGCACCGTAGTCGGGACGCCGGAATACATGAGTCCCGAGCAGGCCGCCGGTGACCCGCTCGACGGACGCTCGGACATCTATTCTCTGGGCGTCGTGCTCTATCAGATGCTCGCGGGCGCGCCGCCCTTCCAGGGTCCATCGTCCGCCGCGATTCTCGCCCAAGTGCTCACCGAACCGCCCGCGCCCATTCGCCGCCTGCGGCCCGACGTCCCCGAAGAGATGGCCGTGGTGTTGGAGCGGATGATGGACAAGAAGCGCGCCAAGCGATTTCAGATGGCGAGCGAAGTCAGCCGGGCACTGGTGGGCGCCCTACCGACCGCGGCGCGGGATCGCGTGCACATCCCGCTGCGCCGCCGCCTGCGATCGATGTTCTACCGTTCACTGGTTGGGCTGAGCGTCGCGGGGTGCCTGCTCTCGATCGCAGCCGCAGCCGGGGCCGCTCTCGTGGCGTACTATGTGTTCAGCAAGCCGCCCCGTGTTGCCGCCCACGCCCCCCTCCCCGACAGCGTGGGCCGCATGCTACGCGCGCGGCGCGCGCTCCTCCCCGGCGATCTAGGCCTGTTCGCGTATCGCCCGGCGGGCCAGGAGGACACCACGCTGCTGTTGCTCACGCGGCACCGCACCGTCATCCTCACGCCTCATAACGTGCGATCCTACGCGCGCGATAGTGTGCGGCGGGACATGGATCTCATTCTTCATGGGGGTCTGGCGTTTCGGCTGGTGATTCACAGCAGGCATGCCGGAGCGATCGCGGACACCGTGTACCGCAGCTTGTCGTTCCGCGACATGGTGGAGATCAGATCACAGCTCAATAAGGAGCCGCCTCAAGCGCCGGCGGCAAAGTCGCGCACGGTGCGACCCGCCCCTCCTCCCGCCCCACCCCGGCCGGCCGCGCCGCCCAAGACTCGCACACGGAGCAAGACCCGGCGCGGCTAGCGTCGTCCCGTCGTCGATAGTGTGCGCGTCAGCAGCCCGTAGATACTCGAGTAGTCGATCTGCGACGCATCGCCCGGCGAAGAGGCGATGGCGCCGATCCGGTTCTGCCCGCCGATCGAAAAGCCCAGCGCCAGGGCGCCGCGCCGGAACTGGTTGTCCGTATCGATGCGTCCGATGACCTCAATGGGCCACTTGGCGCTGCTGCTGTTCGTCCGCCACGTCAAGCCAAACGCCATGGACTCCACCGAATCGGGCGTGATACGCGCGTCCGCCGAGAAGGCGAGAGTGGGGACAGGACCAATCCGCCACGTAAGACCGGGGATGAAAGTGAGGCGCTGCTTGAGGCCTCGGACCACCGGCTGGCCGATGTTGGCCGACACGAGGCCAAAATTGAACGCGGGACTCGGCGCGTACGAAGCGCCGATATCCCAACCGGTCGCGTTGGCGCCGCTGCCTGAATAGCGCGCGACATCGAAGCCGGCGGCGAACCCACCTGTTCCGCCGGCCAGTCCCAAGCGCAGCGTCGTGCCGCGCACGCCATCGTCGAAAATGTCGCGTTGGTAGCCCAGCGAGAGGCCGCGTGAGTTGAAGCCGGCATTGATCTGGCGGAGCCGCCCGCTTTCGCCCGGTTCCCCGATGCCTACTTCTGCGTAGATCGACGCTTCACGGGCGATGGCGAGACCGGCGGGGTTGACCCAAATCGCGCGCGCATCGCGCACGTCGGTAGGAAACAGATACTCGGTGGCGCGGTTGGGAGCGACTGACTGACCGACGGCCGTTCGTACGAACGACACAACCGCCAACAGCAGAGGCCCGGTGATTCGGGCGAGCGTCACGGCAATACAGTCACCGTCGTCTTCGACACCTGCGTCCGCGGGATCGTCATGGCCTGGACGGTTAGCGTGATCGTCATCGATGTCGAATCGCGCGACTCACCGCCAAGATAGCGTCCGTCCACGGCGACATAGTCCACCCCGCTGTGCAGGCCATTTCCGGCGACGTCGAATGGCTGGCCGGCCTGCTGTCCGCTGCCCTTGATCGTGAACTCGGAAGTAATATCGATGCGCAGCGCGCGGGCGGCATTGCGCTCCTCCCACGCGGCGGCGTGGGCTTTGGTGACGCTGGTTACGGTGACGCTGCCGGCTGCACGGTCGTTGTCGGTCAACGTGTCCGTCCAGGTCGCGCCGAGCGCCGCGCCGTTGGGGGGCAGGCGCGGGAAGAAATTCTTGAACGACCCAACCACCGGCGTCAACGACTCGGCGGCCGCGCTGTCCGAGGCGAGCTGATAGTGAAACGCTCCCCGCGGCGTCAGTCGCCCGCTGTACGACAGTCCCTTCGCGGTGCTCAGGTTGATGCCCATCGGCGCGGTCGTGCCTGAGTCGGGAACGATGGAGTCGATGGTAATGGTCGTCGGGTAGCCGGTCGAATCAGCCGGCCCGATGATCGTGGCCGCGAAAAACGCTCGCAACCCGAAATCGAGCGGCTGGTGCATTCCCTGAAATTCCTGATCGATGTGGATGACCTGATGCATCACATAGCGCAGCGTGTTGGGTCCGAGTCGGACGACCTGCTGCGGGGACGGAGGCGGCGCGGGCGGGGCCGGGGGCGGGGGCGAAGGCGCCCCCGAGGGAATGGCCGGCGTGGGGCCCGATGCGGGATGTCTTGGCGAGCAGCTCACGGCCACGCATACCGCGGCGACGAACAGAGAGCGACGCATCGGCTATTCCTTGGTCTTGGTCCGTCCGAAGATGGCGACGACCTCGGCATCCTCGCTCATCACCTTGAGGAGTTTCCATCCCCGTTTGAGCATGTCGGTCCGCCAGCCGATGAGCTTCTCCCACTCCGAGGGAGTGGTGCGGAAGACACGGAGATCAGCAACGTTCTCCCAATGGGGAGGATACGGTGTGGACGGCCTGCCGGTCACAGGAGTGGAAGTGGTGAGACCATAAGCCGAGTTCTGTTTACTCGTTCGTACGAGCAGATGGTCATCTCTCTGGGATGGCTGTCGCCAGTCATCTCGTGCGGCCTACCCGCAGCTCGAGCGACCCGGGCCGGGTCTCGCTGCTTATTTGGCCTTGCTCCGACCGGGGGTTGCCGTGCCGCGTCCGTTGCCGAACGCGCGGTGGGCTCTTACCCCACCGTTTCACCCTTACCCTTTGGATACAAGGGCGGTCTGTTCTCTGTGGCCCTGTTCCGTCGCCTCACGGCGCCCAGGTGTTACCTGGCGGTCTGCCCTGTGGAGCTCGGACTTTCCTCGAATGGCCCCTTCAGCCGGCCACCCGCGACCATCGGCCCCACCACTTCCAGGTGGAGAACTTACCGGACGCCGCCCCCCCCGGGCAAGCCTTACTTCGTGAGGCGGCGGAGCAGGCGTCCCAGACTGTCAGTCGCGGCACCATCGAGCCAGAAGCCCGCGTGCTCGCTGAAGACCGCGAGTCGCAATCGCGGCAACCGCGCCGGTGCAAAACTGTCGCCTTGGGGGTCGAGCCCCAGAGCCGAGAGCGCGGAAATGCCACGCTCCTGGTAGCGGTGCAGCAGCGTCCGCGGATCACTCGTCGGAATCTCTCGGAGCCAGAGTAATACAGGAGCATCCGGACTCGACAATCCGCGAAGCAGGCCGAGCGAGAACCAGTCAGCCGGGGCGGTGGTCGCACGAAACGCGAAGCGGAGATCGGGACGCAGCCGCCGCATCTCGGCACGCAACGCGACGGCGCGCTCGGCCACCGCGGCTTCGAGCGCGGCGAAATACGCGCCCAGCCAACCGTGTTCGAGCAGGGTGTCGTAACGGACCGGCGGAGGCAGGGCCAACAGACCATTCACCACGGCGGAGTCGAGCCCCAGGGCCGTGAGACCGGCGCGGTAGTCCGCGTCGCAAAAGCCGCTGCCCTGATACATCATCATCGCGCTGTCGAGATCGAGCGCCACGCCGGTCAAAACATCCGGCGCGGGTCGCGGGCCACCGAGGTGCGAGAGCATGCGGTAGGCAGGCCGCAATGCACTGCGCCAGTAAAGCGAATCGAGACCGCAGGCGATCGGCATCAGCTCGCCATGCCGGTTGACTTCGTCGTAGCGGCCCAAGGTTGGAATTACGGAGCCACGCAGTCGGCGAAATAGGGACTGCGTCGACGGCCCAACCTCCGGTGGTAATGCAGCCAGCGCGGCCGCGGGGAACCAATGCACGCTGGTCGCCTGCAGGCGATCGCCCGCCACTTTCCACAGGTTGCGCGTATTGAGCGTGTCGGCAAGCGCCGCCTCGGGGATCTTGGTCGCGAGCGCGTTGAGCGCAGCGACGTCCACGAAGCTGAGCAGTGAATCGAGCGAATACAGTGCGAATCGGCTCCAGAGCACGCGCATTCCTTGTCGGGCGATCCAGTTCGGGGCAACAATGGTGCCCCCCACCCCCGCCCCCACCCCGACCGGCTCGGGAAGCAGTATCGGCACCGACCCGGTCGGAGGCGCGAGCTGCGGTGGATGGACCGCCACGTGTTGCGGCGCATTCGCCAGGCGCAGCGGCACCGCATGAGCTGCGGCGCCGATGGTCGCCCACTCCGCCGGGCGACGCGTCCATCGCGCCAGGGCCACGAGGAAGTCGTGCGTACGAGTGTGTGCATCGATTGAGCTCAGCAGGCTGCGACTGGCGACGAGAATCAAACCCTCGTCGACGCGACTCGCGGCGACCAGCGCATCACCCCCGGCGCGCGCGAGCGTTTGATTGCGATCTCGAACCTGGAGGACGCGGTTCCGGCCCGCGAGAAAGGGCTCGAACCCCGCATTGTCCAGCGCCGAATGCGGCAAGGGTGTGGCCGGTGCGTTCAGGGACTGCGTTCCAATCGTGATCCCTGCCCCCTGGGAGGCCAGCCACTGGTTCATCACCCAGCGGTCGAGACCGCCATCGCCATCGGTGTAGCCGAGCACGACAACGCCATCGCGATGGAGCCATTCGGTGAGAATCGACAGGTCGCCGATCGTCAACGCATCTGAGGGACGCTCCGGCTCGCGACCGCCCAGCACTAACACGGTCCGATAGCGCGTCAAGTCCAGGCGGGTGAGGTGCGGATAAAAACGGCGGTACTCGACGCGATATCCGGCGGCGTGCCACGGCGCGGCCGTGGTCTCGAGTGCCAGCGGATCGGCGAGCGTGAGGTCAAGGACGAGAAGGCGGCGCGACTCCGTTTGGCATGCCGCACCCAGCACCAGCACGAGAGGCCACAGCCGCCTCACCGGCGCGGCTCGACCAGTCGATTGTACTTCCGTAACGCGGCGCGCAAACGGTCATGGGGCAGCCCGTAGACGCGCATGCCGTTCGCGCCGCTCATCGTTTCCGCGGCTACCATCGCATTGACGATGGCTTCCTCCGTCGCGTCGACCGTCGCCTCGAACAGCGGCGTGATGCGTTCATTCGGCAGCATCGTCACGGTGACGTTCGCGTCGGGCTTGGCGGCGCCGGGGTTGGCGGTCGAGAACGCGACGAAGATGTCGCCGGAGGGATCGGCGCCCAGACCGCCGAGTCGGCCGACGCCAAGCGACGCGCGCTTGGCGATGCGCTTGAGTTGGTGCGGCAGAAGCGGGGCGTCGGTGGCGATCACGATGATGATCGAGCCTTTGTCCGCGTTCGCACAGCGACGTCCGTTCGCGGGGAGTGGAACGCCCGGAATGGAATCACGGCACGGCAACAGATCGGGGATCTCCTGCCCCACGGGAACGCCGGCAATCGAAAGCCGCGCGCGCGAGCCGTAGTTGCATTGCACCAGCACACCGACCGTGTACCCCCCGAGTGGGGTGGGGAGCCGTCGCGACGACGTGCCGATACCGCCTTTGAACTGATTGCAGATCATTCCCGTGCCGCCGCCCACGCTGCCCTCGGCCACCGCACCTCCGCGCGCGCTGTCCAGCGCTGCAAAGGCATTCTCTTTCGTCACGTGGAACCCGTTGATGTCGTTCAGCGACCCATCCCACGTTTCGGCGACGATCGGCAGCGACCAGTCGAACTCGAATCCCTTGCGCACGAGCCACTCGATGACGGCATCACGCACGATCCCGACGCTGTGGGTATTGGTGATCATGATCGGCCCGGCGAGGAAGCCCGACTCCTCGAGCCAGGTGGTGCCCGTCATTTCGCCGTTGCCGTTCAGCGTGAACCAGCCGCCGAACACCGGGTCGCCGTTCGTCGCGCCGCGGGGGAACACGGCCGTCACACCGGTGCGGACCGGACCCTGCCCGACGACGAGCTTCCCTTCTCCGCGAATGATCGTGCTGTGTCCGACCGTCACGCCGGCGACGTCAGTGATGGCATTGAGTGGACCGGGTGTGCCGCCGAACGGAACGCCGAGATCGCGCGCCCGTGGGCGAGCCTGAGCGGAGCCCGAAGTGGCCGTGAGATACAAGCCAACCAAGAGCGCGCGCGTTGTCATTTCACCACCGCGTAAGGAAGCAGGGCCTGGCGCATGTCGGACGCAGTCTGCCAGCGCGCCTCTCGCGCCTTGGAGAGCGCCTTCAGAATGGCATCGCTAAGGTCGCGAGGCACGTCGCGCCGCAGTTTGCGCAAGTCCGGTGGGTTGGCGTGCTGCTGCATGTCGAGCACGGCGGCGGCGCTCGCCGCGGAAAACGGCGGCCGGCCAGCCAGCGCCTCGAACAGCACGATCCCGAGCGAGTAGATGTCAGTGCGGCCGTCGATGTCCGGAGAGCCACCCGCCTGTTCGGGACTCATGTATTCCTCGGTGCCCACGACGAAGCCGCTGCGGGTGACGCGATCTTCGCCCGAGCTGGCGATGGCGCGCGCGATCCCGAAGTCGACCAACACCGCTCCATTGCCTTCGGCCGACAGCACGATGTTGTCCGGCTTGATATCGCGATGGGCAAAGCCGTGGGCGTGGGCGTGGCCGAGCGCCTCGAGGACTTCGTTGGCCACCCGGACGGCCCGGTCGACGGGCAGCATGCGCTCGCGACGCAGCACCTGGCGCAGGGTTTCTCCCGCGACGAACGGCATTACAAACCACAGCAGGTAGTCGCTTTCACCGGAGTCGAGCAGCGGCGCGATATGTGGGTGGTGGAGCGTCGAGGCGTAGCGGATCTCACGCAGGAAGCGGTCTGCCGCAACCGACACGGCCAACTCCGGGTGTAGCACTTTGATCGCGACCTTGCGACCCTCCTGATCGAGGGCTCCGTACAGCGTGGCGTTCCCGCCGCGCGCCACCTCGGTGATGACGTTATAGCGTGCGCCGAGCGCTTGGCGGACCCGGTTGATGAGCTCGCGAGCCATCACGGCAGAATAGGCGGCTCATGGGTCGAAAACGGAAGGGGCCGCGTTCAGTTCCGCAAACGGGTCAGTCACTGCGGATATCGATAGTTCGCGCGAACCTGCTCTGCGAGCGCCCGAGGCAACGCCTCGAGATCGGCGACGGCCCAAGACCGATCCGCGCGGACGACAACCTCGCCGCTACCCGCCTCGACGCCGATGAGCTGCACGCGCACCGAGTCGCGGCCCGTGACCATCGGGTCGAGCCGGCCATAAATCGCCAGGCCGGCGCTCGTGCTGCGCGCCAGATCCAGCGCGGCGATCTCGGACCGCGCCTGCCCACGCCAACGTTCGCGCACGACATCCTGGGATACCGCGGCGAGCGGCGGCATGCTGTCGAGCTGCATCGTCAGGCCCACCGCCAGGCGCACGCGCCAGGCCTCGAGCCCCGGGACGAAGATGTCGAACGGCGCGACCGCGGCGAGCCTCGGGTTGAGCGCATGGCGCCGGGCGTAGCGCACGAAACTGACCGCGCCAGCCACCATAAGAATCGCGACCACCGCGGAAAACGTGAGCAGCAGCCGCTTGGAGCTCATGCGGAGTGGCCGCTCATTGCTTACGCGTCACCGGTGCCCTCGTCGCACGCGTATTTGGCATCAACGCCAATCGAACCGTGCCATCGGGGTGATACTCCGGCACGAACAGCGTCGGCTCCGGCTCGTTGCCGCTGCCGCGCTTTGTCGCCCGGCTGATCATCACGCCGATGGTCTTGAGCCGGGTCCGTTGGTAGTGCGTGACGGCATACTGGGCCAGTTGCTCGGCAAACGCGACGTGCGCCTTGGGCTCGAGGGATGCGCGAGCGTCGTCGAAGACCGCCACTACCATGTGCGTCGTGTCGACCACTACAACCATGGCCTGCGCGACGTGGAACTCGCGCTGGAGTTCCTGTTGCAGCTGCAGTTGAAACTTGGGGAGCGCGTCGCAGCCAAGCGTGAGCGTGAGTGCCCAGCCGAGTGACCGAAGCAGGCAATTTCGCGTGAGCATTTTTTTGACGAGGCTCCGCCGGAAATTCGCCTCCTCGCGCCGCGCGCGCAATGCAAAATCGATGATCTCCCGTTGAAGCGTCACGATTACCGTGATGGCCCATGGTTACCGTGTGTACGGTGCTGCCTCCGCCGGAGCGGCCACGGCTCGATGCCGCCGGAGACGGCTGCTTCAACGCACTGCACGCCGACTCGCTGCGGGAAGCGCTGTATGTCGCCCGGCGTCGCCGGGTCGACGCGGTCATCATCTCCGTCCACCGCTGCCAGGGCGAGGCGCTTCCCGGCATCGCGCGATTCGTGCGTGAGTTCCCCGCCATCCCCGCGGTTGCACTCGTCTCGCGCCACGACCGCGAAGCCACGGAAACCCTGCTTCGCCTCGGCGCGACCGGCGTGCGGAACGCGGTGGACTGTACCGACCCCGACGGTTGGCGACGACTGCGTGACCTCGTGGGGCATCCAGCATCGCCGGTGGCGGCCCGGATTCTGGCCCGGGTGATTCCAGCGCTGGGCCGTGCGCCCGAGCCCACGCCGTCCGAGGAGACCTGCCTGTTCTTTGAAGCGATCGCGCGGCTGGCGCCGGCGCTCAGCACGGTGCGAGGTCTCGCGCGTCACCTGCGCGTGCGACCGAGTACACTCATGTCGCGCTTTCACCGCGCCGGCATGCCGTCGCCCAAGAGTTATCTCGCCGGCATGCGCCTGCTCCACGCCGCTTTCCTCTTTCAGAATCCGGGGCTCTCGGTCTCGGACGTGGCGTACCGGATGGACTATTCATCACCGCAAAGCTTCGGTCGACATCTACGCGCTGTGCTGGGCGTGACCGCGACAGAGTTTCGGCAGCGGTTTTCGTTCGACGCGGCGCTGGCGCGATACATCGATTTGTTGATCACCCCGTACCGGGAGGCCCTGCGTGCGTTTCACCCCTTCAACGCGGGGTCGTGGGACCAAGGCCCGAACGCCGCAGTGGTCTTCCGGACGGGTTAGTCTGCGGCGGGTCGTACCTCGTCTTCCCGCGTGCGTTGATCGCGCCGCAGCACGGAGAAGCGCGCCATGCCGCTGCGCAGCCGCTCGGCGAGCTGGGCGAGTTGCTGGGACGTCGCCGTGAGTTCGCCCATAGAGGTGATCTGCGCTTCCGTCGCCGCGGCCGTACTGTTGGCGCTTTCAGAGGAAGCTGTCGAGATACTGGCGACTTGCTGTAACGACTGTGCCAGCTCGGCCAGTCGATGTGCCTGGCTGCGCGACACCTCGGCGGTGGCATTCACGAGGTCGCCCATCAGCTGTACGCCTTGATGCAGCTCTTGCAGTGCACCGTCGGCTTCAGCCGCGACGCCGCCGATGTCGCGGACCTTGGCCTCACCCGACTGCATGGCACGAGCCGCCGCTTCGATGCCGGTTCGCAGGTCGCTGACGAGCTCGGCGACTTCACGCGCCGACTTCCCTGCTTCGGCGGCGAGCGTTCGCACTTCGTCGGCGACGACGGCGAATCCCTCGCCGTGCTCTTCCGCGCGCGCCGCTTCGATCGCCGCATTGAGCGCGAGCAGGTGCGTCTGCCGCGCGATACGCGAAATCGTTTGCGCAAAGACGCCGATCCGCTCCGACATGCCGGATAGACCGGCGACCGTCGACGCGGTCGCGCGCACCTCTTCGCCCACGGCGCGCAGCGTCGCGCTGGCACGGGCGACGCGTTCGCGCCCGCGCTCTGCCGCGCCCACGAGCCGGGAGGCATCGACCTGCATGAGCTCGGCCCGGACGCGTAGCGACTCGGCTTGATCGGCGGCCTTCGCGCTTTCGCCGCGCGCCCCATCTGCCAGGCCGCGCTGGTGACCGAGATCGCCGGCAAGTTGCTGCGATGTCTGTGTCAACGTCTCGGTCGTGGCGTGAAGCTGCTCAGCGGCCGCAGCGAGCTCCTCGGCGAACGCTGCCACCTCGTCGGCTTCACGCTGCACCGAGGAAATCGTCGTGCCGATTTCCTCGAGCATGCGGTTGAAGCTTCTTTCCAGAAACCCGAGCTCGTCGGCTTCCGCCGCCGCCGCGCGTACGGCGAGAAATCCCTGCTCCGCTTCGCCCATGACGCTGCGGGCGCGACGAATGCGCTGAATGAGTGTGGCGGGGATTCGTTTGAGGGCCATCGCCACGATGATGAACACGCCGGTCTCGAGGAACGCGGTCGTGTCGAGGCCACTGGCGCCCGCGGACAGTCGTCCGTGCGCCCAACTGGCGAGCAGATAGGCGATGGAGGCGACGAGCACGAGGAAGTCACCGACCGCCTGCCCCTGATCGAACGCGTAGGGCAGCACGGCGATAAACAGCGCGGCGACAACGCCGCCGTGCCCGAACCAAAGCGCGAGCACGTTCACGAGCAGGACGTCGAGGAGCGGCAGCATATAGATGAACCACCAGCGATACCACCCCCGCTCATTGATCAGGCCGACGATCGCATTCACCACCGCGGCCCCGCCCGCGAACAACACGATCGTCGAAAAACGGATGTCGGTGAGTCCACCGAGTTTGCCCAGGATGCCGATGACGAAGAGCGCGGCCGCGATCGCCCAGCGGCGACGATGGCTGCGCTCGAAAGTCTCGAGATCTTTGAAGCGCTGCTCGAGCGCGGTCGCGTCGTCGTGCCAGCCACGCGCGCGAGCGGCGAAGGAGAGACGGCGCGGTTCGGTCATGGGGTCGGCCCTGTGGTGCCCAAGCCGAGATCAGAGGCAGTCAGCAAGGCTTCGACCAGAAACCCCTCGCGCTCGATGGCCTCGCGGCCCCCCTCTTCCCGATCCAGCACCGCCATGACGCCGAGCACGTGTCCACCCTGACGCTGTACCACGCTGATCGCCTCGCGTGCCGAGCCGCCGGTCGTGAGCACGTCCTCGACGATGACGACAGGGTAGCCCGCGGCGAAGCACCCCTCGATGCGTTGGCCGGTGCCGTGATCCTTCAGTTGCTTTCGGACCGTAAACGCGTCGAGCAGTTCGCCGCGCTGCCGCGCCGTCAACGCGAGCGCATAGGCAATCGGATCCGCGCCGAGCGTAAGCCCACCCACCGCGCGCGGACTCCAACCGCGCGCAGCCAGCCGGTCGAGACCCAGGCCGCCCACGACCGCGAGGCCATCGCCCGACATCGTCGTGCGCCGTGCGTCGACGTAGACCGATGAGCGCCGTCCGGAGGAGAGTACGAAATCGCCCCGGCGTACCGAGCGGGCGAGGAGCAGATCCTTGAGCGTATTCCGCAGGTAGTAGTAGTCGCTACTACTATTCACTTTGACGCTTGTTTACGATGTTTTTGAGGGCTCCGAGGAACCCGCGCGAACGGCCCGCGTCCTTCGACTTCGCGAGGCCCGCTTCCAACTCGTCCGCGAACGCCGTGACTGTCGGCTGACGATCGTCCGGCTGGCGCGCAAGGCCCTTCATCACCGCCGCTTCGAGCGCAGCTGGAAATTTTTGGTCGCTGGCCTGCGACAGCGGCGTCGGTTTTCCGTTCAACAGCTGCTGGAACAGCTCGCGGGGGCTGCGCCCATCGTGCGGATGGCGTCCGGTGAGCATGTAATAGGTGATCTTGGCCAGGGAATAGATGTCCGCGCGACCATCGACGAGCTGGCCGGAGAGCGCTTCCGGTGCGACGTACTGCAACGTGCCGACGAAGAACCCGGTGCGCGTCAGCCGCTCCGCCGCCGGCTCCTCCGCATCTCGCGCGATGCCAAAATCGAGCAGCTTCACGGTGCGCGTGCGCGGGTCGTACATGATGTTTTCTGGTTTCAGATCGCGATGAATGATGCCTGCGGCGTGCGCCGCCGCCAGCGCATCGGCGAGTTGTCGAACAAGCGCGACGGCGTCTGCGGGCGCAAGCGGTCCTTCACGATGTAAGAAATCGGCGAGCGGTTCGCCGTTGGCCCATTCGAGAGCGAGGTAGTCCAAGCCATCCGCTTCGCCGAAGTCGTAGGTGCGAACCACACCGGGATGCACTACGCGGGAGCCGTAGCCGGCCTCTCGCAGGAAGCGTTTGACCACAGTGGGGTCGCTCCTGAGACGCTCGCGCAATACCTTGAACGCACAGGCGCCGCGTTCGGGATGATCGGCGCGGTACACTTCCGCCGTTCCTCCTTCGCCGACGCGCTCGAGGAGGCGGTAGCCGGCGATAGACCTGCCGGCCAGGTTTTCGAGGGCCATGTGGGATTTGGCGAAACTAACGTCCGGCTTTGAAGCTCGGCAAGTGATGCGCTGTCTGGCGCTGCTGCTGGTTGCCGCCGTACTCAGCATGAGTGGTTGTGGAGCGCTGCAGTCAGGACCTGCGCCCGCTCCGGGCCGCGGCGCGGCGTCGCCGCGTCTGTTCGATGCTTCCGCGGTCTACCGCTCGCTGGGCGCGCTGGTCGGGGGTGGCACTCTGCCGTTCGTCGCCTCAGTCCGGTATCTCGCCGGACCGATGCCGGATTCAACGCTGGCACTGTTCTCGGTGTCGCTGACCAATCAAACGCTCACGTTTCAGCGCCGCGGCGAGGCCGAATTTGTAGCCGAGTACCATGTCGAGGCGTCCTTCTGGAAGGACAGCACCAATCTCCAACCGGTCCGCCAAATCTCGAGCGACGAGCAGGTGCGCGTGCGGAATTTCCAGGAAACGCTACGCAATGACGAGAGTATCATCTTTCAACAATTCATCACGATGCCACCGGGCGTGTATGCGGTCGGCGCGCTCGTGCGCGATCGCAATAGCCCGGCCTTTTCCCGGGCCGAGCGGATCGATACAGTGCCGCGCTTTGACCGGCCGGGACTCAGTAGACCGGTGGCCGTCTACACGGCCGAAGGCAGACTGGAACGCGGCGCTCCACCACGGCTCGTCGCGAATCCGCGCGCGACGCTGCCCTACGGTCCCGACTCCATGCACTTCTACGTCGAGCATTACGGCGGGCAGGATGCGGACAGCGAGATCGGGGCGATCGAAGCGCGCGTCGTCGACGCCGGCAATCGCGAATTGTGGCGTGACAGCTTACCGCTCGCTGGCAGCCAGGACGTGTCGTGGGCCACGATCGTGATAGTGCCATCGAAGCTGCCGGTCGGGGCGGCGGAGCTCGAGACGGTCGCCGCAGGGGACACCACACGCGCGCGGTTTCTAGTGAGTTTTTCCAATCAATGGGTGATCACCAACTTCGACGAAATGATGAGCCTGTTGCGTTACTTCGACCGTCAAGATTGGGTCGATTCGCTGAGACGCTCGGCTCCCGAGCACCGGCCCGACGTGTGGCGCGACTTCTGGAAGGGGACCGATCCCGTCCCGCTCACGCCGGAAAACGAGGCCCTGGACGACTACTTCCGGCGCGTGCAGCAGGCAAACATCCGGTTCCCGGACGAAGGCGGGCCCGGATGGCTCACGGAGCGCGGCGAGGTCTTCATCACGCTCGGCGAGCCCGATGAAATGATCGATCTTTCGAACACTGTGGAACGGAGCGGCACGCGCGTGTTGCGCTGGACATACACGTCGCAGCGGCTAACCCTGTATTTCGAGGACCAAACCGGATTCAGCCGCTTCCGGCTGACCCCGTCGTCGCGCTCCGACTATCAGCGCGTGCTGATGCGCGTAAGGCAGTCCCGCCAGTGAAACGCCGGATCGCGCTGGCGGGAACGGCACTAGTTGCTGCGACGGCCGCCCGGTTGTGTGCGCAGGCGGCCGCGCAGCCTGACCACACCGCCGCCTATCGCGCCGATTCGCTCCGGCTCTCCGGCCGGCCCTGGCATGCGGCCGAAACCCTACTGGCCGCCGCGCGTCGCGACCCGAATCCGAACGCGTTTCTCATCGTCGAAGGCGCCAAGGCAGAGGTTCATGCGCGCCGCTTCGAACACGCGCGGACTCTCCTCGTGGGTCAGCCCTGGTTGTCCGACTACGCCGACGGTGAGGCGCTCGCCGTCCTGGGACAGGCGGAATTCGGTCTCGGCCGATTCACGGAAGCGGCGGCCCACTTCCGACTGGCGGGAACGCGTGCACCCGCCGCTCGCGCACCGCTGCTCGCCGTGCGCGCCGGCGTTGCGTTCGACGCCGCCGGCCAGCCGGACAGCGCGGCGGTTGCCTTCGTCGCGGCCCGGGCCGGCGGCAAGCTGGCCAGCATCGACTCCTGGCTGCGCGTGCGCCAGGCGCGGGTTACGCGTGACACGGCGCTCGTATCTCGGCTGCTCGACGGGATACCGGCACCGGCGTCGCGCGGCGTGCCGGTCGCGCGCGCGCGTTCGTTCCTGCTCGCCGCGGATACGACCCGCGCCCTCGCCGCTTTTGCCGCGGCTGGCAAGAGCCTCGACGCGGCACGGCTCGCGCTCGCGACAGGTGACTCCGCGCGCGCACGCGCGCTGCTCTACACGCTGCTCGCGCGCGATCCGCTGAGTGACGACGCAGCTGCGGCGGTGAGCTTGGCGATTGGCCCGCTGCCACCGCAGTCCCCGGACGAGCACGTCGCCCTTGGGCGCGCCCTCAACCGCCGCACGACGGTGCGGGACGCGCGCATTCACGTGGAGCATGCGCTGCGCGGCGGCGACTCCAGTGCGGCCACGTTGCTGTTCTATGGCGAGCTGCTGATCGGGTCCGGTCGCCTGCGTGACGCGGTGCGGGCGTATGCGGCGGCCGCGCGCGACTCAGCCGCCCGGCCGCTCGCCACGTACCGCCGCGCCCGCGTGCTCGTGCGACTCGGTGATTCGAGCGCAAGCTCCGCATTGTCGGACTTCGCCGACCGCTATCCCAGCGACTCAGCGGCACCGGGCGCGCTGTACATCCTCGGCGATATGTACGACGGGCGGAATGACTGGGGTCAGGCCGGCCGCTGGTACACGGAGCTGATCACGCGTTTCCCCGCCGATGCGCGAGCGTCGCTCGCCCGCTTCCGGCTCGCGACGCATGCCGAGAGCGTTGGCGATCCAGACAGTGCCGCCGCTCTGTATCAATCGGAAATCGACGCACTAGGTCCGCAGCGCACCGCCGCGCGCTTCTGGCTCGGCAAGATGGCCGAGGCGCGCGGTGACACGGCCGGCGCACGCCGGATCTGGGTGGCGCTCGCACACGAAGACTCGCTCGGCTATTACGGGATGCGCGCGCGGCGCGAGACCAATCTCGGTCCGCTGGAATTCACGCCGCCCGCCACTCCCACGGTCGTTGCGCCGACCACACCGTCGCCGGCGATCGCCGCGGGCCTCGCACGCATCGACACGCTCTTGCTCGCCGGTCTCGACAGCGAAGCACAGACTGAGGTTCGCGTCGTAGTCACGCGGCCGCCGCAGGACCTGGAATCGCTGCTCGCCTGGAGTGAAGGGCTGGCGAGCCGAGGCTACGGCTCTGCGGGCGTGCGGCTCGCATGGCAGGCCGCGCTGCTCGCGCCGGGCGACGTGCGGGTGCTGCGGGCGATTTTCCCCTGGCCAAACCGTGCCGCTGTCGAGGCCGAGGCGCAGGAATTCGGCGTCGATGCGCTGCTGCTCGCGGCCCTCGTTCGTCAGGAGAGCGTGTTCGACGTTGAAGCGCTGTCGCCCGCGGGCGCGCGCGGGCTGGCCCAACTGCTCCCCAGCACAGCGTCGCTGCTGGCGCGCGGGCTCGATGTGACGTTCTATCCCGACTGGATCACCGTGCCCGACCTGAATCTCCACCTCGGCGCCGCACATCTCGCCGAATTGCTCAAACGCTTTGGACGTGTCGATGCAGCAGTCGCCGCTTACAACGCGGGACCCACACCTGTGCGCCGCTGGCTCGAGCGAGCGGGTGCCGACGACCCCGACCGGTTTATCGAACTGATCCCGTATCCAGAAACGCGCGGATATGTCCGCAGCCTGTTGCGGAATCGCGAGTTGTACCGCGCATTGTACGAACCGTAGAAATCCCGCTTGACAGTCTCTTGCGTGACGGGTCTTTTCTAGCCCCGTCCACGTTGGGCTGAGGAACAGACTCTGCAGGAGGCGGATCGTGATCAAGGGAAAGGTGAAGTGGTTCAATGACGCCAAGGGATACGGTTTCATTGAGCAGGAAGGCGGCGAAGACGTGTTCGTGCATTTCTCCGCAATCCAGATGGATGGCTTCAAGACGCTCGCGGAGGGTCAGGTCGTGGAGTTCGAAGTGAAGCAGGGGGATAAAGGGCTCCACGCCACGAACGTCGTGCGCGTCTAACACACGCCCGCTTCACCCGACCGTCGCTCGAAACCCCGGGGCCCCCCTTGGCCCCGGGGTTTAGTTTTCTCGCCTATGCCGCCGCGCCCTGCGCCCAAGATCCCCGCCACCTCCGCCGGGAAGCAGAACGTGTTTCTGGTGGACGGCTACGCCCTTATCTATCGGGCGTTCTTCGCCATGATCGCGCGGCCGCTCACCACCAAGAGCGGTGAGAATACGTCGGCGGTGTGGGGCATCACGAACTTCTTGCTGCGGCTGTATGAGAATTACCATCCGGAGTACATCGGCTGGGTGCACGATCGGGGTGTGTCCTTCCGCCAGGAACAGTATCCCGAATACAAAGCCACGCGCGAAAAACTCGGGGAAGAATTGCAGCAGGACTTCGACCGCTCGCTCGAGCGCGTCTGCCAGATCCTCGATGCGTTTCACATTCCAGTCATCGCCCTCAATGGCTACGAAGCCGACGACGTCGTCGCAACGCTGGCGCAGCGCGCGTCGGGCAGTGGCCTCCAGGCCGTCATCGTCTCGGGTGACAAGGACTTCTACCAGCTGATCGGCGAGGGTGTCGCGCTGCTCAATCCCGGACGCGGGGGCCAGGCCGCCGTCGAAGAGCAGTGGGTCGATCAGTCCAATGCGAGCGAGCGGCTCGGCGTGCCGCCCCAGCGCGTGGTGGACTACCTCGCCCTGGTCGGCGACAGCTCCGACAACATTCCGGGCGTCAAGGGAATCGGTGACAAGACGGCGGTGCAGCTACTCGAGACCTACGGCGATCTCGACGCGATCCTTGCGAATGCGGCCCAGATCTCCGGCAAGCGCCCGCGCGAAGCCCTTCTGGCGCAGGCCGACAACGCGCGGCTCTCGCGGCAGCTCGTGACGCTGCGGCGCGACGTGCCCATCGAGCTCGATCTCGACCAGCTGCGGGTCCGCACACCCGACACCGATGCGCTCGCCGCGCTGTTCACCGAGCTCGAGTTCCGCACGTTGATCCCGAAGCTCGACGCGTTGACCACCGTCGCCGTCGTCACGCCCTCAACCGCGGCCCCGGGCCCAGCGACGGGAACGGGAGGGGGAGCGGTTGCGCCGGCCGGACCGCGCGTCCCGCTCCTCGCCGATCCGCAGATCATCGACGACCCGGCCGGCATTCCCGCATTGATCGACGAGCTCCGCGCGGCGCGACTCGTTGCGCTGCGAACAGAGCCCGGATTGGCGGGATTGTCGTTTGCCGTCGCGCCTGGGCGCTCGTGGTACCTGCCGTTCGGTCACGAGGCCCGCGAAGGGGAGTTCGACGCGACGCCGCCAAGGAACCTGCCGCCGCTGACCAGCGACGCGCTCGCGCCGGTCCGTGCCTTGCTCGCCGACCCCGCAGTGCGCAAGGCGGGGCACGACATCAAGGCGGAGTGGGTTGCGCTCGCGCGCGCCGGCGTTCCCTTCGCCGGCGCGGCCTACGATTCCATGGTCGCGAGCTTCGTGCTCGATCCGGGGAACCGCTCGCATGCCATCAACGACCTGGCGCGAGAGCATCTCTCGGTCGAGCTCCCAACGACCGCGCAGCTCCTGGGGAAGGGAAAGGGTGCGGGAAGCACGGAGCGCACATTTGCGCAGGTGCCCCCGGTTGAAGCGGCCCGCGTCTCCGCTGCGCAGGCGGAGATGATTTTGCGCCTGGAAGAAGCCTTCCGTGCCGACATCGAGGCGCACCATCTCGGACGCCTGCTCGACGAAATCGAGATCCCGCTCATTCCTGTGCTCGTCGACATGGAAGCTTCGGGCATTCTCGTAGACCGCGCCTTGCTGGGTGAGATGTCTCGCGGGTTCAATAAGGAGCTCACGCAACTGGAGCTCGACATCTATCGGGCCGCGGGCGGTGAGTTCAACATCAATTCGACGCCGCAGCTCAGGACCGTCCTGTTCGAGCGTCTCAAGCTGCCCGTGCAAAAACGGACCAAAACCGGCGCCTCGACAGACGTCGAAGTGCTGGAGCAGCTTGCCGCACTGGGCCACGAAGTCCCGCGCCTGCTCATCGAATTTCGCGAGCTGACGAAGCTCAAATCGACTTACGTGGACGCGTTGCCGGGTTACATCAGCGCCGTGGATGGACGCGTCCACACCAGCTTCAATCAGACCGGCGCCGCCACCGGGCGGCTTTCGTCATCGGATCCCAACCTGCAGAACATCCCCATACGCACCAAGCGCGGCGGCGAAATCCGCCGCGCGTTTGTCGCGCCGCCGGGTCGGATGCTGCTGGCGGCCGACTACTCGCAGATCGAGCTGCGGCTCCTGGCGCACTTCTCCGAAGACCCCTCATTCGTCGCCGCCTTCCAGCGTGGTGGCGACATCCATCGTCAGACGGCGGCCGTGATCTTTGGGGTCCCGGAGGAAAAGGTCACGGGTGAGATGCGCGCCAGGGCAAAAACGATCAACTTCGCAACGATTTACGGGCAGGGGGCCCTGGCGCTGTCGCGCCAGCTCGGGATCACCCTGGAAGAAGCAAAGGCATTCATCAAGCAGTACTTCGAGCGCTTCGCCGGCGTGCGCGCCTGGCTCGATCGCACCATCGAGGAGGCTCGCCAGAAGGGGTTCGTCGAGACCCTGTTCGGGCGGCGGCGCTACATCCCCGAGCTGCGCGATCGCAACTTCAGCATCCGCGCCTTCGGCGAGCGGACCGCCACGAATTCGCCGCTCCAGGGCTCGGCGGCGGACCTGATCAAGATCGCGATGATCCGGATTCATGCCGCGCTGCGCGCGGCCAAGTTGGATGCCAAGATGCTCCTGCAGGTCCATGACGAGCTGGTGTTTGAGGTCGCGGAACCTGAAGTATCCCGCGCTGGAGACCTTGCAAAACGCGAGATGGAGGGGGTGGCGAATCTACGGGTGCCGCTCGTCGTAACTGTCGGCGTCGGAAAGAATTGGGTCGATGCCAAGGGTTAAGCACGCCTCTTGCATGAACCCCTCGAGGCGCCCACAATAGGTCGTCGATTCCTGGTCTCTTTGATCGACGCCCTTTCGCGCCCGGAGGGTAAATAAGTGAAATCACGCGGCTTTACGCTGATCGAACTCTTGATTGTGGTGGTGATCATCGGAATTCTGGCGTCTATGGCTATTCCGAAGTTCGCCAACACGAAGCAAAAGGCCTACGTCGCCCAGATGAAGTCCGACCTCAAGAACCTGGCGACGGCGGAAGAGGCCTTTTTCTATGACAGCACGTTCTATACGAGCAGCCTGGCTGCCCTGAACAACTTCAACTCGTCCACGGGTGTGACGCTGACGATCGTCACGGCTTCCCCCGGCGGCTGGTCGGCCAGGGCTGTGCACGCTCAGACCCCGCGCCAGTGCGTGCTCTTCCAAGGCAACGCGCCGGCACTGGCTCCCGCGACGATCGAGGGCAGGATCACCTGCACCTAGAGCCACCATATCGTGAGTTTCGACGCCGCCGGGAAGGGATGCGTTTCGCCCTGAACGGCGGCGTTTGGCTTCATCGGCACAGGATCCACGGTGAGCCGATGGTCCACCTCGTGAGCTCAGATAAGGAAAGGCTGCTCGCGCTAGGGCGCGTCCTGGGTTTCCAGCCGCGCTGGCTTCAGCACAAGCCCCTGAAGGACCCGGATACCGGCGTGCGCGTGGAGGCATGGCACTGGGATGTCTGGGGTGAGAAGCTCGAGCTTCTGGACGCTACGTAGCCTCCTCGACATCCGTCTCACGTCGCGGTGCGCGGACGCCCGGCCACCAATTCCACCGCCCGGCGATGTGCATGATCGCCGGCACGAGGACCATGCGGATGAGCGTGGCGTCGAGCAGGACGGCGATCGCCAGGCCGAATCCGATGAACTGCACGGCAAGGACGCGCGTGAACGCAAAATTTCCGAACACGATGATCATGATCAGCGCGGCGAACGTGATCGTGGACGCGGTCGTGGAGAGCCCTTCCATCGTCGCATGGTCATTCCGCCCCGTCTTGTCGAACACCTCCTTCACGCGCGTCAGCAGGAACACCTCGTAATCCATCGACAGGCCGAAGACGGTTGCGAACACGAGGACCGGCACGATGACGAAGATCGCCTCGGTCGGTCCCTGGAGGCCGAACAAGCTCGAGCCGTAGCCGTGCTGGAACACGAGGACGGTGATGCCGAACGCAGCGCTCACCGACACACAGTTGAGCACCACCGCCTTGAGCGGTACCAACACCGAGCGAAACGCGATCAGCAACATGATCGCCGTGACGCCGAGGATCATCGCCACGATCCCGGGAAAGCGGGCCAGCAGGTTTTCCTGGAGATCGAGACTCGCCGCCGCGAAGCCGCCGACGACGATTTCGGCGCCGCGTAACCGCGTGCTGCGCGCGACGGTGCTGCGGACGTGGCGTGCGAGATCCATCATGCCGGTCAGCGACACGGTATCAACCGCGATGACGTCCATGAGCGTGGTGCGTTGGTCTCTGCTGAGGTACGCGTTGAAGAATTCCGGGTAACGCTCGCGGACCGAATCGGGGTCGTCGTAGAACATCGCGAGCTGCAGCGTGGACAGGCCCGGCCGCAGCGTCGCTACGCCGCGGACCTCGCGCACGCGCGGGTCCTTGGCGACCGAGTCACTCAGCGCCTTCAGTCCACCCAAGCGACGGCCCGAGAGCGCGGATTCTCCGGCGGGAAGGTGGACGACCATACGCAGCGGCTGGATGACGCCACTCGCGCCCATTTCCCGCAAGGCCTCCAGCGCCTGCCCCGATTCGGTCTCCGGCGGGAACCAGTTGCGGACCGGCAACCCGATCTTGATCTGCGTGAGGGGCAGTGTGAGGAGCGCCGCGACGAGACCGCCGCCCAGAATCGCGCGCCAGGGATGGTGGCCGAGGGAGCGCGCCCACCGCTCCCACCCTTGCGGGGTGTGGATCCACGCAAGCATGCGCGCGAGCCATTTCGGGCGGTCGATGTCGCGGCCGAGAACCGCGAGGAGCCCAGGCAGGAGCGTCGTCGCGAGGAGGACTGCCACTCCGACGACAATCAGTCCACCAAGCCCGACGGAGCGCGTCTCGGTCAGCGGGGTCAGAATCAGAGCGGCGAACCCGACCACCACCGTCAGTCCCGATGTCACGATCGCCGATCCCGCGGTCTGAATCGTGCGGACCGCGGCATCCACGGGCGAGAGGCCGCGATTCAATTCCTCGCGAAATCGCGTCACGATGAGCAACGAGTAATCGATTCCTACGCCGAGGCCGACCATGGTCGTGATGTTCAGCACGAAGACCGACATCGACTGGAACTGGGCCGCGACGGCGACGATGCCGAGCGCGATCGTGATCGCGAGGATGCCCACGATGATCGGCAGTGTCGCCGCAACGAGCGCACCGAACGCAAGCACGAGCACGAGCAGCGTCAGCGGCACGGCGCGCTCTTCGCCGCGGCGGGTGTCCTCGGCGCTGATCGTGCGGACGTCGTAGTCGAGGGCCGGGTTGCCGGTCACCTTGACGTCGAAGCCGTCGGCCCGGGCGAGTCGCTGAAGCGTGCTCCGCACCGTCTCGCGAAGCTCCGGCACGACCGTGCGGCTGACGTCCTTGTAGCTCGCGGGGGACAGCGCGGCGATGAGAAACGTGGTGCGGCGGTCAGGGGTGACGAAGGTCGATTCGCCGATGCTGCGGAGCGATACCACCTGACTGATATACGTCTGTCGCTTGAGCGCCCCAGAAATCGAATCGAGCACTGTGACAAAACGGGGGTTGGTGTAGCGGACAGGGCCGTGGACGACGATCGCCACATAATCGGCGATCGGGTTTTGAAACTCATCGCGCAGCAACTGCGTCGCGCGTGCCGATTCGCTGCGCTCGAAGTTCATGCCGCGCACGGCGAGCACGCGCTGGACATGCGTAGCCTTGGGTACAAACAGGAGTGCGAGTATCGCCCACGCAGCGATGACCCAGCCGCGCCAGCGGACGATTTGCCTCGCGGGCAACGCGATCACCTATCACGGTCCAAGCACATGCGGGCCACAATCATAGAGATGTGCGAATTGCAAAGCTAGCGTCGCGGCAGTGCATCTTCGCATATTGCGCGCATGGTGGAACGTCGGCTCACGGGAATGATCGCTGCGGCAGCGGCGCTCATGATCATCTTGATCTTTTGGGACGCGTTTCGGCCCAAACATCCTCGGCGCGCCGTGCAGCCACACGCGCCCACCATGGCGGTCAGTACGCCGGCGCAGATCCCACCCCCGGCGCCACCCCCCGCCGCCGTCCCCGTGCCTCAGGCCGGCATGACCTTGACGGAAGGAACCGAGACGCCGTCCGAGCCGCGCGAGCCCACGTACATCGAAATGCTCGCGCGAGCAGAGACGCGGCGACGCATTCGGGCGAGCGGCACCGGCACCTACCTCGCTGAGATGGTCGCGAGCAGCGATTCGACGTTGCGGCGCTGGGACAATCGCGAGCGCTCGCCGATCCGTGTATGGATCGCGCCGTCCACTGTCTCGAATTTCCAACCGGCGTTCATCGCGGCCGTGCGCGGGGCCTTTGACACCTGGACCAGCGTCGGCGTCCCGGTCCGCTTCGATTTCGAAGCGGATTCGGAGCAAGCCGAGGTCGTCGTCCGCTGGCGCATCCAGTTCGAAATCGAGCGGACCGGCCAAACGGATGTCCGATGGGATGACAATGGTGAGATCCAATCTGCGATCGTGACGTTCGCCACCTTCGACCCCAAGAGCCGGCCCTTGGGGACCGATGACATCCGTGTGGTTGCGCTCCACGAAGCCGGGCACGTGCTGGGTCTGGATCACTCCAGCGATTCGACCGACATCATGTATCCGACGGCAAAAGTGCGCGCCTTGTCTTCCCGGGACATCCGTACGGCGGTCTTGCTGTATCAGCTGTCGCCGGGCTCGCTGCGGTAGGAGCGCTTCTGGCCCGCCGCCTGACCTTGCTCGAGCCGGCCGACCTGCCAGCCGCGTCGCTTGCGGAGACACTCGACCGGCGCGTCCGCGTCGCGGATCTCGGCGTGCCGCTCCCGGACGGTGCCGTGCGCTGTGTGGCCTGCGGTCACCGTTGTCTCGTGCGGCCCGGCCGGCGCGGCATCTGCAAGGTTCGCTTCAACAGGGAAGGGACGCTCTTCGCGCCGGCAGGCTACGTCGCCGCGCTGCAGTCCGACCCCACCGAGAAGAAACCGTTCTTCCATTGCCTTCCCGGCAGCCACACGCTCACCTTCGGCATGCTCGGCTGCGATTTCCATTGCGGGTATTGCCAGAACTGGCTGACGTCGCAGGCCCTGCGCGATGACAGCGCTGGAGTCATGCCGACTGACGTGACAGCTGACGCGCTCGTCGCGCTCGCTAAGCGGGAAGGCGCGCGGATGGTGGGGTCGTCGTACAACGAGCCGTTGATTACGGCCGAATGGGCGGTGGACGTCTTCAAGCTTGCCCAGCGCGCCGGGTTGAAGACTGCGTTCATCTCCAACGGCAACGCCACACCCGAGGTCCTCGATTACATCCGACCGTGGACCGACTGCTACAAGATCGATCTCAAGGCGACGGAGGATCGGCGCTACCGCGAGCTCGGCGGCGTCCTGCAACACGTGCTCGATGCGATCCGCATGGTTCACGAGCGGGGCTTCTGGCTCGAGATCGTGACGCTGATCGTGCCCGGCTTCAACGATGACGAAGCGCAACTGACGCGGGCGGCCGAGTTGATCGCGGGCGTGTCGCCGGAGATCCCCTGGCATGTCACGGCGTTCCACAAGGACTACAGGATGACCGACTCCGAGAACACACCGGCAGCGACGCTGCTGCGGGCCTGCGAGATCGGTGCCCGGACGGGGCTGAAGTTCGTCTATGCCGGCAATCTTCCCGGGCGCGTCGGTCGCTGGGAACACACCTATTGCCCCGATTGCGGGGATCTCCTCATCGAGCGCTCCGGTTACGTCATCAAACAGCAGCGCGTCGGAGTCGACGGGCGCTGTCCCTCCTGCAGCCGGCGGATTCCGGGCATTTGGTCGTAACGCTCCTCCTGGCGTTGATGCAGGCCTCTGCCCCGGCGCACGGCTCGGGGGTCGGTCCAGCCGTAGACTCGACCGCGCTCGACTCCGCCGTCCTGGCTGGCATCCGCCAGGGCGTCTACCCTGGCGCCGCGCTCGTGATCGGCCGGCACGACACGGTCCTGTTCGCCAAGGGCTACGGACACTTCACCTGGAACTCCGGCAGTGCCGCGGTCAGCGTCGATAGCACGCTCTGGGATCTGGCGTCGCTGACTAAGGTAATGGCCACGACGCCCGCGATGATGCTGCTGGTCGAGCAAAGCAAAGTTGCCCTGGACTCACCCGTCGTGCGCTACATCCGGGAGTTCAACAGTCCCGGCACCGCGGCGATCACGGTGCGACATCTCCTGACGCACACCTCCGGGTTGCGCGCGACACTGCCGTTGCGCGAGGCGGCGGATAGCGCGGCCGCGTTGCTGATGGTGCTGACAACGGTTCCGATCGCGCCGCCCGGAAAGCAGATGGTGTATTCGGATCTCAACGCGATTCTGTTGGGCGAGATCGTGCGCCGCGTGAGTGGCGCGCCACTCGATGTCTTTGCGACGCGTGCCATCTACACGCCGCTCGGTCTCGAGCAGGACCTGCTGTTTCGTCCGGCCAAACGTCTGGAAAAACGGACTGCGCCGACGGGACTCTGGCGCGGGCATCCCATCGCCGGCGTCGTCAATGACCCGAGCGCGGGTATGCTCGGCGGCGTGTCGGGGAATGCCGGACTGTTCGCGACGGCGCGCGGCGTCGGACGATTCGCGCAGTTCATGCTCAACGAGGGTGCGTTACCCGGTCATCCGCGATTGCTGAGGCAAGAGACTGTGCAGCAGTTCACGCAGATCGCCGTGCGCGGTCGTCGCGGCATCGTGAGCGCCCGCACGCTGGGATGGGAGGCGCTGCCGACTGGCGAAGAGACATCGAGTGCGGGGACGCTGTTCGGCCCGCGCAGTTATGGTCACACCGGGTGGACGGGCACGTCCCTGTGGATCGATCCCGATCGTGACGTCTTTGTGCTGCTGCTCACCAATCGCGCGTTCGACCCGAGGACGGGTCATTCGTTCACCAAACTGAAAGAGGTTCGCGCGCGCGTGGCCGACGCCGCCGCGCGCGCCGTCGATGGCCTCGGCACCACTGCGCACTGATCACACGCTGATCTATGACGGAGAATGCGGGATGTGTCGGCAAGCCGTCGCACTCCTGCAGCGCTGGGACCGGGAACACGTGCTGCGGTTCGTGCCGTTCCAGGACGCGACCCGAGTAGCGCGCTTCGGCATCGCATTGCCGGCGCTCGCCGCTGCGATGCATCTGATTCTGCCCGACGGTCGCGTGTACGCCGGTGCGGATGCGGTACCCGAGCTGCTCCGGCTGTTTCCCGGAAAGCGGTGGATCGCGCCGCTATTTCACATCCCGGGCGCGTTGCCACTCGCCCGCCGGATCTACGCCTGGATCGCGCTGCGCCGCCGCTGTCTGGTGCGGGGTATCCCAGGTCGCTAGGTTCGCTGGAGGAGATACCGCTGTGACGACTGCTGTCCTCAGTGCTGATACGGTCCGCCAGGCATTACGCCAGGTGAAAGATCCCGAGCTCGACATGAACATCGTCGACCTCGGGCTCGTGTACGACGTGGAGGTCGATGAGGGGCTCGTCCGCATCAACATGACGCTGACGTCGCCTGGATGTCCGGCGGGACCCATGATCACCAATGACATTTACAAAGTCGTGCGTGCGCTCGAAGGCGTGAAGGATGTCGACATCGACATCGTGTGGGAGCCGTACTGGACCCCGGAGCGCATCGATCCGAAGATTCGCGCGATGATGGGGTTCTAGCGCAGGGCCTCGAGAAACGCGTCTCCCAGCACCTCGATTTGCCAGCGCCGGAGCTCGCCGATCTGCTCGAGCCCGGCGCGATTCGTTGGTCGAGCCCGGGCGACTGCTTCCAGCATTCCGCGTCCACCGAGCACTCCCGGTTCGAGTCCGAGCTCTGTCGCGATACGATTGCGCGCCGTCTTGAGCAGCTCGAGCCGCGCATCGAAACCAGGATCCTTCGCGAGGCGCGGTGCGCGAGTGAGTCGAGGCAATTCACCCTCGGGTAGAGTCTTCGCGCGGGTAAGCGTCTCCAGCAGTGCGTCGCCGTGGCGCCGCGCGAGCGAGTTGGGAAGCTCGCGGATGTTGCCGAGGTCCGCGCGAGTGGTCGGCATCGCGCGGCTGAGCGCAACCAAGGCGTCGTTGCCGATGATTCGGAACGGCGCCTTGTCGTCGCGCGCGGCGACAGTATCCCGCCAGCGATGTAACAGTCGTAGGGCGGCGAGACCGCGCGGGCCCAGTCCTTTCGCGCCCTTCAGTCGCAGGTAACTGTCGTCATCCGAACCCGGCGCAGTGCCGGTCCAGCGCAACGACTCCAGCTGCTTGAACTCCTCGTGCGCCCAGCTGAGACGGCCCAACGTGCGCAGCTGCTGCTCCAAGGCGTCCCGCAACGCGAGCAGATATCGCGTGTCGGCCGCCGCATAGGCCAGCATTGACGGCGTCAGGGGGCGAATGGACCAGTCCGCCTTCTGGTGTTGCTTGTCGAGCTTCACCCCGACGTACTTTTCCAGCAGCGCCGCCAAGCCGATGGCCGGTTCACCCGCCAGCTGAGCGGCAATCCGGGTGTCGAACAGTCGGACGGCACGAAACGCGTAGTCCCGGTCGAGGACGCGGAGGTCGTAGTCGGCGTCGTGGAATGCTTTTTCGAGCTGTGGATCGGCAAGCAGGCTGCCGACCGGCTCGAGATTCGGGATAGCGACGGGATCGATGAGCGCCGTCTGGGTCGGGCTCGAAATCTGGACGAGATAGATGCGGTCGCGATACCGGTGAAAGCTGGCCGCCTCAGTGTCGACGGCGAGCCGCGACTCGCCAACCCGATGGACGCTGGCGACGAACGCGTCGAGCTCGGGCGCGGTATCGATGTAGAGTGGCGCGCTCACTCCTCTTTCCCGAGCGCCTCCATCCCCGCGGCAATTTCTTCGAGCGCCTTCGCCAGAGTCTTGTAGAATTCCGCATCGGGAGCTTCGGATGGGGCTCCGCCGAACGGATCGCCCGCATATTTGCGGGCCATTCGCGCCGCATGACGGATGTAATCGGTGGCAACTCGCATGGATCGCTCCGCAGTGTTGGCCACAAAGATACGTATCGCGTTCGCGCCGTGCAGTCTCGGCGACTGGCCGACGCCGCTCGAGGCGCGCGCCGACCTTGCACGCGCGCTCGGTCTCGAGGCCCTCTGGCTCAAGCGGGAAGACCTGGGCGGCGGCAACAAAGTGCGTGGACTCGAGTTTCTGCTTGCCGGCGCGCCACCGCGCTCGGTGTTCGTGACGATCGGCGGCGCGGGGTCGAGTCATTGTCTCGCGACGGCTCGCGCGACGCAGGCGTTGGGTCACCGGGCGGCCGCCGTGCTGTTCCCGCAACCCGAGACCGACGCCAGCCGCGCGGTGGGCCGCGCGATCGACGACACGGCGCGCCTCGTCGTGCGCGCGTCGAGCTTCGTCACACTTCCGTGGACCGTGATACGCGCGTGGCGCGCCGCGCGCCACATCGGCGCGGGAAAGCCGCGCTGGATTCCCGGCGGGGGCGCGGATCCACGCGCGGTGCTCGGACATCTTCTCGCCGGACTCGAATTGGGAACGCAGCTCGACACACCGCCCGACGCCATCGTCCTGCCGCTCGGCACCGGCAGCACGGCGGCCGGCATCGCTCTCGCCGTCGCGTGGCTCGGTTGGAGAACGGACGTCATCGGTGTGCGCGTGGCGTCGCGCATCGTCGCGAACCGGTGGCGAACGCTGCGGCTTGCTCGACGCGCAGCTGCGTTAGTGAGGCAGGCCGGACTCGAGTTCAGTGTTCCACGATCGGCAATCCGCGTACGCGTGGTCGATGCCCTGGGACGAGGATACGGTCATCCGACGCCTGAAGGTGAGCGCGCGCGAGCGTTAGCTGGCGAGCACGGACTCCGCCTCGATCCAACGTACGGCGCAAAAGCGTTTGGATGTTTCTTGAGTCGTGCCGACGTGAATGTGCAACGCGCGGTGTTCTGGCATACCTTCGCTTGGCCATGACGACGGCCATTCTGTTCATCCACGGATTCCCGTTCGATCACCGGATGTGGCGTCACCAGCTCTCCGGATTGGCGCGGTGGCAATGTATCGCGCCGGACTTGCGCGGCGCGCGTTCGGCGGAGGTTCCGAGCGCGCCGAGCGCATATACGATGACCACCTATGCCGACGATCTCGTCGCGTTGCTCGACCGCGCGCAGATTCGCCAGGCGGTCATGTGTGGCCTCTCCATGGGCGGGTACATCATCTTCGAGCTGCTGCGCCGGCACCCCCATCGTGTGCGCGCCGCGATCCTGTGTAACACGAAGGCTGCGGCCGACACACCGGAGGCCAAACGCGGTCGCGATGCACTCGCGGCAACGGCGCAGCGCGAGGGCGCGGCGGCGGTTGCTGCCGAGCTGGTCCCGAAGCTGCTTGCACGAGAGCAGCGGGACGATGTCGTCCGGGAAATCACGGAGATGATCGAGCGTCAACCGGTCGCCGGGATTGTCGGCGCGCTGCATGCGTTGCGCGAGCGTCCCGACTCGACGCCCCTTCTATCGCGAATTCAGTTCCCGGTTCTGGTGGTGGCGGGGGAAGACGATCAGATCGCGCCTGCGGCCGGCATGCGGGATATGGCTGATGCAATTCCAGGCGCCGAGTTCGTGCTTATTCCGGCCGCGGGCCATCTGACGCCGGTCGAGCAGCCGTCGAAGGTGAATGAGGCCCTCGCGGCGTTCCTCGAAAAGCTGGACTAGGAGCCCTTGCGCTGCGGTTTGCCAGGCGGATTGTCGCTCTGGAAGACGTCGCGGTTCTTGGCGATGTAGTCCTTCCATTGAGGAGGCGTGTCTTCCTCGGGGAAGATGGCCGTGACGGGGCATTCCGGCTCGCAGGCGCCGCAGTCGATGCATTCGTCCGGGTGGATATAGAGCATGTCCGGCCCTTCGTAGATGCAATCGACCGGACATACGTCCACGCAGGAGCGGTCTTTGACGTTTATGCACGGCTCGGCGATGATGTACGGCATTCCTTCTCCTGGGCACGAAAGCAAAGGCGACCAGAGCGGGCGAATGGCAAACCTAGACTGACAGTTAGCTCAGTCAAGGGACCATCTGGTATCTGTGATACCCGCTGGTATCTACACAAGACTCCTCGCAGCTCGGAAATCTTGCGTGAATGGTGCCGACGAGTATCCTAGATACCCGTGGGAATCATACACCAGCGGCGCAAAGCCGAGACTCGGGGAATGCTGGTCGCGGCCGGCCTGGAGCTTTTCGCCGACAAGGGATTCGAGCTCGCAACCCTGGATGAGGTGGCCCTGGCCGCTGGCTTCACCAAGGGCGCCATCTACCGTCACTTCCCGTCCAAAGGCGCTTTTCTGCTTGCCCTGTTCGAGCAGTACGCAGCCGTCGCGCGCGCTGGCTCGGGGGCGCGACAGGCGCCGTGGTTCATTCCGCTCACCGTTCATTTTGCCGCCCAGGCAACGCGAGATCCGCTGCTGCGGCGACGCCTTGCCACGGTCCTGTCCGAAGCACCCGACGGTACGACTGCTGAGAGCCATCTCCTCAAGGCATTCGCGCGGATATGGCCCGCCTGATCGACCTGAGTCATGAGATCGAGCATGGCATGGTGACCTATCGTGGTCTGCCGGCGCCCACGATCAGCGACTGGCTCTCACGCGACGCTTCCAAGACGCGTTACGAATCGGGAACGACCTTTCAGATCGGCAAGATGGAGCTCGTCGCCAATACTGGCACCTACATCGATTCCCCGTTTCATCGTTTCGCCGACGGCCGCGACATCGCCGGCTACACACTCGACGCAGTCGCCGATCTTCCGGGCATCGTGATCCGCGTGAGCGGCGCCGGTCGCCCGATCGAACGGGCGCGGTTTGCGGACCAGGAGGTGAAAGGGAAGGCGGTACTGGTGCACTGCGGCTGGGACAAGCATTGGCGCACCGACACCTACTCGTCCGGACAGCATCCTTTTCTCACGAAGGATGCCGCGGAGTATCTCGTGAAGTCCGGCGCGGCACTCGTCGGGATCGACTCGTTCAATATCGACGATGATAAGGACGGTACCCGTCCCGCGCATACGATCTTGCTCGGCGCGGGGGTTGCGATCGTCGAGCACATGACCAACCTGGGCGCGCTGCCCGAGAGCGGCTTCCGATTCTTTGCGGTCCCGCCGCGTGTCAAAGGAATGGGCAGCTTCCCCGTCCGCGCGTTCGCGATCAGCTAATTCGCAACCGCTCGGACGACGTGCGTGAGGCCGTGCACCACGCGGGTCATGCGGTCGTAATCGAGCTTGTCCGGCGTGTCCTCTGGCGTGTGGTAGAACGGATTTCGGTACGGCGCCGTGTCGGTGATCATGAGCGCCGGATAACCCTCTCTCCAAAATGACCAGTGATCCGACCACCAGACGCCGGGCACCCACGACGGTGCCGCGGCGCCCTGTGTGGGAAGGGTGGCATGCGTGCGAAACGCGCCAATCGCGCGATGCAGGAGCGACCGAGAGCTCAGGTTCGACACGAAGCCGATGAAGTCGCCGACGTCGGGATAGGCGAGGTTCAGCGGAAACGGGTAGCGCTGGCTTCCCTTGTCCGTGTCGAAGTAGCCGATGGACTCGATCGACAGCATCGCCACGATCTGGTCGTTTCGCGCCCGCGCGTCCGTTGCGTAGTGGCGGCTTCCCATGTTAGCGGTCGGAAACGACGGTGGCTCCTCGTTCGGGAAGAACACGAAGCGGATGCTTCGCGTCTGGCGCTCCTGCGCGAACACACGCGCTAGGGCGAGCACGCCGGCGACGCCGCTCGCGTTGTCGTCAGCGCCGGGCGCCCGCTCGGCGCTGTCGTAATGCGCGCCGAGGATGACGACGTCCTGGGGGCGATTGGTGCCGCGCAGGGTCGCCTCGATGTTGCGGTACGTCCGGCCGTACGCCGAGTACTCCTGCGACACGACCTGGTAGCCGAGCGCGGTGAGCGTGCGGTCGATGTATTGTGCGGCGCGCCCGACATTGGCGTATTCGTCGTCCGACCGCACGCCGATGTCGTGCGCGAGCGCGGTCACATGGCGCTTGAGCTCATCGCGCAGCTGCGCCTGGTTCGGCGTAAGCGGTGGGAGCGGGCCGGAGAACGACGGGCCCGGCATCTTGACCGTAAAGAGCCAAATGACGAGAAAGAAGATTGGCAAAATGCTGGCGATCAGGAGCATGCGGATCCGCCCCCAACGGGTGTGGGGGAGAAGGGCCAGGCGCATCGCGGTAAGGTAACGCCCCTAAGGATTACGGCATCGCCTGACGGGGCGGCGCAAATTCATCCTGATGCGCCGCACGCTCATGGTGGTCCCTCTGCTCTCGCTGTTGATGCTGCAGACCAGCGTACGAACAAATGTGCACGGCAACTATTTCTCCTGCCGGATGTTTCCCGGCCCTGAAGGCACTCAGTTACAACTGGTGTTCGTCGTGCACTATGCTCCCGTGAGCGCTGGGCCGCGTCAGGTTCTCCTTCTCGTCTCAGACCAGCAGACCTACCCGTGCATGAATTA
>DATBFV010000214.1:0-2034 GCA_036558345.1 Gemmatimonadales bacterium | reverse complement strand
ATTCATGCCGGCGCGCGGAGCGTGATTCAGCTCGTCGGGCGGAATGTCGTCGCCGAGCAGGTCGCGGCCGTTGTCGGTGAACCAGAGCTCCTTGGTGACGGGGTGCCAGTCGAAGCCGACGCTGTTGCGGACACCGGTGGCGAACGTCTCGTAGCCGGAGCCATCCGGCTTCATCCGCGCGATGATGCCATGGCGGTCGTCGGGCTCGCAGACGTTACACGGCGCGCCGACAGGCACGTAGAGGAGACCGTCGGGGCCGAAGGCAATGAACTTCCAGCCGTGGTGATGGTCGTCCGGCAGCTTGTCGTAGACAACCGCGGGTTTGGGCGGCGCATCGAGCGAGCGCTCGATGTCGTCGTAGCGCGTGATCCGATTGATCTCGGCGACGTAGAGCGCGTTGTCGTGAAAGGCGACGCCGCTGGGAGTATTGAGGCCGGTGGCAATCGTGACCACGCGATCGGCTCGATGATCCTTGTTGGTGTCCGGCAGCGCGTAGACGGTCTTGGCGTTCAGGCTGCCGACGAACACGGTCCCGTTCGCGCCGAGGGCCATCTCGCGAGCCTCGGGCACCCCTTCGGCGTAGACGGCGATCTGGAATCCCGGTGGCAGCTTGATCGACTGGAGTGAGGGCGGCGAGCCGCCCGCCTGCCACAGGACCGCCGCCAAACCTGCGAAAACAAAGGGGAGGCGCATCGCCCGGATCTTATGTCAGGGCCTGGCCGGGGTCTGACCCCAGAGTGAAGGCCGGCTCGCGAAATTGGGGTCTGACCCCATCGGTTGCTAAATTTTCGGCACAGTGCTATTTTCGTAGCACCTTTTGGGTTCGAGCTCCGTCTAAGCCTTTGAGACCGGAGCCGTGGAACCTCTTATGACCCCTACCGCCCATCGCGATTTGAGCCGCCGGGAACGTCAGATCCTGGATATCCTTTATCAGAAGGGGCGCGCGACCGCCGCCGAAGTGCAGGCCGAGCTGCCGGAACCGCCGAGCTACTCTGCGGTCCGGGCCCTCCTCAGGATCCTCGAGGACAAAGGGCACGTCCGGCATGAACAAGACGGGCCCCGCTACGTCTATCTGCCTACAGTGGCACGCGACAACGCCAAACGGTCCGCGCTTCGGCATATTCTTCAAACGTTCTTCGACGGCTCCGCGGAGCAGGCGATTTCCGCCCTGCTCGACGAGCCCTCGACACGGCTGTCCCGCGAAGAGCTCGACCGCCTGGCACGGCTGATCGACGGCGCGCGGAAGAGCGGAGTGTAGCCATGGGCGTGCTTCAGCAGACACTCGTTCTCGACGCCATCGTCAAGACATCACTGATCCTCGGCCTGACGGCGCTGACCGCGGCGCTTCTCCGCCGCGCCTCGGCATCGGCGCGACACATGGTCTGGGCGCTCGGCTTGATGGGGGCGCTGGCGGCTCCCGCGCTGACCCTCGCGCTCCCGCGCTGGGAAGTCCCGGTCGTCCGGATCAGCGTGGACGCTTCGACTATTCCCTCGACGATCGCCTTGCCCGCGCCGTCAGCACCGCCCCGGGCGCACAGGCCCTCACCCGCGCCTCGGTCCGAGACGCGAGAGACCGCAACCACGCCGGTGACCGATCCGTCCGTCGCGGCACGCAACGCCACGAACGCGACGCGGCAGCTTCCGAGCTGGTCCACGTTGCTGCTGACGATCTGGTCGCTGGGCGCGCTCGTGATCGTGGGGCGCGTGCTGATCGGCCTCGCGGCGGTGCAATGGATGTCGCACCGGACGCGCGCGGTCGTGGACGCTCCGTGGCTCGCGCGTGCAGAGGAGCTCGCACAGACCCTTGGGCTGTCGCGCGTGCGCTTCCTCCGCACCCAGGCCGCGTCGATGCCGATGGCATGGGGCATCGTCCGTCCGTCGGTGTTGATGCCGGCGGACGCCGACAGCTGGCCCGACGATCGGCTCCGGATCGTGCTGCTGCACGAGCTCGCGCACGTGAAGCGGCGGGACTGCCTCACGCATCTGTTCGCGCAGCTGGCGTGCGCCGCGCACTGGTTCAACCCGCTCGCGTGG
>DATBFV010000213.1:0-6614 GCA_036558345.1 Gemmatimonadales bacterium | reverse complement strand
CGCGCCTGATCGCCTGTCACAAAGACGAACTTCTTCGCGACGAGCGGCCGGCTGGTCACGAGCTGCTCGTACATCGCGCGGCCGCCGAGGCGCGGCATCTGCAGATCCGTGACGATTGCATCGAACGTGTTGTCGCGGTCGCCAATGCGTTCCATGGCTTCGAGCCCATTCTCGACCGCGACGATCTGATGACCCTCACGCTCGAGCAGCAGCACCATCGCCTGCCGGTTCACCGCGTCATCATCCACGACCAGGATCCGCATCCGCGGCAGTGATTCGGCGGGCGTGGTGAGCCCCGGCTGTGCGCCGAGCAGGCTGCGTGGCAAAGTCACCACGACCTCGGCGCCCGTGCCGCCCCCGCGGGGTCTGAGCCGCAGGTTGCCTCCAGCCGACTGGGCCAGCGCGCGCGCGAGCGCGAATTCCACTTCGCCGCCACCGCCCGACTGCGTGAAGCGAAACGGCGACGTGAGCCGCTGCTCTGCTTCAACCGCCAGCGGCGCGCCGGAATCCCATAACGACAGGACCACCGACGGGCCCGTCGCGATCGCTTCGAGCCGCAGCTCGCGCGGCGGTTGCGAGGCCCGCAAACGGCGGAGCGAGAAGTCGAGCAGTTTCGTCAGCATTTCCGTGAGTTGTGCCATGGGGCAGGCGACCATGGGCAAGTCGCTCGGAATCGCGCGCATGACCTTGACGCTCAGCTCGCGGAAGGTCGAATCGCGATCGGCGAGCACACCGCTGACCACGACGGCCGGATCGCACGGCTCGGCGGCGCCGGCGGGGTGCGCGGCGAGCTCGAGAAAATGACTCGTGATTTCCGCGGCGCGGCGCACTTCGCCGTGCAGGAGCACCAGCGCGCGCGCGCGTTCGGGATCGAGGGGACTGCCGTGCAGCAAATCGGCCAGCGCACCGATCGCTGACAGCCGATTGTTCAACGCGTTGAGAACATTCGCCGAGCCCTCATCGAGCACGACGTGTTTAACGGCCGGTGTTGAGGGTTTGGAGCTTGGTGGAGGTTGCGAAGGAGGCGCAGGGCGAGCGACCGGCATCGGCACGCGCTTCTGGCGCGCAAGCATGTAGCCGACCAGCGCGCCTACTGCGGCGCCAAATCCGAACGCGACCCATAGCTCCATGCGACAAAGCTATGCGGCGCCGCAAGCCTGTACATCATTGTGCCACTTCCGTATGTTTCTGCGCCGGCCCTGGTGGTGGAACTGGTAGACACGCTGTCTTGAGGGGGCAGTGCCGCGAGGCGTCTCGGTTCGAATCCGAGCCAGGGCATCCTACCCAAAGCGTTTGGCTGTGCGTTCCCGGGCTTTTCGAGCCTCTTCCTCCCTATTGCGCGGCGGAGCTTTCGTCGTCAGGGAATCGATCAAACGGCGCGCGATCTCCGTGACATCATCGACCGCGGCGTTGAACACCGCTTCGTTCGCGTGCGACGGACTCGTCGAACCACTCAACTTGCGGACAAACTGCAGCGCGGACGCCCGGATCTCGTCATCGGTGGCGGGAGGTTCAAAGTTGGCGAGCGTCTTGATGTTTCTGCACATAGGCTTCCTCTGAGTTCGCAGGAGTAATGCCCGAGTCTACCGGCCAATTAGGCCTACAACAATAGGGCCGATTGATGTCGATTTCCCAGAGGCTCGTTCGACGCTTGTATGAAGCATCGAAACGAAACCTCAACGAAAGCGAGACCGCGATGCGATTCCTCGTGATGGTGAAGGGCAACGAGAAGTACGAGGCCGGCGCCATGCCGACGGAGCAGGAGCTGGCCAGGATGGGAAAGTTCAACGACGAGCTCGTGAAAGCGGGCATCATGCTCGCTGGTGAAGGGCTGGCACCGTCGTCGAAAGGGGTGCGGATCGGCTACTCTGGCGCCACACCGACGGTGCGAGACGGTCCGTTCGCGGAGGCCAAGGAGCTGGTCGCGGGCTTCTGGATCTGGCAGGTGAGATCGCGCGCGGAAGCGCTCGAATGGGCCAAGCGGATCCCATTCACGAACGGAGAAGAGATCGAGATTCGGCAGATCTTCGAAGCCGAAGATTTCGGCGCCGAGTTGACGCCCAAGATGCGCGCGTACCAAGAGCGTCAGCGCGCGGCCATCGAAAAGAACAGACAGCGTGCGGGCGGGGGGCGATAACTGTGCGGCAGATGATGGATGAGCCTACAAAGGGCTGCTGAGGCGATCGATGCCGTCTGGCGGATCGAATCCGCCAGACTCATCGCCGGTCTGGCCCGCATCGTCGGCGACATCGGTGTCGCAGAAGATCTCGCGCAGGACGCGCTCGTCGCCGCGCTGGAGCAGTGGCCGGAGTCGGGGGTGCCGGATAATCCCGGGGCCTGGCTCATGGCCACGGCCAAGCATCGCGCGATCGATCATCTGCGCCGCGGCAAGATGCAGGAACGCAAGCACGAGCACATCGGCCGCGAGCTCGACGAGGGGCAGGCAAGCCCCGAGTCCGCGCTCGTGGAGGCCATCGACGATCACGTGGGCGACGATTTGCTGAGCCTCATCTTCACGGCGTGTCATCCCGTGTTGACCACCGACGCGCGTGTTGCACTCACGCTCCGACTGCTGGGTGGCCTGACGACGGACGAGATCGCGCGTGCGTTCCTCGTCTCGAAGGCCACGATCCAGCAACGCATCGTGCGCGCCAAGCGCACGCTCGCCGCCGCCCGCGTACCGTTCGAAGTGCCGCGCGGTGCCGAGCTCGGGCAGCGCCTCGAATCGGTGCTCGAGGTGATCTACCTCGTCTTCAATGAGGGCTACTCCGCGACCGGCGGGGACGAATGGGTGCGTCCCGCCCTGTGCGAGGACGCGTTGCGCCTCGGCCGCATCCTCGCAGAGCTGGCACCGAATGAGCCGGAGGTCCATGGACTCGTTGCACTCATGGAGATCCAGGCCTCGCGCATTCGCGCGCGCGTGAGCCCGAGCGGTGAGCCGATTCTGCTGCTGGACCAGGACCGCGGCCGCTGGGACTACCTGCTGATTGGTCGCGGACTCGCGGCGCTCGAGCGCGCGGAGGCACTGGGTGGCACGTCGGGTCCCTACGTGCTGCAGGCCGCGATCGCCGCGTGTCACGCGCACGCGCGCGCGGCCGACGAGACCGACTGGACGCGCATCGTGGCTCTCTACGACGCGCTCGCGCAGCTGATGCCGTCGCCGGTCGTCGAGCTGAACCGCGCGGTGGCGTTGGGCATGGCGTTCGGGCCGGCTGCCGGCCTGGAGATCGTCGATCGACTGAGGGACGATCCCGCGCTTGCGAGTTATCATTTGTTGCCGAGTGTGCGGGGGGAACTCCTCCGCCAGCTCGGCCGCTTCGATGAGGCGCGCGCCGAGCTGGCGCGCGCCGCGGCACTGACCCAGAATGCGCGCGAGCGTGCGCTCCTGCTGAAGAAGATGGAGGCATTGAGCTGAGTGGCAGTCGGGGAGACGGTCTCGCGCTACGATCGCTCGATCGTCGAGGGACCGCTGCGCGCCGCGGTCTGGGGAATCGCCTGGCCCACGATGGTGACGAACGCCGTCGGGGGCTTGCAGGGAATGGTCGACCAGGTCCTCGTCGGGAATCTGATCGGATATCAGGCGAACGCCGCGATCGGCGTGAGCTGGCAGATTCTTCTGGTCGTCATCGTCTTCATGTCATCGATCTTCACCGGCATGAGTGTGCTCGTCGCGCGCCTCGTCGGGGCGGGGGAGCCGGAGAAGGTCGACCGCGTCGTGTATCAAGCATTCCTCGTCGCCATCGGCTTGTCGCTCGGCGTCATGGCGCCGGTTGGCTATTTCGCCGCGCCCTGGCTGCTGGAGTTCGTCCACGCGAAGCCGGAAGTGGCAACGCAGGCGCTCCCGTTTCTGCGCATCATGTTCGTTTGCTCGAGTGGCATGATGGTCTTCTTCATGCTCGGCGGGGCGTTGCGGTCGGCGGGCGACGCCCGCACACCGATGCGGCTCGGCATCGTCATGACGGTCGTGAACCTCGCGTTGAACGTCGTTCTGATCGTCGGGCTCGGACCCTTTCCCGCCTTTGGCACGCGTGGCTCGGCGATGGGGACGTGCATCACGGCGGGCGGCATCGCGATTTACGCGATCTACAAGCTTTGGACCGGTGGCTGGGTCGTCGCATTTCCGCGCGGCCGCGGACTCGGCCCCGATTGGGCCATCATTCGCGAGCTGTTCCGGTTCGGCCTGCCGACCGGGATTCAAGGCATTGCGATGAACATTGGCGGCTTGCTGATGTACGCGTTCATGGGGTCGCTGGCGCAGAGCGCTGCAACCCAGGGTGCCTATTCCGTCGCGTACGTCGAGCTGTTTTCCCTGATCACGTGGACGTCAGTCGGACTGATGGGCTCGGCGGCCGCCGTCGCCGGACAGAATCTCGGGGCCGGCCACCCCGACCGCTCGGGTGAGGCGGTGCGCATCGCGTCACGGTATGGACTCTCGGTTGCGGCGGTCGTGGGCCTGTTCTTCGCGTTCCTGCCGCGACAACTACTCGCCGTGTTCGGCATGCACGACCCCGTCGTCATCGAGATCGGAACGGAGCTGCTGCGCGTCCTGAGCGTGTCGGGACTGTTCATTACGGTGGCGCTGGCATATACCGGAGGCCTGCAGGGAACGGGCGATACCAAGAGCCCCCTGTATATCTCGATGATCTCGCAGATTCTCGTGCCGCTCGGGATCTGCTTCGTGATTCAGGAGAACGGGACGCTCGAGCCGATCCATATCTGGCTTGCGATTCTGGCGGGCCATGTGACGCGGTGCGCGTTGAGCGTGTTGCGGTTCCGGCAGGGGCGGTGGCGTGGCATCGCTGTGAATGTCCAATGATCAATTCAATGATCAATGATCTCTTTGTTCATTCGAGTCGCTTGTTCGTGCCGATAATCGCCCGCGCGTTATCGACCTGCCCCCACGTGTTCCAGAGCAGCACGCCGCGCACTTTGCCGTCTTTCAGATAGTAGATCACGCCTTCGCGGAAGCGCTCCTTCCACGCGGCCTGAGTCTCGAGCCGCGGATCGAGCTCGCCGACTGCTTCATAGCCAAGCGCAAAGAGGTCGGAGTAAAAGAAGGGCAGATGAGTATAGGGCGCGCCCTTGCCCGCCATCGAGCGCCCCGCCGCCGCGCCCATGGTATTGGCGTTGTCTTCGTGCTCGACCCGCATGCGGATACCGAGCGCAGGATTGAAGAAATTCGCGACGTCGCCGGCGGCGAACACAGCCGGCGCGCTCGTCTGTAGCAGCTCATCGACCACAATGCCATTCTCGACCTTGATCCCAGCCTGCTGGGCGAGCTCCACGTTGGGTTGAATCCCGAGACCGGCGACGACGACATCGGTTGGGATCTCTTTGCCGTGCGTCGTTTTCACGAGCAGCTTGCCCGCGCCCTGCTGCAGGTCGGCAAGCCCTTCGCCCGTGCGGACATCCACGCCCTGTTCGCGGTAATAGTCGACGAGGAACTTCGAGAGATCGGCGGGGAAAACGCGCGCACTGATTCCGTCCTCCGGGACGATCATCGTGACGTCGCAGCCCACCGTCCGGAGCGCCGCGGCGACTTCCGACCCGATGAAGCCGCCGCCGAGCACGGCGAAGCGCCGCTGCTCGTTCGCGAGGGCGCGGAGCCGGAGATAGTCGTCGAACGTCCGGTAGTAGATGATCTCGCTCGCCTGGACCGACAGGCGCCGAGGTGTGCCGCCGGTTGCAAGCAGGAGCTTCTCGTAGCTGAAGCTGTTGTTCCGATCGTCGGTGACGGTTTTCGGTTTCGTGTTGATGGCCGTCACGCGCCGGCCCAGCTGGAGGTCGATGCCGATCGTGTCGGTGCCACGCCACACGGTTTTGGCGGGGTCGTCGCCTTTCCAGAGTCCCTTGGACAGAGGAGGCCGATTGTACGGCGGATGAGTCTCGGCGGAAATGATGCCGATACTGCCGCCGGGATCGGATTCGCGGATCGCGCGCGCGGCGGCGTCCGCGGTCATGCCGCCCCCCACGATGAGATAGCGGTAGGTCGTCATCATAGCGAAACTAGCCTCGGCGCATCACGAGGGGGATATCAAGACCGTTCTCGAGATTGGGTGATGCGCCGGGCGCGATCCCACAGCCCCGGTACACCCAGGTGCTTTGCCAACTCCGCGAATGCCGGCTGCGGCCCGTGCCAGCGCAACTCGTCGAGCGCACTAAATACGGGCACATCGGTTCGCAACGTCGCCAGTGTGCGAAACAGCAACGCGAGCGTGCGATTTTCCTCCAACGCGCCGGCAAGCCGCGCAGCGCCGCGTATTGGCACCTCCCACTGCTTGCAGTCCGCGGGGATCTTTTCGAGGTGGAGGTACCGGCCGAGCAACGCGGCGGAGGCCTTCTCACCCCAGCCGGGGACGCCGGGGAACCCATCGGCCGAGTCGCCGACGAGCGCCAGGTAGTCGGGAATCGACGCGGGTCCGACACCAAAGCGCGCGACGACGCCGGCTTCGTCGCGCATCTCACGTTTGCGACGGTCGAGCTGCACGATGCGCTGCCCGCGCACGCACTGGCTCAGGTCTTTGTCGGGCGTGCAGATGATGACCTGCTCCACGTCGCGGGACTCGGCGGCGCGCTGCGCCGCAGCCGCGAGCGCGTCATCGGCCTCGAACTCC
>DATBFV010000212.1:0-5754 GCA_036558345.1 Gemmatimonadales bacterium | reverse complement strand
TACCAGTATCTGGTGAAAGATGAGATCGAGCACGTGCCGCTCGAGAAGCTGGCGAACCGCGTGCTCGCGACGAGCGTCGTACCCTACCCGCCCGGCATTCCGATGCTGATGCCGGGCGAGGCCACGGGACCCGACAATGGTCCGTATCTGGGTTATCTGCGCGCGCTCGCTGCCTGGGACGCGCGCTTCCCAGGCTTCGGCCACGACACACATGGCGTCGAGAATCGCGACGGCGTCTACTACGTGCAGTGTTTGAAGAAGTGATGTAACAACCGTGGAGCGCAGCCTCCAGCGGGTGCTCAAGCCGCGCCACTTGAGCATGATCGCTATCGGCGGCTCCATCGGCACGGGCCTGTTTCTCGCCTCGGGCGCCTCCGTCGCGACCGCCGGTCCCGGCGGGGCGCTCGTCGCCTACGGCGTCATCGGGTTGATGGTCTTCTTCCTGATGACCAGCCTCGGCGAAATGGCGGCCTACCTTCCCGTCTCGGGCTCCTTCGCGACGTACGGCAGCCGGTTCGTCGAGGACGGCTTCGGCTTCGCGCTCGGCTGGAACTACTGGTACAACTGGGCCGTCACGATCGCGTCCGAGCTCGCCGCCGCCGCGATCATCATGCGGTTCTGGTTTCCCAACACGCCGGGCATCGTCTGGAGCGCGCTGTTCCTGGTATTGATGTTCGCGCTGAATGCGTTCTCCGCGAAAGGCTTCGGCGAAAGCGAGTTCTGGTTCGCGTTGATCAAAGTCGTGGCGGTCGTGCTGTTCATCGCCGTCGGGCTGATCGTGCTCGCCGGCTTGATCCCGCGCCATCCATCGCCGGGGTTCAGCAACTTCTTCGCGCAGGGCGCTCCCTTCGTGGGCGGCGCGATGGGGATCGTCGCCGTCGCGCTCATCGCCGGATTCTCGTTTCAGGGCACCGAGCTCGTGGGCGTGGCCGCGGGAGAATCGGAAAACCCCAGCCAGTCGATCCCCAAGGCCGTCAAGCAAATCTTCTGGCGTATCCTGCTGTTCTATGTGCTCTCGATCCTCGTGATCGGCCTCCTGATCCCGCACACCGATCCCCGGCTCTTGCAGAACGGCAAGAGCGACATCAGCGCCTCACCCTTTACGCTGCTGTTCTCGGATCTGGGATTGGGAACCCGCGGCAGCGTGATGAATTTCGTCGTCCTGACGGCCGTGCTTTCCGCCGGGACCTCCGGCATGTACGCCTCGACCCGCATGCTGTACGCGATGGCGCAGGAAGGGAAAGCTCCGCGCCTGTTCACCCGGGTCACGGCGGGCGGCATTCCGATCAACGCCCTGTATGCGACCGCGGCGATCGGCGCCCTGTGCTTTCTGTCGTCGATCTTCGGTGCGGGCAGCGTATACACCTGGCTCCTCAGCGCCTCGAGCATGTGCGGGTTCATCGCGTGGCTGGGGATCGCCATCAGCCACTACCGCTTCCGCAAGGGACTGCTGGCACAGGGCAAGAGCCTCGACGTCCTTCCCTATCGTGCGCGGTGGTTCCCCTTCGGGCCGCTGTTCGCGACCGCACTCTGCACGCTGGTCATTCTCGGACAGAACTATCCAGCGCTCACGGGTGACACGATCGACTGGTCGGGATTGGCCGCCACCTATATCACGATTCCGCTGTTTCTGGCGATCTGGCTCGGATACAAGTACCGCCACCGCAGCCGGCTCGTTCGCTATGCGGACATGAACGTGGAGCAGTGATTATCCCTTGGGACAATGGTCCCATCGGTCCACGGGAGTTGCAATACATGGCCACGGGTTGCTGATCCACCCCCCTCGCAGGAGAGCCGCGTTATGCACCCCATCATCCGTCGTGTCAGCCTGTTGCTCAGCCTCAGCGCACTCGGCGCCGGGTTCGCCAACTCCCAAGCGAGGCCGCAGCAGGCGCGGGGAGGGGCGCAAGGCGGCAAGCCGAACATCGTGATCATCTGGGGTGACGACATCGGCCAGTCCGACATCAGCGCCTACACGTTCGGTCTGATGGGCTTCAAGACGCCCAACATCGACCGGATCGCGAAGGAAGGGATGATGTTCACTGACTATTACGCCGAGCAGAGCTGCACCGCCGGCCGGGCGTCATTTATCACGGGCCAGTCGGGGCTGCGCACCGGAATGACCAAGGTTGGGTTGCCAGGTGCGACGCTCGGGCTCCAGGCGGAGGACCCGACGATCGCCAGCCTCCTCAAGCCCCTGGGCTACGCAACCGGGCAATTCGGGAAGAACCACTTGGGCGACCGGAACGAGTTCCTGCCGACGGTCCACGGCTTCGACGAGTTCTACGGCAACCTCTATCACCTGAACGCCGAGGAAGAGCCGGAGCTGCCGGACTATCCCAAGGACTCGACGTTCCGGAACAGGTTCGGACCGCGGGGCGTGCTCGACTGCAAGGCATCGGACCGGGATGACCCGACGGTCGATCCCCGCTTCGGCAAGGTGGGAAAGCAGGTGTGCAAAGACACCGGGCCGCTGACCAAGAAGCGGATGGAGACGATCGACGACGACATCGCGGCGCGCGCCGTGGACTTCATCACGCGCCAGGCCAAGGCGGGCAAGCCGATGTTCGTGTGGGTGAACTTCACGCACATGCACCTGCGCACGCACCCGAAGCCGTCAAGCATTGGTCAGGCCGGACGGTGGCAGGACGAATACCACGACGTCATGATCGACCACGACCGGAACGTCGGCACCGTGCTCAAGGCGCTGGATGACCTCGGCATCGCGAACAACACGTTCGTCATGTACTCGACCGACAATGGCCCGCACATGAATACCTGGCCCGATGCCGGGATGACACCGTTCCGGAGCGAGAAGAACACAAACTGGGAAGGGGCCTACCGCGTGCCGTGCATGGTCCGGTGGCCGGGCAAGATCAAGCCGGGCCAGGTGTCGAATGAAATCGTCGCGCACCACGACTGGCTGCCGACGCTGCTCGCCATCGCCGGAGATACCGGGATCACCGGGAAACTGCTGACCGGCTACAAGGTCGGCGACCTGACCTACAAGGTGCACCTCGACGGCTACAACCTCGTCCCGTACTTGACGGGCCAGACGCCCAAGGGCCCTCGCGAATCGTTCATCTACGTCAACGACGACCAGCAGGTGACCGCGCTGCGCTACGACAACTGGAAGATCGTCTTTATGGAACAGCGGGCACCCGGAACGCTACTCGTCTGGGCCGAGCCGTTCACGACGCTGCGCCTTCCGAAAATCTTCAACCTTCGTACCGACCCGTACGAACGCGCCGACATCACCTCGAACACTTACTACGACTACGTGATGGATCACGTCTTCCTGCTGGTGCCGGCGCAGGCCTATGTGGCGAACTTTTTGGCCACGTTCAAGGATTACCCGCAGCGCCAGAAGGCTGCGACGTTCAACCTGGATGACATCCTCGAGAAGTTGAAGCAGAGTGGGTCGCACTAGCATTCGGCTGTGGGCGGCGGTGCTCGCGGGCGCCGCGATCGCGGTGACCGGCTGGCAGCTCTCCGGCGCCAGGCCGGCGCGCGTCGCATTGCGGCCGGCATCGCCGTTCGAGCCGACCATCGAGAATCACGGCGCACCACCTGGACCCGCGCCAGATGGCATGGTCTGGATCCCGGGGGGTGAATTCTCGATGGGCGCGCGAGATCCCGGCGACATGAGCGACACGATCGGAATGCAGGCCACGCGGGACTCGCGGCCGATCCACCGCGTCTACGTGGATGGCTTCTGGATGGACAAAACCGAGGTCACGAACGCGCGGTTCGCGGCGTTCGTGCGCGCAACCGGGTACGTCACGGTCGCCGAGCGGACGCCGCGCGCGGCGGACTTTCCGGGAGCGCCGCCCGAGAACCTCGTGGCGGGCTCCGTCGTTTTCTCACCACCCGATCACGCCGTGCCGCTGGATAACAAGTTCCAGTGGTGGTCCTACGTCCACGGCGCAAATTGGCGGCACCCCTTGGGCCCCAGGAGCACGATCGCGGGCAGAGAGCAGTACCCGGTCGTCCACGTCGCCTACGAGGATGCGCTGGCGTATGCAAAGTGGGCGGGCAAACGGCTTCCGACAGAGGCCGAATGGGAGTTCGGGGCGCGCGGCGGGCTCACGGGCAAGCTTTTCCCTTGGGGCGACACATTTCAGCCAGGCAAGAAGTCGATGGCCAACACGCATCAGGGCCATTTCCCTGACCACGACACCGGCGGTGACGGGTTCCTCGGCATCGCTCCGGTGGCGCAATTCCCGCCCAACGACTATGGACTCTACGACGTCGCGGGGAACGTGTGGGAGTGGGTGAGCGACTGGTATCGGCCTGATTATTACGCCGAGCTCGCAGCGACCGCCCCCGTCGCACAGAACCCGCAAGGACCGAGCTCCTCGTTTGATCCGAGCGAGCCCACCGAGCCCAAGCGTGTCCAGCGCGGTGGATCGTTCCTGTGCACCGATCAGTACTGCTCGCGCTTTACACTGGGGACGCGCGGCATGGGGGAAGTCAGTACCGGAACGAACCATCTCGGGTTCCGTCTCGTGAAGGCACCATGAAGTGCCTGCTGAATGGTGCGGCGCTGCTCGCCGTTGGAGGCTGTGCGATCGGCACCGCATCCCCCGATCCGCTCCCCTCGTGGAGCGATACGGGATCCAAGCCGGCGATCATCGCTTTCGTCGAAACGGCGACGCGCAACGGAAATCCAGGGTTCGTTCCACTCGACGCGCGCATCGCAGTGTTCGACAACGACGGCACGCTGTGGAGCGAGCAGCCGATGTACGTGCAGGGCGTCTTCCTGATCGATCGCATCAAGGCGCTCGCGCCGGAGCATCCGGAATGGAAAACGCGGGAGCCGTTCGCATCCCTCCTCAGGGGAGACCTGGCCGGGGCCCTCGCCGGCGAGCGGCGTTCGCTGGCCGGGCTCATCGCCGCAACCCATGCGGGAATGACGCCGGAACAATTCGCGGCGATCGCCGGCGACTGGCTCGCCGCGGCCCGGCACCCCAAGACGGGCAAGCTTTATACCGAGATGGTCTATCAGCCGATGCTCGAGCTGCTGGCGTATCTGCGTGCCAATGGATTCAAGACGTTCATCGCCTCAGGAGGCGGCATCGAGTTCGTCCGGGTATTCAGCGCGCGCGTCTATGGCATTCCGCCCGAGCAAGTGATCGGTAGCAGCATCCAGACGACGTTCGAGCAGCGCGACGGGCGACCGGTATTGGTCCGCCAGCCGGCGATCGACTTCGTCGACGATCACGCAGGCAAGCCCGTTGCCATTCAGTTGCACATCGGTCGGCGTCCCGTCGCGGCGTTCGGAAACTCGGACGGCGATCTGCAGATGCTCCAATGGACGTGCGATGGGGCTGGGACGCGGTTCTGTCTCGTGGTCCATCACACCGATGCCGCCCGAGAAGTGATGTACGATCGCGACACGCACATCGGCCGGCTCGACACTGCCCTGGTCGAAGCAGCCGCCGACGGCTGGACCGTCGTCGACATGAAGAACGACTGGAAGCGGATTTACCCCTTCGACCCATGATCTACCACGTCACCATCACCGGGCGCGACCGCCGCCATCTTGCGGCCCTCGCCAAGCTGCGACTCGTCGTCAACGATTTTCGCGAAGACAAGCACGGCGCCGTCATTGACGCCTACGTGCGCAGCGAGAAGATCGCGTACATCAAGCGCAAGGGATACGACGTCAAGCAGCTCGAACGTGTGGATGCGCACGATCGTTCGCGGCAGAAAGAAGGCCGCAAAGCGCTCGCGCGACGCGTCAAGCAAGGA
>DATBFV010000211.1:0-7203 GCA_036558345.1 Gemmatimonadales bacterium | reverse complement strand
GGAAGAGCGGCGGCGTGACGTGCTGCTCCACGAGCTCGCGCACGTGAAGCGGCACGATTTCCTGACCCAGTTGCTCGCGCGAGTCGCCTGTGCACTGTACTGGTTCCAGCCGCTCGTCTGGCTGGCCGCGACGCGCCTGCGTGAGGAGCGTGAGCGCGCCTGCGACGATCACGTCCTGCGCGCCGGCGCGACGCCATCGGTCTACGCCACACATTTGCTCGACATCGCACGTGGCCTGCGCGCGGCCCGCGCCACGTCACTCGCGAGCGTCGCCATGGCTCGACCGGCCCAGCTGGCCACGCGGTTGCTCGATGTGCTCGACACGCGGCGCTCGCGCGGCACGCTGTCCGCGCGGTCTGCCGTTCCCGCATGGGTCGCCGCCGTTGCCATCGTCGTTCCGCTGGCGGCAGCGGCGCCGCGCGTGACAGAGCCTGCTCCTACGCGCTCCAGCTCCATCGACACAATTCCGCGCGTGCCTGCGCGCCCGAGAACGCTCACGACGCCACGCCGGCCTATCGCTCCGACGGCGGTGATGGCAACCGCGACAGTCGATTCCCTACGTGGCTGCGGTGGCCGCGATACACGCCGCTCATCGCACAATCACGAAGGCGACGGTGATGTGGTGACGATCAGTGTCACGACGGGCAATTGTGCCATCAGCTTCGACGGCGACGGCAAATTCACGTTTAACGACGACTTCACCGATATCGCCACCGTCGCGAGCGGCGGTCGTGTGTCCATCGCCGTGGATTACGGCGCGCACGACCGGCGTTTGACGGTTCAGCGCGGCTCGAACGGCAATTTGGAGCGGGTCTACAAAGTGGACGGTACCGTCCAGCCGTTCGACGCCGAGGCCAAGGCGTGGCTCGCCGAGACGCTGACGTTCATGTTCCGGCGCAGCGGGTTCATGGCTGAGGAGCGCGCGCGCTGGATTCTGAACACCAAGGGGATCCAGGGACTCATCGACGAGCTCGGCGAGCTGTCCGGTGACTATACGCGGCGGATCTACTATGAGGCGGCGGTCAAAAGCGGCAAGCTCGACGAGGCGGGCTACGAGCGGATCGTGACGATGGCGGGACAGACGATCGACAGCGACTACGAGCTCGCGGAGCTGCTGATCGAGGTTTCCAAGACGCAGCCGCTCACGGACAAGATGCAGGCGGGCTTCGTGACTGCCGCGAAGACGATCGAATCAGATTACGAGCGCCACCGCGTGCTCTCGGCGGCGCTGTCGCGGCCGGGCCTGACGCCCGCCATGCAGGCCGGGATGCTCGACGCCGCGACGGGGATCGACTCCGATTACGAGCTGGCGACGCTGCTGATCGAGCTGAACAAGGCGCGTCCCATCGATGAAGCCGTACGGCCCGCCTTCTTCAAGGCCGCGAACACACTCGAATCCGACTACGAGCATGGCCGCGTCCTCGACGCGGTCGTAAAGCGTACCGGCACCAGCAAAGCCATGCTCGCCGACGTCCTCGCTTCGGCAAAGTCGATCGACTCGGATTATGAGTTGGCCCAACTCCTCTCGGAGATCGGCGCCTCGTACGCGCTCGACGACACATTGCGGCCGCCATTCTTCGCGGCTGCGAGCACACTCGACTCCGACTATGAGCATGGCCGCACGCTACTCAGCGTCGTCGGAGCGAAGGATGTGCCACGTCCCGTCACGCTGGCGGTACTCGAGTCGGCCAAGGGCATCTCGTCCGACAATCAGCTGGCTGACGTCCTCATTGCCGTGATTCAGAAGGTGCGGATGGACGACACGATTCGCGCCGCGGTTCGCGCCGACGCGCAGTCGATCAGCTCACAGTACGATCGCGGCCGGGTTTATGAGGCTCTTGGCGTGAAAGAGATGTGAGCTGCTCTCCCTCCATCTCCAGTAGCTGTTGCTTGCGCTGCGCGCCCCAGCGGTAGCCACCCTGGTCGCCATCCGCGCGCACGACTCGGTGACAGGGGATCACCAGCGCCGCGGGATTGTTCGCGCATGCTTGTGCGACCGCGCGGGCCGCGGTCGGCTGGCTGAGGCGCTTGGCGATCTCTGCGTACGTCCTGGTCTGCCCGAACGGAATCTTCTGTAGCTCCTGCCACACGCGCCGCTGAAACGCGGTTGCGCGGATGTCGAGCGGCAAATGGAGATCTGGTTCGCGCCCTTCGAGATACGCGAGAATCGGGGTGACCCAGCCGTGCAACTTGCCGCTCTTGTCTTCCACCACGCGCGCGTTGGGAAATTCGGCGAGCAGGTCTTGCTCGAGAATGCCGGCATTGTCGGCCAGCGCGACGCGGCAGACGCCCCGCTCGGTGGCGGCGACCAGCAGGCGGCCCAGCGCCGTGGCCACCGCGACATACGCGATACCCACGCCAGCCGCGCCACGCGCGTACTTCGCAGGCGTCATGCCGAGCTGCGCGTCGGTCCGTTCGTACACGCGGCTGCTCGAGCCATATCCGGCTTCGTAGAGTGCGGGACTCACCTGTTTCCTCCGTTTCAGTTCCTGTTTGAAGCGATCGAGCCGCCGCGCTTCCGCATACGCCCGGGGTGTGATGCCGAGAACGCGCTTGAACGCCCGCGTGAGCCGGCGCGCATCCCCGCGGGGCCGGGTACCTGCGGCGATCGCGCGCGCCGCTTCGCGTACCAGCGCGACTGTCGGATCGCCGCCATTGAGCTCGGCGGGATGGCAGCGCCGGCACGCGCGGTATCCTTCGCGCTCGGCCGCTTCCGGTATGGGGAAGAACGTGACCTGAGTGCGCCGGGGCCGGCGGCTGGCGCAGGACGGCCGGCAGTAGATGCCGGTGGAGCGGACGGCGTAAACGAAGGCACCGTCAAAGCGACGATCTCGCGCCAGCACAGCTTGCCACCGCTCACTGGGACTCATGGTGAGCAACGTAACGGGGGAGGCCACGCGGGTTCTATCCGTTTTCTTCAGTCAAATCCCTACCGCCAGGGCTCGTCCTTGGAGGGCCCGTAGATCGCCGGGACCTTGCCGCCGGCCATGCGGAGATAGACCGAGAACTGGCCCCGGTGATGGATCATGTCGTTCAGCAGGAACCAGAGGAAATCGAGCCGTCGCACATCGCCCATCTGTTTGGGCCCGGTCATGAATTTCACCGTCGTATTGAGCTGCGATTCGTCGGCGGTCTTCACCTCGTCCGCGATCTTCCGGAATGCGCGATCCACTTCGCCGACCATCCCGTTCCAGTTCTCCGGTATCGGCGGCATGGGCGGCGGCCATTTGACTTCGCCGTGCACGCCCTGCGCACCGCCGTAGCCCTCGAATACGAACGTCCAGGCCAGCTCTTTTGCGCTGCGGCAGCTGTCGTGCGGTTTGAACCCTTCCTTGCCCGCGGGGAAGGCGCGCAGGACTTTCAGTGTGGTGGCGCTTTCGCGATTCCATGCGTCGAGAAATGCCTGTCTTTCGCTCATCGGTACTCCTCGTTAGGCGGTAGTGAAATCTGCCATGAGCGCCCGCACTTGCGAGGCCTGGGCAAGTGTTATACTGTACCAATACACTGGAACGCGAGCCGTCCGTGTTTCATGGCATTGATCCCCGCAGCGCCATTCCACTGTATGTGCAGGTCGCCGAGCGCGTCCGACTGGCGATCGCCAACGGCACGCTCAGCAGTGCTGCGCCGCTCCCGTCGGTGCGACAGCTCGCCGCCGAGCTCCGGATAAATCCCGCGACCGTCACACAAGCCTATCGAGATCTCGAGGAGCAGGGCTTCGTCGAGATCCGACACGGCTCGGGCACCTTCGTGCGCGAGCTTGCCCCGGGTCGGCGCGCGCGCGAGCGGTCCCAGCAAGCCGTCACGCTCGTGCGGCGGCTGCTCGCCGACGCGCGACGCTCGGGCGTGTCCATGGCGGAGCTGCAACGCGCCCTCGAAACGGAATTGGGGGTGAAGGTCACATGACCCATGCGATTCAGCTTGAGCGCCTGCACTACCGCGTCGGCAAGGCTTTTGAAATCAAGGACCTTGACCTCCACGTGCCCGCCGGATCGATCTACGGTTTCCTCGGTCCCAACGGCTCGGGGAAGACGACCACCATTCGACTCATCCTCGGGCTCCTCCGACCGCTCGATGGACGCATCACGGTCCTCGGCGATGTCATGCCCGAACAGCATGCGCGGGTCCTCGGCCGGGTCGGGTACGTGCCCGAACAGCCACATCTCGACGCGACACTCACCGTGCAAGAGCTGATCGATTTCCAAGCGGCCTTCTATCCGCGTTGGGATCACGGGCGCGCTGCGGAGCTGCGCGGGGGTTTCGAGCTGGACCGCGAGCAGCTCTTTGGACGCCTCTCGAAAGGGCAGAAGGCGAAGCTGATGATTTTGCTCGCGCTATCGCAGGGCGCCGAGTTGCTCGTGCTGGACGAGCCAACGGATGGCCTCGATCCCGTCGTGCGCCGCGACATTCTCAGCGCGCTGCTGACGTACGTCTCCGAACGCGGCGCCACGATCTTCATCTCGAGTCACCTGGTCCACGAGTTGGAGCGGGTGTGCGATTGGGTCGCGGTCATGGACAATGGCCGGCTCATCACCGAATCGCCGATGGAAAAGCTCAAGCACGGGACCAAGCGTCTTGTGGTGACGGGCGCTCCACGCGAAATCGCGAACCCTCCATTCCGCATGCTGAGCCGCGAGTCCGCGAACGGAGCAGGCGAGACCTGGGTGGTGAGTGACTGGGAATCGGGGATGACTTCCTACATCGAAAGTCTTGGAGGCACGGTACGGGATGTGATCGATCTCGATCTCGAAGACGGCTTCGTCGAGTTACTGCGAAGCTTCCGAAAGGTGGGCCCATGATCGCCATGTTCCGCGCGGTTCTCTACACCCAGTGGAAATGGTCCCGCCTCATCGTCATGCTCGGCACGGTCGCGGCGTTTGCGATTCCCTTGTTGTCATTACAGGGCGCTGCTCGCGGCGACCGTGGTGCGCTGCAGGCGCAGGAACTGCTGCGCTCAGTCCAGTCCTGGGGCACTCTGTACCCGCTGCTCGCGGCTGCACTGGGGTTGCTCATCGCGATCACGACCTGGGCGCCCGACCATCGCGGCCGTCATATCCACGCGCTCACGCTGCCGGTTCCGAGGTGGCAGTACGTGCTGCTGCGCTTCAGCGCTGGCTTCGTGCTGCTCGCTGCGCCGATTGCTGCCGTTCTCCTGGGTGCTGCTTTGGCGACGGCGACCGCCACGCTGCCGCCGGGGCTGCAATCCTATCCGATCGCATTGGCGTTTCGGTTCGCCTTGGCGGTGTTCGTCGCCTACGCCGTGTTCTTTGCGGTCTCGGCGGGAACGGCGCGTACAGCTGGAATCATCCTTGGCGTCATTGCGGCACTCGTGCTCGTCCAGGTCATCGCCAGCATCGCGAATCTCGACCTGGACCTGGTGAGTGTCACGCAGAGCCTGCTGGTGCTCGGCCCCGGCCCGCTCGCCGTGTTTACGGGACGCTGGATGCTGATCGATGTTTAGGCTGCTTTGCTTGACCGTGGCGGCGCTGTTGCTCGCCGGGCCTGTGCATGGTCAGGACTCGCTGACGGCGCGGCTGCAGACACGCGCCGACAGTTTGCTGCAGAGCTGGCGCGAAGCGCAACGCCTCGCCGACGTCGCCGACAGCCTCGAGCGCGTTCGGGCGACGGCGGGGTTTGACACGATTGCCGTCGGCGCGCTCCGCATCATCGTGAATCCCTCGCCGCTGCCCGTGCGCGAAGCTGCACGCCGCGCGTGGCCGATGATCGATGGTCTATACGGGAGTGCGTCGGCGGACCTGACCGAGCAACCCTACATCATTCGCGCAGTGGATCCGGACAGCACCGTGCGTCGACCCGTCTTACATGTCGGTCTCGAAATGCCATGGGACCTCAGCGTCCGCGCGACGGCCGCCGTGCTCGTGAACACGGTACCACCTCCCCGCTTTGATCCAGCGCTGGCGACCTGGCTGGGCACCGCCCTTCGCCCGCTGGCGCGACCGCAGGATGAGCAACGCGCGGTCTTCCTGCAATTGGTAACCGCGCCGTCGGAGGCGGTGCGCGCTTGTTTCCTCGGCGAGATCACGCGCTGCAAGGATGTCCTGCAGCTCTCCGATTCCTCCGAGTCGCTGGAGCGTTGGTACGTGACGCCTACCGAGCGCGAAGCGCTGGTCATAGGCTTCTTTTCGGATTATTTCGCGCGCGGTGCGACGGCCCCGACGCTGCAACAGTGCCGGCAGCATCGTGACGTCGCGTGCATCGCGCTGCTCAAGTCACTTCCATCCGGGTCGTTGCCACCACCTCTCGCTCCCGTGGCGCGCCTGTCTCTTGTGCGCGAAGCGTTACGTGCCGGCGGACGAGATGCCTACACCCGGCTCGTAGCAAACCCGTCGTTGCCGATCGGCGCCCGTGTCGAGCGCGCGGCGGGAATCGGTCTCGACTCGGTGGTCACACGGTGGCGCAGCGTGTTACTCGCGGCGCGTCCTCCGCGGCTCACGGTTCCATGGTGGGCCGGGATCGCCGCGTTGGGATGGACAGCGCTCTTTGGTCTATGCGCGGTCCGGAGCAGCCGGTGGCGTCTGTAAGACGCTGGCTGATCGCGATGGCCGCGGGCTGCGTCGCGCTCGCGCTCGCCTACCTCCCTCCGCGCGGCGCGGAGCCGACTGGCCGTCACTCCTTTTTGACGCAGGCGCCCCGTCCTACTCCGGCGCGAGCGCGGGCGCAGGCGTTGGCCGAGGACTGGCGACGAACAGACGGCACACTGCGCCTGCTGACGTCGCGGCGTCACCTGCAGGAGCTGGCTCACGCGGCGAGCGCGCGCGGGAGCTCGCTCGTGGTGACGAGCGAGGCCTCTTCGATAGCCGACAGCGCGGCGCACGTCGCATGGCGCCAGCTCGGGCTGGGTGAGACAAAGGTCCAAGTCGCACTCGTTCTTGAATCGGCCAAGCCGACGCCCGGTCACGATCGTCCCCGGGGTGAGGAAGCGCGCGCGTGGTATCTCGCCCCTGATTCCACAGATCGCACGACGTGTGTCGCTGTCGTGACGCTTAATGCGTATTGGGCTCGCGCCCTGGCACCTGGAGAGCGTAGTCGCGTCCCCTTTGCTGATCTCGTGCAAACGCTGAAGGTCGGGTTCGGGCCGTGTGCGTTCTACGCGGCCTATGGCACACCGGGCAAGCCGGTGCGCGCTTGGCTCGCGCACCGTGGTTGGGATCTCGGATTGGTCCTGGGTCCGGGGCGTCCGCGACC
>DATBFV010000210.1:0-2035 GCA_036558345.1 Gemmatimonadales bacterium | reverse complement strand
GGACACCGCGAGCTGGGTTGAATCCATCATGAAGCGCACGTATCAGCCGAATCGACGTAACCGGAAGCGCACGCACGGGTTTCTGGTTCGGATGAGCACCAAGAAGGGGCGGCTGGTCCTGAAGCGTCGCCGGGCGAAAGGGCGGAAGCGCCTCGCCGTGACCGCTTCACGGTAGTTCCGCGGCCGAGCGGTCTGCTGCGCTGCCGGTGAATACCCCGACATGGCGTCAAATGGTCTCCCGCCAGCCAGGCGCCTTCGCCGCAGGTCGGAGTTTCAACGGGTATTCGACACGGGGCGGAGGGTCCACGGCCGGTATCTGACCATCATCGCGGCGACTCAGGGCGGCCCCTGCACGAGGCTCGGGATCGTGGCCTCGAGGAAACTGGGAGCCGCGGTCGAGAGGAACCGAGCTAAACGATTGATTCGAGAGGTTTTCAGGACAGAGGCGCCCTCCGGGAGCACTCTGGATCTGGTCGTGATTCCAAAGGCCCCCCTGCTCACCGTTCCGTTCGAGGCCTTCGAAAAGGACTTCCGCTTGACGCTGCGACGCTGTCAAGGATCGTCAAAGTAATGACAGTGGGAGTCCGTATCGCTCTGGCGATGATCCGGTGCTACCAGCTCGTGCTTTCCCCCTTCCTCGGAGGCGCGTGCCGGTTCGTCCCGTCGTGCTCGCTCTACGCGCAGGACGCGATTGCCTTACACGGCGTGCGTCGGGGGACCTGGCTGGCGATTCGTCGTTTGAGCCGCTGCCACCCGCTCGCGAAGCCGGGCCTCGATCCAGTTCCCCCCGTCCGGGGCGCGTGAGCCATGGAACGGAACGTTCTGGCCGCGGTGGCTCTCTCGATCCTGGTATTGGTCCTCTACCAGGCGTTCCTTGCTCCTCCGCCCGAACCGCCCAAGCCGACGTCGGCTCCGCCCTCGAGTGCGTCGAACCAGGCCGCACCGCCGCCGGCCCAGAGCGCTCCACCGAAAGCAGGCGTGCTGCCGGAAGCGCCAGCGGCAGCCCCCGATTCCGCTCCCGGTCGGGACATCGTCGTCGAGAACGCCGCGGTCCGCGCCGTGTTCACGACGACGGGTGGTGCGCTGAAAAGCTGGCGGTTGAAGCGTTATCACAACGAGTCGGGCCAGCCGCTGGAGCTGGTGCCGGAGCACGTCCCGCCCGGTACGGTACGTCCATTCACGCTGGCGACCGACGACCAGGCCGCGTCCGCCCTTCTCGCGACCGCGACCTACACGACGGACGAAACCGGCGACGGCGCCCACGGCTTTCCGCAGACGCTTCGCTTCGGCTACAAGGACGGAAACGGCCTGACCGCTCAAAAAACGTTCGCGTTCGTCGCCGACGAACCCTACGTGATCGGCGTGACGGCGAGCGTGTCGCAGGATGGCCAGCCTCGACCCGTCGTGATCGAGTGGGGCCCGGCGCTCGGCAACGGCGTCGTGCAACACTCGAGGAGCTATAACCCGCCGCCGCAGCCAATCTTCTTCAAGGATCGCAAGGTTACCCGGGTGACCGCCGCCAAGATTTCGCAGCAGGCGGTCCAACAGGGGACGTTCGGGTTCGCCGGCGTGGATGATCACTACTTCCTGTCGGCGATCGTCGAGCCGAAGCAGCCGCTGAAAATCGAGTATCGCGCGATCGACATGCCGGTCGAAGGGGTTGCGGACGGGGCGCACTTCGCCGCGTGGTCCGCGCGGTTCGATTCGTCGCCGCAGGAGGCCACCTACTTTCTCGGGCCGAAAGACTTCGACGTGCTCGCCAGGGTCGACCGCGATCTCGTGCGCGCGATCGATTTCGGGATCTTCTCGTGGCTCGTCGTGCCGCTGCTGCGCGCCCTCAAGTGGGTCAACGGCTATGTCGGCAACTACGGCTGGTCGTTGGTCATCCTCACGGTCCTGATCAACCTCGCCATGTTCCCGCTGCGGCACAAGAGCGTCGTGTCGATGCGGAAGATGCAGGAGATCCAGCCGGAGGTGAAGGCGATCCAGGATCGCTACGCCAAGCTGAAGATGAGCGATCCGGCGCGCTCGAAGA
>DATBFV010000209.1:0-7742 GCA_036558345.1 Gemmatimonadales bacterium | reverse complement strand
TTGTTGCGGATGCGGGCGAGCTCGTCGTCCGTCAGGTCACTGACCTTCTGGCCGTTCAGCCAGTACTCGCCGTTGGTCGGCGTATCCAGGCAGCCGATCAAGTTCATCAACGTCGACTTGCCCGAGCCCGACGGGCCCATGATCGCCACGAACTCGTTCTTCTTGATCTGAATGTCCACGCCGCGCAGCGCGTGCACGACTTCCGCGCCCATGTGATACTCGCGCGTGAGGTGATGCGTGAGAATCACGATGTCGGGCGTCGGTGTGTCGCCCGTACGGAACGTCATCGCCTGGGTCGCGGTCATAGGGTTCGTCCCACGGTCGCTTCGAGTTGCGAGCGCGCGATGAGGTAGCTGAACCGCGTCTGAATGCGGTTCACCTCAGCCTGCGTCAAGGCGGCTTGCGATGTGAGGAGATCGAGAATCGTGGCGGCGCCGACGCGGTAACGCTCATTCTGCACACGCAAATCTTCTTGCGCCGCGGCAAGGTTGTCGTCGGCAATCGTGATCTGCTCGAACGCGGTCGCCAGGACGGCGAGCTGCTGCGTGATCTGGGCGTTGGCCTGCCGCTGTGCATCCGCGGCGCGCGCTTCCGCGACGTCGCGGTTGACCGAGGCCGTAACCTGATTCTGCTCACGCGTAAACCCGTTCAGAATCGGCCAGTTGAGCGCAAAGCGCCACTGAAACGTCTCAGGATAGTTGCCGAAGAAGGGGAAGTTGGGCGCCCCGTTCGCCGTTTCGGTTCCCTGACGATTGTTGCTGTAGCTGACGCTGATGGTCGGCCAGTACTGTGAGCGCGCTGACCAGACTTGCGCGCGCGCCGCGCTCGCCTGCGCCTCCGCCTGTTCGACCGCCGGGAAGTCCGAGATCGTCAGTTGTCGGAGCTCCGCCGTGTCGGGCATGGCCGGCAGAGCCGTATCGGAGACGGCGGCGCGCACGAGTCCGTTCACACCGATCTGCCGCCCGAGATCGGCCTGCGCCGTCGCGAGATTCGAGCGCGCGGTGAGCAAGTCGATGCGCGCGTTACCGTATTCCACCGTGGAGCGAAGCGAATCAGAGCGTGTCGCCGAGCCGGCGTGCAGCTTATCTATGGAGATCTGCAACTGTTGCTGGGCGCGGGCCACTTGCGCTTCGGCCACGCGAACCAACGCGGCAGCCGCGAGGGCGTTGTAGAAGACCTGCTTCGTCTGCAAGGTCACCTGGAACCGCTGATTCACCGCACCCGCCGCGGCCGCCGTCCCCGTGGCCGATGTGGCCTTGAGGTTCGCAAATCGGCGGAATCCATCGAACAGTTCGAGACTGGCGTTAAAGCTGCCCGTGTACGAATACTCGGCGGGCACCGGCCGCCCCGTGGTGTTGTCGATGCGGCTGATGTTGGACCGGGCCGCGGACGAGCCGAGCGACACAGTGGGAATGAACGCGCCGTATGCCGTTCGCTTCGACGCGCCCGCATTTCGCTGATCCCCGCGCGCCTGGATCATCGCCGGTTGCACGTCGAGCGCGCGCCGAACCGCTTCTTGGAGCGTGACCTCTTGCAGGGTCGAAGGCTGCTGCGCGGCCGCCGCAGGTACCACGAGTGCCACGGCCACTATTCCTGTGAGCCAGCGCATCAGTTCCGCCCCCCCTTTACGGAGTCTTCCCGCTCCCTGCGGTGATGCTCAGCCTGGTCGATTAGTTGCTGATGCTTGGTTCGTTGGGCCGGCGTAAGCTGACCATCGATCTCGGCACGCATCCGCGCCTTGATCGAGTCGAACTGTGGCCGAACCCGCGCCCAGAGCGCGTCGGTTTCCGGACGATGGCGCGCGATGATCGCGCGGACCGAATCCCGCTGCGCCGCGTTGAGATCCAGCTCCCGGCTCAAATAGGACACCAGCGCGTCGGGTCCCCTGCGCGGACCGGGGCCTTCGCGCTCCACGGCTTCGTGCCCGCCCCAGCCGGCCAGTCCGCCCGCGACGAACACGGCGGCGAGCAGGCCGACGGCGGCGAGTTTCGATCTATTCAGCATACGTGCTTTCCTTTTCTTCTATCGTTGGTCAACCAGCGATGTGAACACGACGCTGGCATCCGGCGGATCCTGCGCCGACACGAGCGCCGCCAAACCCTGTCCTTCCACCGGCGCCATCGCGGCGTCGTAGGCGGGAGTCGGGGCAGGTGTGTGCACCAGGACGTTACGCCCGAACAGGAATCCCGCGATCAAAGCGGCAGCCGCGACGGCAATGCCCGGCCGTGACCACGAGGCCAGGACATCGAGCGCCGGGACCGTCGCGCGATCGAGGGTATCCTGGTACTGTGCCATGACACGGGCAACGAACGCAGACTGATCATCGTGCGCTTCGAGTGCGGCGCGCAGTGCGGCGCCCAGCTCGGGATCCGGACGATGATCGAACGACGGCTCGTTCTTCATCTCACTTGCTCCTTCCAGTCAGCCAGCAGCGTGCGTAGACGGCGACGCGCGTGAAAGACTTCTGATCGTACAGTCCCTTCCGGGATTCCGAGAATTCCAGCGATCTCGGCGTGCGAATACCCTTCGACATCGAACAACACAACAGCGGTGCGACGGCGCTCGGGCAACTCGGCCAGCGCCGACCGCAACCGGTCTCCCAATTCACTCCGGACCGCGGCCGTATCGGGCCGGGGACCACCACCCACCAGCGACGTATCGAGCGGCTCGGCGCGTCGTACCGTGCGACGCCGCCGTCGATCAGTCGCTGCGTTTGCGACGATCCGCATCAGCCAGGGGCCGAATGGTCGCCGGACATCGTACTGCCCGAGCTTCACCAGCGCCGAGAGAAACCCGTCCTGTGCCGCATCATCGGCGTCGTCCGGGTCCCCCAAGACCGCTCGGGCGACGCGCCGGGCCTGCCCGGCATAGCGCTCCACGAGCACCCCGAAGGCGTCCCGCTCACCCGCCAAGGCCTTGGCGACTAAGTCTTTATCGGATTCGCTGTTTCCCATACGCGCAGGGCCCATCGGAGGTTGAACTTAGCGCACATCGCTCTCACGGCGCCGCCGCCGCCGTGCGAGCGCAAACCCCGCCAGCCACGCCGCCGCGGCCAGCGCCCCCACGGCGAGGACGGTACTCGTAACCAGGGGGAAAATGATCAGCAAGACGCCAACAACCAGGAAGGTCACGGCCGCGGCACCCGCCAGCATGCGCCGGGCTCCCCCGGCCACCTGCATCAGTGCGATCGCGGCGGCCGCACGGCGCTCGCGAAACGACCGCCTGTAATGGAGCGCGACTGGCGCCGGCGGCACCTTGGTGGCGACCACGCGCGCCGGCAGCGGGAGGCGGCGCCGCGCCATCAGCACGACTTCGCGGCTCTGCGTCATGTCGTGCAGAAACTGCTTCGCAAGCGTCCCGGTCAGGCCATCGCGCTCGGTTACGAGATCGAGCTCGTAGTTGCCGAGCAAGCTCGAGAAGTTGAGGTTGCTCGAGCCGACGCGTGCCCACTCGTGATCGGCCACCAGCGTCTTCGCGTGCAGCATCGGGCCGCGATACTCGAAGATGCGCGCTCCCGCATGCAGCAGCTCGCGGTACCCGGCGCGCGTGAAGATGCGCACGATGGGGATGTCCGACAGCCCGGGCAGCAGGAGGCGCACGTCGACGCCGCTGCGTGCAGCATCGACGAACGCCGCGTACAACGCCGGCGGTGCGACGAGGTACGCGTCGGTGATCCACAACCGTTCGGTCACAGCCGCGGCGAGCAGCTGCACCGCGCGGTAGATGCGCGATTGACCGGGGAAGCCCTCCACCACCCGCACGGCACTGGAACCGCACTCTTCCGGACGCGGCGTGGTCTCGCCTTCGGGGAGCGGCCGGCCCGCGCGCGCCCACATTCGCGCGAAGGATCCTTCGAGCGCGGCCACGGCGGGTCCGCAGACCCAGATCATAGTGTCGCGCCAACAGGGTTTGCCGTCGCGCGGGTGGCCGGCCCATTCGTCGCCAATGCAGAGCCCGCCGGTCATCGCCCGCTCGCCGTCGACGATCAAGAGTTTGCGGTGGTCGCGGCTGAGCGCCGCGATCGGACCGCTGGTCAAGACCGGTCTGAATGCACGAGCGTCCACACCCGCGGCCCGCAGTTCGCGCCAGAAGGCACGACTCGTGCCCCGGCAGCCGAACGCGTCGTACAGGATGCGGACGCCCACGCCGGCACGGGCGCGCTCCACCCACGCCGCGGCGAAGCGGCGTCCGGTCGCGTCATCGTGAACGATGTAATTCTCGAAATGAATGGTGCGCTCTGCGTCCGCGATCATCTCCAGCATCGTGTCGAGCGCGTCGCTGCTGACGGGGATGTGGCGAACGATGTTGCCGGGAATCGGGCGCGCGCCCGTGGCGCGATCCAGCGCACGCGAAAACGGATGGTCCATCAGCCGCCGGCGGGCGCCCCTCCCCCCAGGCCGAGCGAGGGCTCGACCGGACGCAGCGCCTGAATGCAGAACGCAATGTGCTCGTCGAGCGGCACGCCGAGCTCTTCCGCCCCTTGGCGCACCTCGTCGCGGTTCACGCCGCGCGCAAATGCCTTGTCTTTGAGCTTCTTCTTCACCGACGACACCTCGAGATCCGAAAAGCTCTTCGACGGCCGCACCAGCGCGCACGCGACCAGAAAGCCGCACAACTCATCGACCGCAAATAGCGCCTTCGCCATCTGTGTGTCACGCGGTACACCGGAGTAGCTCGCATGGCCCAGGATCGCGCGCAGCAGCGGGTCGGCGACGCCTCGGGAGCGCAGCAGGTTGACGCCCCACGCGGGATGGCCCTCGGTGGGGGAGTGCTCAGGGTTGGGAAATTTCTCGTAATCGAAATCGTGCAGCAGGCCGACCATGCCCCAGGACTCCGGATCTTCGCCGAAGCGAGTCGCGTAGGCGCGCATCGCGGCTTCGACCGCCAGCATGTGTTGCCGCAGCGACGCCGACTGAGTGTGCTCCTGCATGATTGAAAGCGCTTCCTGACGGTTCACCGGATCGGAACCCCCCAGCGCTCGCTCCAGAGCGCGAGCATGAGCCCAGGCCAGAGTCTCCGCGCGTGATTGCGCCGGCCGCTCCGGTGCTCGGCGAGGAGCGGCGTATCGAGCAGACGGTCGGCTAGTGGGGCAAGCCCCGTGTTGAGCCAGCGCGCGACGGGGACCGAAAGCCCGCGCTTCCTGCGCCGGATGACCGCGTCCGGCACGAGCCCGCGCGCTGCTTGCTTTAATATCGCCTTGGTGGTGAGGCCCCGCACCTTGAGACGCGCCGCCGCGGGCAGCATGAGCTCCATGACTTCCCGGTCGAGGAATGGCGCGCGTGCCTCGACCGAGGCCAGCATCGTCGCCCGATCGACTTTCACCAGCAGGTCGTCAGGCAGATACGTCGAAAAGTCGAACCACATCACGCGGTTCAGCGGCTCATCGGACGGGAACCCATCCAGCTTGGACGCGAGCTCCGGAACGACGCCCGCCTCGATCTTCATGGCCCCGAGCCACGTAAGATGACGCTCCAGCCACGGCTGCTCTGACGCCGAGAGGAACTGCTTGAGCATGTACTCGAGCGTCATCTTGCCGGTGGACGACGGCCAGCGGTCCACAGTCCAGGACGCGGCGCGCCGGAGTGCTGTCGGGAGCCGCTGCCAACGCTCGGCGTATTTGTGGCCGAGATAGGTCGGGTACCCGCCGAATAACTCATCGGCGCCTTCGCCCGACAGAATCACTTTGACGTGCTCGCGCGCGGCCTCCGCGAGTAGCCAGGTCGGCAAGATCGCCGGATCGCCGAGTGGTTCCGCGAGGGAACGCGACACAACCTCGAGCGCGCGGGCGAGCGACTCGTCATCGGCCGTCACGACGTGGTGGACGGAACGGATGTCGTGGGTCACGGCCTCCGCGTAGTCGCTTTCGTCGTAGCCCGGCTCGGTGAAACGGACGGCGTATGTGTGGATGCGCTCGTCCGGAACGGCGCGCGCGGTTGCCGCGACGAGCAACGACGAGTCGAGCCCTCCGCTCGTGAAAATTCCGAACGGCACGTCGGACATCAGCTCACGTTTGACGGCGCGGAGCAACAACTCCCGGAGCTCAGCCGCGTTGTCGAGCGAGAGCGTCGAGGGCCGGCGCGCAGCCTCCGCGGCGCTCCAGTATGCGTGAATCGCTGTGCGGCCGTCTTCGGCGATCAAGACGGAGGCGGGCGGCAGCTTGTGGATGCCGTCGAACATCGTGTACGGCGCCGGCACGTAACCCAGCGCGTAGTACAGCGAAAGTGCTGTGCGATTCAAGCGGCGGGGTTGATCGGGGAATTCGAGCAGCGCCTGAATCTCGGACGCGAACCGCAGCTCGCCGTCGATTTCGGTCCAGAACAGCGGTTTCTCGCCGGCGCGGTCGCGCGCGAGCACGAGCTGCCGGCGCGCGTCATCCCACACCGCGAGGCCGAACATCCCCTCGAGTCGTGCGACTGCATCGGCCCCAAAGCGCTCGTAGAACGGCACGATGTTCTCGATGTCACCACGCGAGCGAAACGGGTAGCCCCACGCTTGCGCTTCGCGGCGCAGCGCAGGCGCGTTGTAGATCTCGCCGTTGCACACCATCCAGATCTTGCCGTCGGGACTTTGGAACGGCTGGTCGCCCGTGGTGAGATCCATGATGGCAAGGCGCCGCGCGCCGATGCGCGCGCGCTCGTGTCCGATGATGCACTCACCATCCGGGCCGCGATGGCGCAGCACGGCTGCCATTTGCTCCACGGACTGCGGATAGCGCAGTGACGCGGCGCGCAGCGCTATCGCGCCGAAGATGCCGCACATGGTCCGTAGGCTGCGTAGCGGCCTTCCACGGCCAGCAGCGGCAGCAGCGAGTCGAGAGCCGCGCGCACTCGCGTGTCACCGGAGCGCGCGATGAATACGGTCGGTGCGGAGCAGCGTGCCGCGCGCTCGCGCCAGGAATCTGCCGGCTCGAGCGGCGAGGTGGTATCGGCGCGAAACTGCTCGTAATGGTCAGCGATATAGGTGCTCGTCAGCTCGCGGCCGGTCGCCGTCGCGACGGGGATCGTGTGCCGCAGATAAAACGGCAGCGACGTCGGAAAGGCACCGACGCCCAAAACGCCTGCGCCGGTATTCCGAATGACGTTGGCCAGAGTGGCGCTCGAGCGGTCCTCACCCACAGCCGCCATCAGCCTGCCCGAAACGACCGGCGTCGACATCACTACCGCCGCGTATCCCATGACGAGCAGCGCGGGTCGCGGGCGCTCGATTCGACCCGCATGCCACACGATTGCCGCCGAGACGAGCAGCACGATGCCCAAGGCCAGCGCCGTCGGTGGGATCGCGGTACGCTCCGCCGGGGTGAGCGCGAATGGCGGGTGCAGCCAGATGGTCAGCGATACCAGCGCGAGTCCCAGGAGTGTCGCGAGCACGACGTACGTGCGTCGCGCTACACCGATGCCGCCCCCCCGCCCCAGCTCCGGCGCATCTCGGGTGAGCAGTCGCGCCGCGGCGAGCGCGAAGGCCGGCATGAGCGGCAGCACGTACTGCGGCAACTTCGACTGATTCAGTGTGAAGAAAAGCAGCGGACCGATTATCCAGCACGCGAGGAGCAACGACTCCTGCGCCTGCGGATTCACGCGCCGCCCCAGCCAAGTCCACCGCCAGTTCTTCAGGCGTCCCAAGGCGGGGACAATCCAGGGAAAGGCAGCCACGGGCACGATCGGCAGATAGTACCAGAACGGCGCGGTGCGATGAAAGCCTTTGGTCGTGACGCGTTCGAAGGTCTCGCGCACAAAGACGTAGTG
>DATBFV010000208.1:0-6094 GCA_036558345.1 Gemmatimonadales bacterium | reverse complement strand
TGGTGCAGTATAGCCAACGAGGCGCTCGACCAACGCGACGAGCTTTTCGCCAGCCTGGGATCACGTACTGAGACAAAATGACGCAGCCAATCCATCACACAAACGCTTCCGGGCGGCGTTCAGCAGTGCGGACGACGGCATTCCTCTTAATGACGCTCGTTATGACTGACGTGTCGGCGCAGCAGCAGCCAACGACGGGCTACGCGCCAGTCAATGGAATCAACATGTACTACGAAGTCCACGGCGGCGGCGAACCGGTGGTGTTGCTTCACGGCGCGTTCATGACCATCACCAACAACTGGGACGGGTGGATCAGCGAGCTCTCCAAAACACGGAAAGTCATTGCCGTCGAAATGCAGGGTCACGGCCGCACGGCGGACGTCCCACGAGATATCACCTACGAAAACCTCGCCGACGACGTGGCCGCACTGCTCGATTATCTCAAGATCCCGCGAGCGGACCTTATCGGCTACAGCATGGGCGGAGCCGTGGCGATGCAGTGTGCGATCCGCCATCCGGACAAAGTGCGAAGGGCAGTCATCATTTCGTCCACGTTCCGCCGTGACGGCATGATCGCCGAAGCGGTCGAAGCTATCGCGAACCTCACGGCGGACGCGTTCAAAGGCTCGCCCCTCGAGACCGAGTACAAGAAGCTGAGTCCGACTCCGGACGGCTTTCCGAACCTCGTCCAGCGAATCGTCGCCATGTACTCGAAAGGGTACGACTTCGGAGCCGACAAGCTTAAGGCCACCGCGACGCCCATGTTTTTCATCCACGGCGACGCTGACGGTGTGCGGCTGGCGCACGTCGCGGAAATGTTTCGCCTAAAAGGTGGCGAGATCCACGGCGACATGAAGCCGCGCTCCGCATCGCGATTGGCCATCTTGCCCAACACCACTCACGTGACATTGATGCAGCGCATGTCCATCATCGTCCCAATGGTGAACGACTTTCTCGACGCAAAGCCATAGCAGCGCGCCGCTGCTTACGCGCGTTTCGTTAGGTAGCTTCCCAAAGCCCTATACCCTGCACATGACCAAAGAGATTTCTGGCGGCGTAGCGCATGAACTACCGGCAGATCTGCGAAAAGCACTAGGGGCAGATCCCAAGGCTCTGATGGCTTGGGAGGATATCACGCCGCTTTCCCGCAATGAATGGATTTGCTGGACTATATCCGTTAAGACACCAGAGAAGAGGAAGGAGCATGTCGATAGGGTCGTCTCGGAACTCAAGGAGGGGATGCGCCGCCCTTGCTGTTGGTATGGTTGCGTTCACCGGAAGGATAAAGCACTAAGCCGTTCGCAGAAGTTTGTACTCCGTAGGCGATCAAGAAAATAATCCGCAGTTAGCGATTGCGTTTCACCAGCGTCTCTAGCGCCTCGAGCGCTTCACCCGCCGCGGACAGGCGCTCCACTTCCGACGTGAGCTCCCGGCAACGCACCTCGGCGCGCGCTCGGGCCGACTGCGCCTCCTTGAGCCGCCCGTCCAGGTCGGCCAGCTCCGCCTCAGCTTCCTGCAGCAGCGCCGCCTGGTCTTCGAGCCCGCGCAGCCCGGCAATCTCCTCGAGCACCTGATCGCGCTCGGCGGCGAGCGCTTCCGCCTCGGCCACCGCTTCCTCCGCGATCCGGCGCCGCTCCTCGGCCTGAGCCTCGAGCTGGCCCCTAGCCCGGCGCTCCTTCTTCAGCTCGGCTTCGGCATGCCCGAGCGCGGCGCGCGCTTCCTCCAGCTCCCCGGCGAGCCGGGTCCGCTCCTCGATGGCGGACTCGAGCCGGGCGCGCATGCCCTCGATCAGCTCCCGCACTCGGGCCGCGGTTTGCTGCGGCTCGGCTCCAGCGGCGGACCGGTGAGCGGTCATCGCCAGACGCTCCCGCAGCGACCCCGCTCGCTCCTGACCGCTCTTCCCGCGTGCCACGCGCGAGCTTGGGGGGCTTGCTTTCGGAGCCGCTGGCGGAGGAGTGACGTCCGGCACGGGCGCGGGCGCGGTGGCAGTCAGCTCGATAGTCGCCGGCGGATTTCCGTTTTCGGGGACGGCCCCCCCCGTGAGCTCGGTGAGCACGCGGGAGATGGTCCGCGGCTTGCGGGCTGGAACGTTGGCATCGAAACCGGTAGTCACGCGCTCCTCTCCATCGCGCGCTCGTAGCGCGCGCTCATCATCTCGGTGATAAGGGCGTCGATGTCCCTGGCTCCCTTGGACGATGGGGCGTAGGCAGTGATGGGCAGGCCGTCGCTCGAGCCCCGTGCGAACTCCGTACACTGCCGCACGATCGTGTCCGACAGAAACTCAGCGTAGTGCGACTCCAGCGCGGCTTTGGCCTCGCGGGCGATCCGCGTCGTCGGGTTGTACTGATTGATGACGATCTTAATCCGCTGCAGCCGGTGGTTCAGGTCGTCCTCGAGCTGGCCCAGCGTCTCGAACAGCAATTTGAGACCGTGAAACGACAGGAAATCGGGGAGCACCGGCACGAGCAGGTCGTCGGTCGCTATCAGCGCGTTGAGGTTCAGCAGCCCAAAGGAAGGCGGGGCATCCATGATAATGAACTCGTAGCGGTCCGCCACCCTGGCGAGGGCCCGCTGGAGCTTGTACTCGCGCCCGGCCATCGGCATGAGCGAGATGTCGATGGTCGTCATCCGCAGGTTGGCCGGAAGCACATCGAACTCGGCGAGCGCGTGGGGCACGATCACGTCTTCGATCGGTACTCCGTTGACCAGGATCTCGAAGACCGTGCGCTCGAGGCTCTCGGCAGCTAGCCCTAAGTGCTGGGTCGCGTGCCCCTGTGAATCGAGGTCGATCAGCAGAACCCGATGGCCCAGCTCCGCGAGCCGGTAGGCGTACGCCACCGAGAGGCTGGTCTTGCCGGTGCCACCCTTGAAGTTGAGGAACAGCTGGCGGCGGGACGGTTCCCGGCGAGGGTGGCGGTCCAGCACCCTGCGGTACGCCGACAGGTGGCGCGGCTGGTACGACGCGGGTCCGCCGCGGAGTGCCTTCAGCTCGGGCAGTTTGTCCGCGGCGGACAGTTGCTGGTCCGTGAAGCCCAGGAGCTTGGCGAAGTGGCTGCGCTTGTAATGGATGTCCACTATGAAGCTCGCTGCACGATGCCGGCTTCCGTGCGCTGAGGGTCTTGGGTGCGAAGGATCCGATGGACGATGCGTCGCACCTGGGGATCGGGATCGCCGGTGAGCGGCTCGAGGAGCGGCCGCAGGTCAAGCCCGCGCGCTGCAGCCGCGGTGAGCATGACGCGCCGCCGCACGTACGGGTTCGAGTCGGCGATGCCCCAGCGGACGTGGGGCTCGAGCCGCGCCGGATCCCGTTCCAGCAGCCGGCCGAGCGCCTGGTAGGCCGCGGCGCGAACGTTGGGATCTTCAGCGGTGGCAAAGGGCCGGACGGCATAAAACGCGTCGTCGCCGCCACGACGGCCGAGCCGGAGGAGCAGCTCCACCTGGTCCTGTGGGTTCTGCGTCGCCGTCAGGGCCGCAACCAGATCGTCCCCTGGGGGAGTGGGGAGTGGGGAGTGGGGCGGAGGCTCCGGCGTCGCGGTCGCCTGCTCGAGCTGCTCGCGCAGGGCGGCCTCGCGGCGCTCTCCCAGGGCGTTGTCTCGTTCGAGGGCGAGGACCGCGCGGCGCAGGCTGGCGATGAACTCGGCAAGGTCGACGGCTTCGGTGTCGCCATCGCGGACGGCGCGTTGCCACTCGACCACCCGCGTGAGCAAGGTCTCGCGGGATGCCACCAGCTCGTCCACGCGAGCCCGCAGCTGCGAGGCTGTCTGTTCGCTGGCGGCGATGCGCTCTTTGGCCGCAGCCACTTCCCGTCGCAGGCGCACCAGCTCCTGCGCGTCTGCGCGAGGCTCGGACTCGATGAGATGTCCCTGGACCTTGGCGCGCAGCGCCTCGGACTGTTCCAGTCGCCGGTGCAGCGCGGCGACTTCCGCACGGGCGCGGGCGACCTCGTCTTGGAGCACGCTCAAGCGCTGGGTTTCACCGGCCTCACGGGCCGCGGCCTCGGCGAGCCGGATGCGGGCCTGATCGGCTTCGGCGCGCGCTTCGTCGAGCGCGCCGCGCAGCTGCTCAAGCCGACACTCGAGCAGCACCGTCCGGTCAGAGCCGGTTGGCGCCGCCGAGCCCGGCGTGACGCCGCTTCTAAGGGGTGCCGTTACGCCTTCTCGCAGGGCACGAGGAGCATAGGTAACTATAGTAAAATGCGTGAGTTCGCGAAACCCTGGAGGCCGGGCCCTCACCCCCTGACCCCCTCTCCCTTCGGGAGAGGGGGACTCGTCCCCCAGCCACACCCTCACTGTCCACACCGCGCAGCCGCTAGCGGTCGCGTTGATCAATGGTTGACACGCCGGAGCATCTTTGCCGCCGATGGACAAAGAACGGAGTTACGTTTCGGCGGTGAATCCTGCCACGCTGCAGACGGCGGAGGACCTGCTCCGCTATCGCGAGCCCGGCAAGACGGCCGAGCTGGTGCGGGGGATGTTGGTGGTACGCGAGCCGCCGAGCACCCATCATGGCCGATGCGCCAATCGGCTGGCCTATCGCCTGACGCAGTTCGTTGAGCGGCACGATCTGGGGGAGGTGTTCGCTCAGGACACGGGATTCAAGATCGCGCGCGAACCCGACACGGTACGGGCGCCGGATGTGGCGTTTGTGGCGCGGAATCGCCTGAGCCAAGTCTCGGAAACGGGCTATGCCGAGCTGGCGCCCGACTGGGTCGCCGAGATCCTCTCGCCAGGCGATCGGCCGGGTGAGGTGCTGGAGAAGATCGGGCAGTGGCTGGACGCTGGCGTGCGCCTGGTTTGGGTTCTCGATCCCACGCGGCGTGCAGCGCGCGTCTACCGCTCAGACGGGACCGTCGCAATGCTGGGATCTGAGGACGATTTCGACGGCGAGGATGTCTTTCCCGGTTTCCGCATTCCGCTCGGCGAGCTCATCTAGGCCCTCGACGCACGCCGAGCCTCAAGTCTTTTGCGCTTCGCCCCACCCCGTGCCGCTACGTGGTGGGGCGATGTGTTTTTGGGCTACGGCCCGGTCCGAGCGGGAAGTCCTCGAAGGACCGCGACTCCCGAAGGGGATGGAACGCTCGGTCCGGGCCCACGAGGAAGGAAAGGACGTATGAGCCAGCACGAATACACCGAGGTGTTGTTGCACGCGGGCTACCACGTGGTGGTGACCCAGCAGGGCAACTACATCGTCAGTACCGTCATGGCGCGCCACATCGAGCCCCGGCGGAATTCTCAATGATCAACGCTCAATGATCATTGATCATTGAACATTGAACATTGATCATTCGACCTGAGGTTCAGATGCTTGAAAAAGTCCAGATCTTTGGGTCGCACGAAGCCAACACGCTCGAGCAGCTGCGCGACGTGGCGAGCCGCGCCGAGCGTGCCGCGCTGATGGCGGACGGCCACCTGGGCTACGTCATGCCGATCGGTGGCGTCGCGGCGTATCGCGACAGGGTATCGGTTGTCGGCGTGGGCTTCGACATCGCGTGCGGCAACGCGGCAATCCGCACCGATCTGAAGCTCCCCGAGATCTCGGGCAAGATTCGCGAGCTGGCGGACGAGATCCAGGCGACGCTGTCGTTCGGCATCGGCCGCAACAACCGCGCAGACGATGCGCCGACCGACGATCCGCTGTTCGAGGATCCGGCGTGGGAAGCCGTGCCCGACAGGCACGAGCGTGACCGCCTGCGCGCCAAGGCGCGCGAGCAGCTCGGCACAGTGGGCTCCGGGAATCATTACGTTGACGTCTTTGCCGACGAGGAAGATCAGATCTGGGTCGGCGTGCACTTCGGCTCGCGCGGCTTCGGCTACGGTGTGGCGCACGGCTTTCTCGCGCTGTCGCAGAACAAGCAGTGGGGCGAGCGCGCGCCGGCGCGCGAGGCGCTGCTCGACGTGCATCAGCCGATCGGTGACGCGTACTGGCAGCTCATGAATCTGGCGGGCCGCTACGCGTATGCCGGCCGCGAGTGGGTCGCGCGCAAGGTCGTGTCGATCCTCGGCGGCCGCGAAATGGAGCTGGTGCACAACCATCACAACTTTGCGTGGATCGAAGAGCACGGCGGCGAGAAGCTGTACGTCGTGCGCAAGGGCGC
>DATBFV010000207.1:0-30794 GCA_036558345.1 Gemmatimonadales bacterium | reverse complement strand
GGGCGATTTGGCTCGCTGAACGGCCCGTACGATCACCCAGCCACGTGCTGCTGGGGCAGCTATCAGTCTCTCGTTGGCGACCTGAATCGCGATCAGATTCCCGACATGCTGTGGTTCAATGGCATCAGCTATCTGCATCGGGCGACCGGCACGGGGACCGGTGGCCTCACGTTCCGCACCGGTCAGGACCTGAGCGCCGCAGTCGGTCCGGGTCCGTACACGGCGCTGGTCGGTGACGTCGATGGAGACGGTGCCACCGACCTCATCCTGAATCGACTCACCAGCACCAGCAACACCGTGGCGGTCGCGCGGGGCACTACGCCGCTCGGGGCCGTAGACGCCACAGTCAACCCGACGCAGCCGCACGACGTGAGCACCAACTGGAATGCGGCGCTGCCGGCGCTCGTGGGTGACGTCAACTTCGACGGGCGGGACGACGTGGTGTGGGTGATTCCGGGGTCGCCGACCCGGATCTATGTAGCGCGCTCCCGCCCCAGCTAGACCGCCCGAATGGTCGCCCCCTCGCCCGTCTTGGGAGGGGGCGAGGGGCAAGGTCTAGAACACCACGGCAATGCCGACCCTGCCGAGCGATTGCTGGATCGGCGCCTCCAACGGCCCGCTTCCACCATCTGTCTCTCGCGAGAACGTCTGGAAGCTGTAATCACCGGTGAACTGCACGCGCCCCTTCAGCGCATTCACCGTCAATCCCAGTCCCAGCTCCACTGAGCCCAACCCCGATGTTGTGCCGCCGCCGGAGTACTTGGCGCCGAACAGGAGCCCACCGTTCAGCGACATGTTGACGCCGGGACCCAGCAGATACGCCATGCGCGCGCCCATCGTGACGGCGCCGACCGATTGCGCCTCGAATTCCGGATCGGCCTTCCGGTTCATGAACCCGACTTCAGCAGAGAACGGCCCCTTGATGTAATAGCGCAGCCGCGCATCCACCTCGGAGGCATCGAATTCGGAGGTCCCGTTCTGCGAACTCGTGGGCTTGTACTTCACCTTCGAGACGACGACTTCAGCCGACAGCTTCTTCCATTCGACCGTCGCCTTTGCCGCGATCCCGCTGCCGCGATAGTGCAGCTCCGACGAGACCTCGCGATAATCGCCAAACGCAATCTGGGGACCGATCGTCACGTGCTGCGCGGAAAGCTGGACGGTTGGAATGTTGGAAAGAACAAGCATTGCTACAACCATCCAACGGCCGTTCATCGCCCACCCCCCGCCCGCGGCAGCGGCACGACCGTCAGGGCCACTTGCTGGCGCCGGCGCGTATTCTCTTGCGCAATCTCGGTGTTGCGCCGCGTGATCTGCTCACGCAACAGCTGGTTGTAGAGAATGTTGCCGCGCGCCGGCTGAGGCGCCGGTTTCTTGAGCGTCATGACAAATCCGGCGGTCGCAATCCCGGCGCCGATCACAGCCCCCTCACGCATAGAGGGTGAGCCGAGATCGCTGTGCGACAGGGCGGACGTCCCGGCCAGCGCGACCCCGGTATACACGAGCGCGAGACCGAACGGTTTCCAGCTCTTGGGCGGAACCTCCGTCTCCGGCAGATAGGTGTATCCGGGCAGGCTCGTCAGGTGCTCCAAGGTGTCGACCGCACCGTGCGTGATCCGAATCGGCTGCGACGTGGAGAAGTTGTTCTGCCCGACCGTGGCCTCGACCACGACGTTGTAATTCCCCGCCGGTACCGGATCGCCGCTTGGCAGCCGCGCGGGCCAGCGGATGTTGACTTGCCCGTTCGCAACCGTCGAATCGATCCGCATGCTCGCGAGCGCGCCCGCGCCTCCGGTAATGCGCGTAACGACCCGGGACGGCTGCGTCACGGTGTACCGAATTGGCACGACGCCCTGTCCGCCGATGAAATTGCTGCTGTCCACGCGCAACTGACGCACGACCAGAATCTGAGTGAGCGCGACCTGGAACGCGCTGAGCGCCTTGGGGGACGTCCGGTTGGGATCGAGGTCGCGCTCCGGCTCGATCAGCACGACCTGCTTGAACGCTTCCACCGCCTTGAGAATCGAATCCATGCCGGAGTAGGTGAACCCGAGCAGCTCGTAGGCACGTCCGCGCTCGAACCCACTGAGCCGCTCGCGCAACGACGCCTGCGCCAAAGTCAGCGCCTGGCGGTAGTCCAGGTTGTCGAACGCCTGCTGCGCACGACGCAAGGTGCCGTTCTGAATCGTCTGCGCCTGCCCCAAGAGAGAGGCGGGCAGCACGAGCACCAGGGCGGCGAACCACGAAGTCGAGCGATGCATGAACCTCATCCTTCCGGATCGAGCACGTATCGCCGGCGTACGGGATTGTTCGCGGGCACATCCAGCGTTTCGGTCTTTGTCTTGTAACCGGGGCGCTCGACGCGAATCGTGTGACGTCCGACCGAGACGGGTTCTTCGATCACCGGCACCGAGCCCACATCGCGCCCGTCGATGAACACGGTGCCGGGAGGCTCGGAGTTGACGGTGATGTAGCCCTGCGCGGCGGCCGCCGGCGGCGGTGCAGGCGGCGCTGACTGGCGACGCGCCGGGGGCGGGGGGGGTGTGGCCGCGACGCGCACCGTGTCGTGCACGACAGTCACCGGTGGCGGTGCCGGGGGCTGAGACGCCTGCGGCGCAGGCGGCGGGGGGGGTGCCGCGGGCTTCTTGCCGAGCGCGAGATATCCGCCGACGCCGATTGCCACGACGACGACGGCTCCGATCACCATTCCCAGAGGAGACCGTTTCTTCTTGGCGGCCGGAATCTTCATCCCGGCGCGCGGAATTGGTGTCGTGGGCGCGGTCGTGACTTCCGTCGGCGCATCCGCGCTCGCGGTACGCGCCGGGGCGGGCGGCGGGCGACGGCTCTTGGTCTTTTCGCCGGGCTTGGGAGCGGTGACAGGCTGCTCCGGCCACACGGCGGTCGCAAATTCTTCCATCGTCGCGAAGCGTTGGTCCGGCTCCTTGGACATCGCGCGGCCAATCGCGAGACTCAGGAACTCCGGCACCAGCTGCCGCTTCGTGCTGATGCGCGGCATCTCTTCGAAGATGTGCTTATAGAGGATCGTGTGAACCGAGTCGCCGGTGTACGGCAGCTCGCCGGTGATCATGCGGTAGCCGACCACCGCGAGGGAGTACTGGTCGGCGCGGCCGTCCACGACGCCGCCCTTCGCCTGCTCCGGCGCCATGTAATGCGGCGTACCGATGATCATCCCCGTCCCGGTAAAGCCGCTCGCCGCCTGTAGCGCCTTCGAGATTCCGAAATCGGTCAACATCACTCGCCCGTCGTGGTCGAACATGATGTTCGCGGGCTTCACGTCGCGGTGCACGACGCCGCGCTGATGCGCGTGGCCGAGCGCGCACGCCGCTTCCCACAGGACGCGCTGGATGTAGTCGATCGACAATTGCTGTTTCTGGTCGAGCACGTCCTCGAGCGACGTCCCCGCGATGTACTTCATCACGAAGTAGTTGAGGCCGCCTTCGCTCTCGACGCGGTAGATCGGGATGATGTTCGTGTGGTCGAGCTTCGCCGCCGTCTTGGCTTCCTGCTGGAACCGCTTGACGATCTGTGCGTCCATCGAGATGTCGGGCGGCAACACCTTGATCGCGACTTCGCGCTCCAGCGTCAGGTCGTGCGCAAGGAACACGGCACCCATCCCGCCTTTGCCGAGCATCCGCTCGACCTTGTACTTGCCCTCGACCAGGCGCTGGAGCTTCTGCATCAGTCCTTCGATTCCGGACGAATCGGTGCGCATCGTGCCGCCACCGGTGACGTCGGCGCCGCAGGCGTAGCAGAACTTGCTGCCGTCCGGGAGTGGCGTGTGGCACTTGAGGCATTCCATCGCAGATCCGGCGGCTCCGGTCATTGGCGCGGTCGCACGAACAAGCCGGGGCGTGCGTGGCCGGCGAGCGGTGCACTCAGCGACGGTCTCGCCAGTCGCTTCGCGAGCTGGGGCGCCGGCGGGCCGGGCAAAATCAGGTTACACGTGCGGACCCCGATAAACGGGACCTGCTTGATGCACATCGAGTATCGCTCCGGTACGCCGGCGTAATCGACGACCGCCACGTAATACGATCCGGCCGGAAGATTGAGCATCAGATTCTCGGTGGATCCGGCGTTCAGCGATTTACCCACTTCGTTGACGCTCGCGCCGGTCGAGCCGGGGACGGTGAGCACGTACACGTCGATATCGGACGAGTCTCGCCCTGCGACAAACGGCCGCCCTTGAATACGGATCAGCGTGGAATCACCCACACCCGGCGCGGGAACGTTGATCCGGTACCAGTCAATCTCGAACGGATTGTCGATCGTCAGTGTGTCGCTGAATCCGGGCAGCCCGGACGCGCGCGTCGGGATGTTGATTTGCTTGGTGTCCGCATAATGGCAGAGGTCGTTTTCCTCGTAGGCATCAGCCTTGATGCGGGGGTCGGCGGTGATATACGCCTGCGCCACAGTGAGGCCGTAGCGCTGTACGCGGGAGAAGAACGTGACCACGTGGAGATCGTGGCTGGGGAGCGTCTTCAAGGCGACCGTCGTCGATTCGCGCGGGAGCTGCGACGGGCTGAACTCATCTCCCTTGCAACGATAAAAGTCCGAGCTGATGAAGTCCGCGGAATCGCGTCCGAAGAACTTCTCGATCGGATCGCCGGCGCCGCCCGTGTTATAGAAGAGCGAATCGAGCAAGAACGTCCGCGTGGCGGCGGCGCTCGTGTCCCCGAACGACGGGTACGTAATGAAGAACGTCAGGGGCTGCGTCGTATCACTGGTGTGAAAGTGGAACCAGTCTTCGCCGACACCGAGTGTCCGGTCGACGGGCTCGAAGGCCAGCGCCGGATTCGTGAAGAGAATGGGAGCGAGCACGGTACCCGGCCACGGGCCCCCGAGGTCCAGGTTGATATTCGCGGGAATCGTGTCGTTCGGCTCGAACACGTCCTCCTTGAGCACATTGGTCGTCGCGGTGTCGAACCCGAACACGCCGGCGCCGAGATAGAACAGCGAATCACTGCGGGCGGGCGGTGGTACCCAGAATGTGATCTGACCGGTGCCCGCCGTGTCGTTTCGCAGCCGTGAAAAGGGGTACTCGATCAGATTCACACCGGCGAGACTCGTCACAAAGACCGAATCCACGCCCACACCGTAGACCGTCAGGAGTTCGCCATAGTGGGCCGTCGTGGGCCTCACGCTATCGATTTCCAGGGGATTCGACACGCGCAAGGACAGGTCGGCCTGTTGCGCCTTCTCGAAAGGCACCGCGCGGGCGACGATGTCCACCGTCCCGCTGTTCACGCCGGTGACGGTGGCATAGCCGCTGCCGTCATTCTGGACCGTTGCGGTGTTGCTGCTGCCGGTCGAAAAGGCGAATGCGACGTTCGCGATGGGCTGCGTGTCGGCACCGACAACGTGGAAGGCCTGCGCATACACCGACATCTCTTTGCCGCGCAGCAGCACCTTCGAGGGTGCCTGCAGCGTGACCATGATTTGGTCGCTTTTGTCGGTGGGAAAAGCACAGGTGACGCCAACCAGCGCCACGGCAACAGCTATGAGGGGTGTCGTCCCGCGGAGACGGCGCATTGCAGCCCAGTCCCAGGTACGTGAGGTCCGAACATACAATACGCGGGATGCTCGGGCCAGACAGTGACTTAGAGCGTGCCCCGCCGTTTGAGGTCGAGATACTTCGCAACTACCGCCTGCGCCGCGCGTTCCGGTGTGACATCAATTACCAGCACACCCGCGCGACGCATGTGGCCGAGCGCCTCCTCGCGCGCATGTAATAGCTCTTCCGCGGCCGCTTTGCGGTAGGCATCGCGCGGCGTTACGGGTCGCTGCATGGCGGCGCGGTCCAGCTCTGCATTGCGCAGCGTGACGGCGAGCGGGAGGTGGCGGGGCCGAAGTGTCGCCACATTCGCGACCAGCGCGTCAGATGCAAACCGATCGATCACGTCGGTGAACAGGACTGTCAGCGCGCGCTTGCGATTTCGCGCGGCGAGATACCGGAAGGCACCGGGGTAATCGGGCTCCACGAGCTTGGCCTGCACTTCCGCCAGCACATCCATGACACCGTGGACACCCGCGCGGCCCCGCTCGGGCGCGACGAAATGCTGGACGCCGTCGGCAAAGGTCATGATCCCCACGTTGTCGTCGTGCTGCGCGGCGGCATAGGCCAGCTCGAGCGCCGCCTGCACGGCATAATCGAGCCGCGACAAGCCACCTCCGCCCGGACCGGCCACCTCTGCCGTCATCAGGCGTCCCGTGTCGAGCACGAGCAACACCTGCTGTCGTCGTTCCGCCTCGTACTGGCGCGTGATCACTTTGGCGCGCCGCGCGGTCGCCTTCCAATCGATGTGTCGGAGATCATCGCCCGGCACCCACTCGCGCAGCGACTCGAACAGCCGGCCTTCCCCCAGGCGGCGTACGGCCTTCATCCCCGCCTCGCGTCGCCGCAGCGCCTCGGCGACCGAGGCACGCAGACGTACCGACACGAGCGGCGGATAAACCACGACTTCCCACGGCAGCGGCACCTGCATGCGGTGCCGTCCCAGGCCGAGGGGGCCCGTGCTGTCCACGACAAAGCCGCCTGCGCCACCGCTCTCTCGGCCGCGACGCAACGGAACGACCGGTACCGTCTCGCGCCCGACTGCGCGCGGCGGAATGCGGAGCGCTCGGGCCGGCTGCGGGCCGCCCAGGATGTCAGGCCGCACCTCCCGGATTTGTAGCCGCGCGCGACGACGCGATGAATTGCTCCAGCGGTAGGTGACGTCGGCGGCGTGGCCCACTGAGAACGCCGGCACCGGGTCGCGTGCGACCGTCACACGTTGCGCGAGCGTGGCATCCAGCCAGATCATCCCGATCAACACGACGTCGGCGAGCAGCATGACGTCGAGACCCCATGGTACCCAGAACCCGGCTGCTCCCAGCAAAGCCAGGAGTCCGGCGACGAGCAGGGCGCGACGCGTCCACAGAATCCCGGCGACCGCGCCCACCACGTACCACAGCCCGATGAACGCGGCGATGACGGCGCCGGCCTGGAGTATTGCCGGGGGCCTCACGCCGTCGGTGCCTCGACGCGATCGAGGATGGCTTTCAGCGCCTGATCGGCCGTGACGCCCTCGAGCTCCAGCTCCGGCGCGACATTCACGCGGTGCCGCAGGATCGCGGGCGCGAGCAGCTTCACGTCATCGGGAACGACATAGTCTCGGGTCTCGAGCAGCGCGGCGGCGCGCGAGGCCTTGAGGAGCGCCACGCCGGCGCGCGGACTCGCCCCCAGGGTCAGCGATGCGGCTTCGCGCGTCGCGCGTACGATCGCGCTGATATAGCCGGTGATGCGCGGCTCGACGCGGACCTGGTCCACCGCCTGGCGGAGCTGCTGCAGGCCGTTCGCATCGATGACCGGCGTGACGCCGTAGGTGTCCGTGCGGTCGGCCTCGAAGCCCTCGACGTACCTGGTCAGAATGCCCTGCTCCACGTCGGCTGCCGGATATCCGATCAGCACTTTGGCCATGAACCGGTCGAGCTCGGCCTCGGGCAACGGATATGTGCCTTCGAACTCGATGGGATTCTGGGTCGCGAAGACGGTGAACGTGGGAGAGAGCGGGTGGCTCTGGCCGTCCACGGTGACGGTCCGCTCCTGCATCGCTTCCAGCAGCGCGGCCTGCGTCTTGGCGGGGGCACGGTTGATCTCGTCCGCGAGGACGAGGTCGGCGAACACCGGACCCGGCCGGAACGTGAACTGCTGTGTCCCGCTGCCCGTGAGCATCGTGATGCCGGTGATGTCGGCCGGCATGAGATCCGGCGTGAACTGGATGCGTACGAAGCGCACGGCGAGCGCGAGCGCGAGCGTTCGCACAAGCAGTGTCTTGGCAGTCCCCGGTACACCTTCGAGCAGAATGTGGCCGCGGGCGAGCAGGCAGATGAGCACTTCGCGCGTCGCCGCTTCCTGTCCCAGCACCACGCGGCGCAGGGCTTCTACGATCCGTTGCGCGTCGTGCGCGGACGCAGTTCCTCCCACACATCCTCCACGGCTTGGGCGGCAGCGAGCACGCGTTGCTCGTCGCGATCGCGTGCAGTGAGCAGTTGCTGTAGGCGGCGAACCGCGCCCCGACCTTGCGGGCCGCGCATCGCCAGCTCGAGGCTCTGGAGCCACGGCAGCAGATTGCGATCGGCGGTGGGAGTCACTCCCCCGGTGCGACTCAGCCGGCGCCGCAGCCCCAGCGCCAGGCGCTGAACGGCGGTATCGACATCGGTGGCGCTCTCGAGCCCGGCGCCGAGCGCCTCGAGATGCTCGAGCGGTGAACGGCGGCGGCGTTCGATGACTGAGCGCGCGGGACCGACGCGCACCGCCGTCATCGCAAGCCAGGCGAGACCAACCGCGATGAGCTGCAGGATCGCCCAGCCGGCCGGGTTGCTTCGCAGCCAGCTCCACGTGCGGCCAGAGAACGTGATTTCGCTGCCCGATCCGAACCCCTGGTGGTACTCATCCCAGGCGACACGGCCGGGACGCTCGGGTCGCGGTGTGAGCAGCGGCAACAGTGCGATGGGAAGATCGGTGTCTCGCCACGCCCGGTTGGTGAACCAGACGGGATCCGCCGCGAGCGTGATAGTCCCCCCGCCGCGATAGCGCAGGCGCAGGATGACGGGCCGATTGTTTACCGCGATCACGACGGTATCGGCCGCGAACGGGACCAGCGTGCTGCAGATCGCGGGGCTCTCGTCCTCGTCGTCGCTGCGCGCCTTGCGGAGCTGCTGGAGCGGGGCCTTCCCGATGGTATCGGCTTTCGTCACGATGCGAGCCAGCACATTCGTTGTCGCCGGCAGTCGAACGGGAGTCTCGAGCGATCGAACTCCGATGCTGTCGCGTCTGCCGACAACGCCCCACTGGGTCTGCCAGCCGGCGCATCGCGTCACGCCACCGCCGTCCCCCACGGCCACCACGGCGCCCCCGGCCCGAACGAATCGGACGACCTGCTCAAGCTCGTCGTCTTCGAGCTCCATCACGGGATCGACCAGAACGAGGATCGCGGGCCGGTGCGCTCGCTCTGTGGCAAGCGTTTTCAACGGCGTACGACGGCGCTCCGACGGCCGGCCGAGCGCCACAAGAATCTCATGCAGTCCCTTGCTGCCGTTGGGACCGCTCAGATAGGTCGATCGGCGAAAGTCGAAGTCGGGAGTCGCAGGTTTCCGCCTGGCGGCCCAAATCCCGATCGCAATCGCGAGGCCCAGCAGGAGCGCGGCCCCGATTTCAAGCCGGTACGCCATTGGATCCTCGCACCAGCTGCTGCGCCGTGGCGCCGAATGCAGCATAGCCATCGGCATCGCACGGCACGGCCGCGAACAGGTAGCGGTACAGAGTGCCGACCAAATCAGCGAGTGAGGCCCTGCCCTGCTCGCTCAACCGCGCTTCCCAGACGTACTCCGCCGGCGTCTTGGAGACATGGAACCGCAGCGCCTTACGCCGGTCGAGCTCGAGCACGAGCGCGAGGAATCGATGGCCCAGGGCTTCGGTGTAGTGTCCCGAGTTCGCCAGCCGTTCGGCGATGGCGAGGTGCGCGGCGGCATCCATCACTCTGCCGGCGGTGGCGGCCGCAGCGTGCGGACCCGTGCGTACGCCGGGACGGACGATCCGCCAGATCACGTACCCGATGTGGACCAGGAGAGCGGCCAGTGCGAAAAGGATCAGCGCGAAGCCGATGTCAAAGCCGACCGGATGAGCCGCTGCCATGCGGGTCATCCAGTCCACCAGGTTGTGCCATTGGCGCGCCAGCCAGGAGAGGATGTGACGCTGCTCCACCCACTGAAATTCGGGGCGCGCAAACACCTGGCCGACCACGTGCCGCAATGAGTCGGCCGCAGGCTGTTGCTGGACGACGTTCAGTGTGTCCCCGTGCTCCCCGGAATTTCGGACCCCGTCCCGAGTTGCTCGCTCAGCACCTGGAGATCGAACGCCTCACGCCGGACGCGGAGATCGTAATACAACAGCGTCAACGCGCACGGCAGAATCGGCGCCAGCACGATCCCCAGCAACGAGGCGAACACAACAAAGAACGGCTGGAGTGACGTGTTGGAGGCAACCCCCAGAGCCGCACTGATCGCGCCCACAACGATCTGTGGCAGGAGCTGCGAAACCAGCCATGCGACCACCACAGTGCCGAACAACTTGCCGCGCGCATCGCGCGTCAGCTCCCAGGAGCGGCCGAAGGCATCAAACGAGCTCGAGAGGTCCTCGAGCACGACGACAGGCGTGGTGACCCCGTACGCGCAGGCGACCCAGATCACGAACCACAACGCCCCGATGATGCCGATGAAGACCATGAGGCCCGCCAGCGCCGGGCCGGCCAGCCTGCCCATGAAGTAGAGCAGGCCCACCACGAGCGCGCTGACGATGTACAGAATGATCAGCAGGAGTCCCTTACTCAGCGCAACGACCAGCAGGGGGATGATCTTCTCCACGCCAAACCGCAGCGAGGTCCCGAGCTCCGGTTCGTGGCCGAGATACGAATCCGAGATGATCCGGATCGTCCCAGCCTTCAGCAGCAGGCTGCAGGCGCTCCAGATCACCACCGCCAGCAGACTGAGGCCGATGGTCCGGCCCAGGTTCTCCTGGAAGACCGCGAGCAGCTGGAACGGGTTGTTGCTGAACCGCAAGTTCAGGTAGATGCCGGCGGCCGTCGGGAGCCATACCAGGATCAAGCTCAGCCGCATGAACAGGCCGAAGTGACGCCGGTAGATGTTGAAGCTCCCGTCGAGTACTTCGCCCAGCCGCATGGGACGAATGTTCGAGTTAATGGGTCGCTCCGCGAAGGGACACGCGGTAAAATGAGTAGATGGCCGCCCCCGCGCGAGACCTCGATCTTCGGGAGCACCACGGCGTAGAGACGCCGGAGCACGTCGACGTCCAGTTCGAGCTGGCCGGCGTGGGCTCGCGGGTGGCGGCGGCACTGGTGGACCTGCTCGTGCAAATGCTCGCAATCCTGGGGGTCTCGCTCATCGGCGGCAGCGTGGGGGGCGACCTGATCTCCCGGGGCATGGCCCGGGGCTGGTTCGGCGCGGTCCTGATTCTCGTCACATTCTGCCTGTTTTGGGGCTACTTCACCCTGTTCGAGGCCCTGAACGGCGGCCGCACGCCCGGCAAGCAGGCGCTCGGCATCCGCGTGGTCATGGATACGGGCCGGTCGATCACCCCCACGGCAGCCGTCGTTCGCAACCTCGTGCGTCTCATCGACTGCTACGTTCCGGTTCCATTCGTGCCAGCAATGCTCTCCATGTTTCTCCATCCCAGCAACAAGCGCCTGGGCGACATGGCGGCGGGCACGATCGTCGTGCGCGACCATCCGACAGACTGGACACTCGGTGCCGCCCTCCCCGCCGCCGAAGCGGTCACGGAGCCAATCGAGACCGGGCCGCCTGATCTATCCGAAGATGAATTCCGCTTGCTGGACCGGTTCTTGGGAAGGCTCAATGACCTGACCCCCGAGGTCCAGGTCCGCATCACGAGCGATCTCGTCCGACGATTCGAGCCGCGCATTCCGCGCCGCACCACCGATGGCCAGGCCTATCTCATCCAGGTCTTTGCCGAAGAGCAGCGGAAGCGGCGCAGCCGTTTCGCCACGCGCGCCAAGGCGGGTGCCGCAGGCCGTGTCACCGTTCCGGCAGAGCGATTCGTCCAGAAGAAACGCGAGGGCTGGGAAACATTCCGCACGATGGCGTTACGCATGGAGCGCTCGGGCGTGGGCGCGCTCGCCGCCGGCGAGATCCCCGAGTTCGCGGCGCAGTACCGGGAAGTTGCGGCCGACCTCGCGCGTGCCCGCACCTACCAGGTAGATCCCAGAGTCATCGCGTATCTGGAACGCGTCGTCACTGCCGGGCACAATGCGCTCTACCGCGCGCGCGGGAAGGAACGCACGCCGCTGCCGCAGTATCTCCTCCGGGATTTTCCAGCCGCTGTGGTCCAGTCCTGGCGGTACGTGGCACTGGCGTTCCTGCTATTTGCGGTGCCGGCCGCCATCGGCTACGTGATGATTCGCGAGCGCCCCGCGCTCGCTGAGGAGCTCCTGCCGCCGGGGATGATCGCCCGCGCGGAGACGGCGGCGGAGAACTTGACCGAAGGCCGCGGCTACGCGGAGACACGCAAGGAATACCGCCCCGAGATGGCGGCGTTCATCATCGCCAACAACGTCCAGGTGTCGTTCGGGACATTCGTCGGCGGCATGACTGGTGGGCTGCTGACGGCGTGGCTGCTGTTTACGAACGGGATGATGCTCGGTCTCGTGATGGGGCTGTTCCAGAACTACAACGCGCTCATCTATCTCCTCACGTTCGTGCTCGGACACGGCGTGCTCGAATTGACCGCCATTTTCATCTCGGCGGGCGCGGGCTTTCGCTTGGCCAAGGCGCTGATCGCGCCCGGCGATCGCTCGCGGAAGGATGCGCTCGTGCTCGAAGGACGGATCGCCGCGCGCATGATCGGCGCGGTGGTGACGTTGCTCGCGATCGCAGGAACGATCGAGGGCCTGCTATCGGCATCGGCGGCGGCACCGCCATGGAAATTTGGCGTCAGCGCAGCGACGGCGGTTTTTTTGGTGCTCTATGCCGTCAATGGGTACCGGGAGCTTAGGGCTGCACGATAACGGTTCCAGTCATCCCTGGATGGACCGTGCAATGATAGGTGAACGTCCCCGCCGTCCCGAAGAGTCGTTGATAGGTGTTCCCCGTTGCGATTAGCCCGCTGTTCCAGATGGGCCCGCTGTCTTCGGTGGTAGTGTGCGAGACCGGATCGAGATTTCGCCACGTCACGTATTGCCCCGCATTGATCGTGACGGTCTGGGGAACGAAGTTCGTGCCACTCATCTGCACGAGCGCACCACTCGCCGTGGCTGACACATTGTCCGACGCGTATCCTGTCGCGCTGCCGGTGATGGTGTAGCTCCCCGCCTGTGCAAATGTGACGCCAGTCTGCACGATGTTCCCATTCGTGGGAACCGTGATCGTTGCCGAGTCGAACGTCGTGTGAGTCGGATCGCCGGAGACGAGTGTAATCGTCAGGGGCGTGCTCACGACACGTGAGGTGCCGAGCGAATCCAGCGGCTGGACGAACAACAGGTATTTCTGGCCGACATTAGGAGTCGAGGACTGCAGCGACAACTGCAGCTTCGGCTGCGCCGGTAGCGGCACCGCGGTCACGACGATCGTGTCCGCCTGCCCGGTCAGCAGCTCGGCGATGATCTTGGCCGGGCCGCGTTGAGTCCCACCAACCACTATTGCGACTGCTGCGTCCGGAACCTTGACGCGCAACGAGTCGAGCGAGCGCCACGCGACGGGCGTACCGGGGATCGGTTTGCCTTGTGCGTTCCAGGCGGTCGCGGTCAGACGCAGGGTGTCGCCGAACAGCACCGACGTATCGGGCGTGGCGATCGTAACGGCCACAGCATCATATCCCACGCCGACGTACACGATCGGCGCCGCCACGATCGTGGGTACGCCGCCGGTCGTCACCGTCACCTGCTGCGGATACGGAGAGTTTTGGAAAACGGTATCGCCCGCCGCGTTGACCAGCCGCAGGTACAGCAGCATGTCCTCTTTCGACGAGGACATCGGAATGCTCAGCGAGAGATCGATCGAATCCGCAGTGGGCGGTATCGCGACGATGGTGTCGAGCACCTCCGCGTTTGGCGGAGCGGCCTGCACGACGGTGATGCGCGCACGATCGAAATCCACGATCCCGGCTGTGCTGCTGGCGAACGCGGGGGCAAAGGCGAGACGGCCCGCGAAGCTTCGCGGGCCGGTCGAATCGGTGCAGTTCAGGCCCAGCAGCCCCACAGCAACGGCGCACGCGCGCCATAGCCAGCGTTTCACCGCGCCCACTCAATCACTGCGCTGATACGTGGGCCCACCAGAGAAACACTCGTTCCTTCATCGTGCAGCGTGCCAAACGCAAGCTGCGCCTGCAGCACCGCCGTCGCCCGATCGGTGAGGTGGTAGCGCACATCGCTGCCGGCGCGCAGCAAATAACCGAGCAGCTCCATCGACGGGCCGGGCCCAGTCAGCTCGTGGCGGAATTCGATGAGCGGTGAGAGAACAGTCTTGGGCCCCATCGGACGATCGAGCCGCGTGCCGAGCGCGAACAGATTGCCGCGCGGGACGGCGACCGTGTTCGGCGCGTCGTAGTCGCGGGCGCGCAGCCGGCGCATGTCCCAGCCATACATGGTCAGCTGGGACCGACCGACCGGCATGCTGACCGACGCGTACGCCAGGAACCGATCGCCGATCACGCTTTGCTCGCCGCCGCCGAGATCGTTCGCGTCCGTGATCGAGTACACCAGCGCGCCGCGGAAATACTTCCCGGCGCCGAACGGTCCTTCGAGGCCGAGACGACCGCGAATCTCGCCGCCCGGCATCATCTCATTGACGCCTTGAACGGGCACGTAGCTCGCGGCATAGCGATAGCTCGCGCCCGTACCCACCGCCCAGTTCTGCCCCATCCGGAACGCCGACGCAAACCCGGTCGATATGCCGCCGCCCGATCCGAAGTTGGGGGTCGTAAATCCCAGCAGATCCGTCGCCATGGCGCCGAACAGCGGAATCGTCGTATCCGCGACCGCGGTCGCGCCGGTCGGAATCGTGCCCACTACGTTGAACACAACTTTGCCGGGCACGACGTTGAAGGTCGCCCGGACATCGGTATCGATCAGGCCCGAATGCGTGATCGTTCCACCGCCGGCGTCGCTCACCGACGCGTTCGCGTACGCAGTGCTGAGATCGATAACGAGCCGGTTGCCGACGCGCTGTGAGACGCTAAACGGGATCGTCAGCTCGCTGATACGGCTGAACGCCAACCCTGAGCCGAAACTGTACGATTCAAACGTCGCGCCGGTACGCGCCAGCGTGCTCGCTGCCTGCCCCACGAGTACGACCGGCGAGAGAAGGAGTGCTGCGGTGAGACGTGGGGCGCGCGGTGTCACGGACGGCGGAAAATGATCCGGATGATGGCCGTGGCCTGCACGACGCTGGAAATGCCCTGGCTCTCGGGCGTGGTATTGGACACCGTGCTGCTGATCGGGTTTTGCCCGATTGCGTCCCCAACGGTCGTCGACACATCGACCGTGATCTGCCTCAGCGCGCCCTCGGCAGCCGGCTCGGTCGGCGGGGTCATGTCCTGGACCGCCTGGACGACGGTCAGCACGTCACCGCCGCTCGCCTGCACCGTCGGCGCGGCCGCCGCGGCTTGCTGCTGCTGGACCGCTGCCTGGAACGAGGGATCGGCACGGACCGCGGCGTTGAAGTGCATGAGAGCGGCGCGATAGTCGCCCCGATCGAGCGCTTCGAGTCCGCTGCTGTACGCGAGGAACGCGGCCAGATTCTTCGGCCCTTGGCGCTGGATGCGCTGGCGCTCCGCCTCCGTCAGCTGAATCCCAAGCTCCGTGGCCAGGCCGAAGACGAGCTGTTTCTCGAGATCGAGCAGCTGCTTGAAATTCCCGTTTGCCTGCGCGCCGCTCCGCACGCTTCCGTCACCGCCGACGACGGCGGCCGACATCCGGACGGGACCGTTTTGCTGAATGCTGGCGACGCCCTGGACCATGCGTTCCGCCCGCAGCAGCCGGCCGACCCGCGCTGCCGTGGCGGGGTCGGCTCGACCACTCTCACTCAGCTTCAGCTCATCGAGCAGCACGCCGACCTGGATGCGCTCGAGCATCCGCAGGCTGCGCACCATCGCGAGATCGGTCAGAAGAAGCTCGGCCAGCCCGCGGGAGAGCGGCTGCAGGCTCGAGTCTCCCGCAATGGTCATCGGCAACACCGCGACCGTGGACGGCTCGGGCGCGAGTGCGGTCAGGCTCGATTCGCGCTGCAGCGCGAGCTTGGCGGTCTCGGTCGCCTGAGTGCGCAGCGCGAACTGCGCCATCGCCCGGAGGGCGGCCACGCCTCGCGCGCGCGGATACTTGTTCGCGAAGTCGGTATAGGTGGCGAACGCCAGGTCGTAGCGGCCGTCCTTTTCCTGGCAGCCGCCGATGACCATCGGGCCCAGTGCCTCACTCGGCGCCAGCATTTGGCCTGAGTTGGCAACGACCACGGCAGTGTCACAGCGGCCCGCGGCCATGAGGGCGGCCGCGAGCCGAAACCGGATCTGGGCGTTGTTGGGCTGCTGTGCTGCCTGGGCTTGGAGGGCTGGGATTTCCGCGGGGGTAACGGGCCGCGCTCGTGGCCCCCCCCCACCGCTGGCGCAGGCCACGATCAGACCGCTCATGCCTAAGAGCAGTGACTTGCGACCAGCTACCACCACGACTCCCGCCTGTGAAGGGGCCTCAGGATGCCCGGGCTCGAAGACCGCGCAAGGGTCGCTTATTTACGGCAGGCTGACCAAACCGGCTATGACGGGGATCACGAACGCTCATAATAAGGAAGGCAAGCCGCACGGGTCGTGGAGGCCACCACACAGTCGACGGAGCGAAACGGGGACGGTGCTGCCGGCTCACTCGATGGATTGCAGAGTCTGGCGCATCTTGCGCGCCAGTTGCTCGATCTGCTTGAGGCCAGTCACCGTTTCTTCGTCGTACTTCTCCGCCGTGAGGAGGAGCAGCTGCGTCTCCGCGAGGATGGCTGAGAGCGGGTTGGACAAATCGTGGCGCAGTTTTGCCAGTTGCGACTGATCGACCATCTAGAGCAGCGAGCGGTACAGATCCCGCAGGTGATGATCCCGCAGGTCCCGCACCGACTGCCACAAATCCTGCTCCGTGCCCGCGCAAAAAATTTCGGCACTGGAGCGCTCGGCTTCCGTCCCCTCCGCGCCGAACAGGATACGACCACGCCAGACACCATCTTCGGTGCGACGCAGGGAGAGTCGGATGTCTATGGTTTGTCCGTCAAAGCGAATCGGGGGGAGGTCGTGGACGACCGTGTCGGTAGCTGCCGGGGAGTATCGTGCCGGTTGTGCTGGCATCTCGTTCCAGGGCTAGGTTTTAAAGAACATTATAAATCACTTAGGGTTACGCAATAGCCTGGTCCTCAGTGACGGAAGGGCACTGGAGCGAACGTCAGCACAAAGAGCACGAAACTGATGATCAGGATCCCGAGCCGCGATCGCGGAAGCGGCCGATACGCGTCGAGCACGGGTGGATGGTCCAACCGCCCCCGTGACAAGAGCAGCACCATCACTCCCCACACCAGCCATGTCACCGACAGCCACGCCAGTCCGATGGTCAGCAGCCAAAAGAGGCGGGCCACGCGACGGTGCCAGGCTGGGAATGCGCTGTACAAAATGTGCCCGCCGTCGAGCTGCGCCATGGGCAACAGATTCAGCATTGTGACGAACATCCCGAACCAGCCCGCCACGGCCGACGGATGCAGCTGGATCGTGGCATCTCCGAACGCGGCACGGCGGACCAGCAGCGTAATGAGCGAATCGCCGAGCGATAGTAACCCGCCGCCGAAGGGTGCGAACATGCCGGTCATGCCTGCAATGGGTGGGTCGGTGGCCTGACTGTGCGCGATCCCAAACCAGAGCACTGGCAGCGCCACGACGAATCCCGCGATGGGCCCGGCGGCGCCCACATCCACGAGCTGGCGGCGGTCGTTGACGATCGTGCGGAGTCGAATGAACGCACCGAACGTGCCGATGCCAAAAGGCGCCGGGAGTCCCGGGATGAAGAACGGCGGCGAGACGTTGAGCTGGTAATGGCGCGCGGTGAGATAGTGGCCGAGCTCGTGACACAGCAGGATGGCGATGAGCGGCAGCGAGAACCACAGGCCGCTCGGCAGTGCGCGCAGCAAGTGCCCGCGGGTCCAGCCGGAAAAGTCCGCGGGCAAAGCGTCAGCGATGACCGCACCCGTGATCGTCACAAGCAGCAACACCGCCAGGAACAGCAGCGCGTGGACCAGCCACGCTTCCCTGACCCTTGCGGTGGGACGCGTGAGCACGAGGTGGCGGCCATCCTGCTCATCGGACCAGTAGTAGGTCCCCGGCCAGTCGCGAAGGGCTGCCGCGAGCGCAGGCGCGGCAGGAGGCCCGGCATACGCAGGATCTACAAGTGCATCAACGACTTCGCGGTCGTGGAGGGGTGTGGTGCGCCACGCCACGAGGAACTGGGCGAGGCCTACAGCCACTCTTGACTCGCCGCCCGGCGCGTCCTACTATCACTCGGTCGCACACCGCTGGATTCCCAAGTTTCCATTATCAACCAGGACCAATCCCCCATCCCGGGGTTTCCCCCGCCCAACAAGCAAACGGAGTTGAAGCACAAGTGGATATCGCCGAACTGAAGAGAAAGTCCGTCGCGGAACTGCACGCGATGGCCGAGACCCTGAACATCACCAACTACTCCGGGCTCCGCAAGCAGGATCTGATTTTCCGCATCGAGCAATCCCTCCTCGATTCCGACACTGTCTTACGCGGCGAGGGCGTGCTCGAGATTCTTCCGGAAGGCTACGGCTTCCTCCGCAGCGCCGACTGGAACTACCTCTACGGGCCGGACGACATCTACGTCTCGCCAAGCCAGATCAAGCGGTTCGACCTGCGCACCGGCGACACGATCACGGGGCAGGTCCGGCCCCCGAAGGAAGGTGAGCGCTATCTCGCGCTGCTCAAGGTCGAAGTCGTCAACGGCGAAGAGCCCGAGAAAGCCAAGCATCGCGTCGCATTCGACAACCTTCGGCCCCGTTATCCGGAGCAGCAGCTCAAGCTGGAGCGGAAGGATGGCGACCTGTCGATGAGGGTGATGGACATCCTCTGCCCCATCGGGAAAGGCCAGCGCGGCCTGATCGTCTCGCCGCCCAAGGCCGGTAAGACCATCCTGATGCAGAAGCTCGCCAACTCCATCATCGAGAATCATCCCGAGGTCTACCTCATCGTGCTGCTGATCGACGAGCGCCCCGAAGAGGTGACCGACATGGAAGAGAACGTGAAGGGGACGAACGTCGAAGTCGTGTCCTCCACGTTCGACGAGCCGGCGGATCGCCACGTGCAGGTCGCGGACATGGTGATCGAGAAGGCGAAGCGCCTGGTGGAGCACGGGAAGGACGTCGTGATTCTGCTCGACTCAATCACGCGCCTGGGCCGCGCGCACAACGTGGTCGTGCCCCATTCGGGCAAGATTCTGTCGGGCGGTGTGGACGCCAACGCGCTGCAGAAGCCGAAGCGCTTCTTCGGCGCCGCGCGCAACATCGAGGGCGGCGGCTCGCTCACGATTCTCGCGACCGCGCTGATCGACACCGGCTCGCGCATGGACGAGGTCATTTTCGAAGAGTTCAAGGGCACAGGAAACTCCGAAGTCATTCTCGACCGCCGGATCGCCGAGCGGCGCACGTTCCCGGCGATCGACGTGCAGCGCAGCAGCACCCGTAAGGAAGAGCTGCTCCTCAGCAAGGAAGAGCTCAACAAGGTGTACCTGTTGCGCAACTTCCTCTCCGACATGCCGCCGGTCGAGGCGATCGAGTTCCTGCTCGAGCGGCTGAAGCGTACCAAGACCAACGCCGAGTTTTATCAGACGATGTCGCAGGGATGACGGAAGGACGGAAGGTCGGAAGGCTGTTGGCAGTCGACTGGGGCGAGCGCCGGATCGGGCTCGCCCTTTCTGACGAAATGCAGGTCCTCGCAGGGCCGCTTACGACCCTCACCCGCCGCGCCGGCAAGCGGTTTCCCATGGCGCAGCTACTCGAACAGGTCAAGAAACACGATGTTGTGGGTATCATCGTCGGGCTCCCGCTGGACGAGTCGGGTGCCGAGGGTGACGCCGCTCACGCCGCGCGGGCGCTCGCGGATGATATCAAGGGGCGCGTCGGAAACCTCGAGGTAGCGATGTGGGACGAGCGCATGACGACGGCGCGGGTGCTGGGAGCGATTCGGGAAATGGGTGGCAAGACGCGCGGACGAAAGGAAGACGTCGACGCGATGGCCGCTGCCTTGCTCCTCCAGCACTATCTCGATGCCAAACGGGGCTCCGCAATTGAGTAGCCGGGCGCCGCTCCTCCTCCTGCTGGTGATTGCCTGCGGGAAACCGGAGCCTGACACCTACCAGTCCGTCTCCGAGAAGGAGATGGTCATCATCCCGCGCGGCGCGACGTACTACCAGACCCTCGACTCGCTGGAGGCGCACGGCCTCATCGGCCATCGCGACTGGTTCAGCCTCTACGCGCGCATCCGCGGTCTGCCCTCCAACCTGAAGAGCGGAGTCTACACCTTCGACAAGGACGAGAGCTGGAGCAGCATCGTCAGCACGCTCAAGAAGGGTCGCGGGATGGAAGCGCGCTTCACCGTCACCGAAGGCATGATGGGCTTCGAGGTCGCCGAGCGCGCGAACTCCTGGCTCGGTATCCGGAAGGACTCGTTCGCGGTGGCAATGCGCGACACGTCGCTCGAGCGCGAGCTGGGAATTCGGCCGTACCCGGCGGGTGTCGAAGGCTACATGTATCCGACGACCTACGTCGTCCCCATGCGCATGCGCGCGCGCGATCTCGTGAAGCTGATGGTGCACGAGTTCATCGCCCGTTGGCAGCCGGAGTGGGACGCCCGGCTGTCCGAGCTGCACATGACGCGACACGAGATCGTCACGCTCGCGTCGATCATCGAAGCCGAGGTGCGCTACCGCCCCGACCGACCGTACGTCTCGGCGGTGTATCACAACCGCTTGAAACGGGGGATGGCGTTGCAGGCCGATCCGACGATTCTGTACGCGCACGGCCGGAGAATGCGGCGCGTGTGGGAGAAACAGCTCCAGATTCGCTCGCCCTACAACACATACTTGAACCCGGGACTACCCCCCGGCCCGATCACTCAGCCGAGCGACTCGAGCATCATCGCAGCGCTGTACCCTGCCCCGATCGGCTATCTCTATTTCGTCGCCCAACCGGATGGGAAGCACATCTTCTCGGCGAGTTACGCGGACCATCTGGCGGCGATCAAGCGCGTGCGGGGACGACACTAGGTCGTCGAAGATCGCCGGAAGACGCCGAAGGCCGCCGCGGCAGCTTCAGGATCATCCGCCCCAAAGACCGCACTGATCACCGCGACACCGGCTGCCCCCGCTTCCACGATCGATCGAGCATTCGCGCCCGTGATTCCCCCGATTCCGATCACAGGCATCCCTTCGGGGGCAAGCTTGGAAAGCGCGCCAAAGCCCTCCGGGCCGAGGGGCAGGCCTGCGTCGGCCTTTGTGGGCGTCGTGAAGCAAGGGCCGATGCTCCAGTAGTCAGCACTGCCCGGCGCGCGCGCCGCCTCCTCAACCGATCCGACCGAAATCCCCAGCAGGAAGCCCGGTGGGACATGGGGGCGCAGCGCCTCGAGCGGCACATCGTCCCAACCCAGGTGCACGCCGGCAGCGCCTGCCGCCAGCGCGATATCAGCCCGGTCGTTGACGAGAACGGGCACCGGCAGATCGGCGACGAGCGCTCGGGTCAACTCCAGAACATCCGAAGGCATGCCATCTTTCCAGCGGACCTGAATCATGGTCGCGCCGCCCTGGACCGCTGCGCGACAGACAGCGACGGGGTCCCGCCCCTTGAGCAGAGCGGGATCCGTGATCACCATCAAGCGCAACTGATCGGCAAGGGACATGACTTCCCCCAAAGTCCTGCGCGGGCTGCGTGGCGCAACCACGGCGACCGCGAATACGAGTGAAGCAATTCTCGAGGCGACTGAAGAGCTGCTCGCCGCGCTGCGCGACGCCAACGGCTTCGACCCGGCGGACGTCGAAAGCGCGATCTTCACATCGTCGCCCGATCTGACGGCCGAATACCCCGCCCGCGCCGCGCGCCGCCTCGGCTGGACGGACGTGCCGCTGCTCGGCACCGCGGAAGTCGCGGTACCATCCGGGTTGCAGCGCTGCATTCGGGTACTGCTGCACTTCTACACGACAAAGCCGCAGCGCGCGCTGAAACATATGTATCTGCGAGACGCTGCGAAGCTGCGGCCCGATCGGTGACCGTCAAAGTCACGGCCCGCGGGGCTGAACGATGGAAGCAATGCCATCCGTGGATCTACCGTAGCGACGTCGCCGAAGCACCCGACAAAACGCCCGGCATCGTCTCCGTCACCGATCGGAAGGGCAAGTTCCTCGGCCAGGCGCTCTACTCACCGAAATCCGAGATCCGGCTGCGGCTACTCACGCGCGGTAACGAGACCATCGACGCGGAGTGGTGGACGGCACGCATTCGGGACGCCGCCGGACGCCGCAAGGGCATTCAAGCCAGCGCCTGGCGCGTGGTTCATGCCGAAGGCGACGGCCTGCCCTCGCTCATCGTCGACAAGTACAGCTCGTTCGTCGTGGCCCAACTGCTATCGGCCGGTTTGGAATCGGCGCGCGAGCAGGTCGTCGAAGGGATCAAGACCGCGCTCGCGCCAGATGGGATTCTGCTGCGCAATGACGCCGGGATACGGCGCCACGAGGGCTTGGCCGAGGAAGTCGTGTCAGTCTTTGGCGACGTGCCTAAGACCGTGGAAGTAGTTGAAGACGGGGTGAGATACCTCGCCGCGCCCTGGACGGGCCAAAAAACCGGCGCATTTCTGGATCAGCGCGAGAACCGGTTGATGATCGGGCAGCACACGAAGGCGGGCGGCCGGGCGCTCGACCTCTTCACCTACCACGGCTCGTTCGCCCTGCACCTTGCTCGGCACGCAAAAGGAGTGTTGGCGGTCGACCAAAGTACCGAGGCGCTCGCGCGCGGCGCCGAGAATGCCCGGCTCAATGGGATCGCCAATATCGAGTGGCGCGAGGCGAATACGTTCGACTTACTGCGGGAGATGGAACAGCGAAGGGAGAGGTTCGATACGATTGTTCTGGACCCTCCCGCGTTTGCGAAAACGAAGGCCAATCTCGAGCGGGCGGTCGCCGGCTACAAGGAAGTGAATTTGCGAGCGATGAGAATTCTGGCGCCTGGTGGCGTGCTGTTTACGTCGTCATGCTCGTACCACGTCAGCCGCGACATTTTCAACGCCATGCTCGCCGATGCGGCTCGGGACTCGGGCCGCCGGATCCAGTTCCTCGCGGCAACCGGCGCATCCGCGGATCATCCCGAGCTGCTCAACGTTCCGGAAACGGGCTATTTGAAGGGCGTCCTGCTCAGCGCCCCTGCTTGAGAATCCAGCCGGCGATGGCGTCCACGACCTCAGGCATGATCGGAATGGTCGGATCCCGGTAAGTCGGCATCTGTCCTTGCAACGTCGTCTCGGCAGTTCGCTTCAGCACGTGATTGGCCTGCGGAATCACAACGACCTGCGCATCGGGTCTGCCACCGTGCAACCGCTCGGCGTCGGCAACGGTCACTTGCAGATCCTGCCCGCCTTGCACGATCAAGACCGGCTGCCGCACCGCGCGAATCGCGCCCGGTGGGTCGAACGTCGCCAATGATTTCATGAAGTGCTGGTTGATGGGAACGAAAAGCATCCCCATCGCGGGCGGCACATCCGCGGGCGTCTCGCCGCGCAGATACTGCGCCATGGCGGTGTCGTAACGCACCAGCGTGGCGCTATCGAATTGGCGCGACAGCTGCTCGCGCAGCACGACGCCCAGAGGTCGCCCCAGTCCCGACACGCTGATGACGCCGCTCACGGGTGGCCCGGAGCGCGCCGCAATCAGCGCCAGCGACGAGCCCTCGCTGTGGCCGAGCAAGAGTACGCGGGAGAAACGCGCGTCACGCGACAGCGAATCCGCGGCGGCCCGCGCGTCGCCGGCAAAGTCCTCCAGCGACAGACTCGCGATGTCTACCGTCCCCTTGGTGCCCGGCAGGGCGCGCTTGTCGTAGCGCAGCGACGCAATCCCATGCTCGGCGAGCCGCCAGGCGAGCTGTGCGTAGGAATTCGGCCGGATACCCATCATCGAGTTGCCGTTGCGGTCGGTCGGGCCCGAACCGGCGATGATCACCACGACCGGTACGCGACCCGTGGCACCGCGAGGCGTCGTGAGTGTGCCGCCCAACTCCAGACCAGCGCTCCGGACCGTGTACGCAGACTCGACCGCCGTGGCCGGCGCCACGGTGTCGGCCGTCTGCAGGGTCAGTGTCGCGATGATGAGTGTCAGAATTGTCATGGTTACAGTTTCCCCTGCTCACGTTTCCAAAGGATATAGGACTGCACGATAGGAATCACCGCAGCGATGAGAATCGCTGCGACCAAAACCGGGATGAACGCGCCGCGCGGGAGAAAGGAGCAGGCGACGACCATGAACCCGCCCAGGACCATCAGCCAGCCACCGGTGCGGTGCGTTTTCCGCCAAACGGCGTCGCTCGAGAGCGTCCACGGCGTGCGAATACCAACGAACCAGTTGGGCTCGACGCGAGTGAGATAGTTGCCGAGCACGATAAACAGCAACCCGACGCCGACCGGCATCAAGCGATCGATCTTCAGAGAGTATCCGAGTCCACTCGCGACGATCATCGCATGCGCGATCAGCATGAACGCGATCACGGTGTTGGCGATCAGCCAGTACGTGCCGAAGAACTTCGCGTAGTTCTCGCCACGGGGGTCCAGCTTCGGAAGTACCTGGAACAGGCCGGTCATCACGACGACGACGACCGGAATGATCGCGACCGCCATGAGCCGGCTGGAGAATCCATCAGGCGTGCCGTTCAGGCTCCAGTGCGTCGCCACAGTCGGGGGCAGCTGCGGATAGGCCCAGATCGAAACCGCGACGGCGAGCGCGGCAATCACGAGTCCAAACCAGCGGCTACGCATGCTTGTCTCCTTCCCCGCCGAAGCGGGTCATGAAGTAGCGCACGACCTCCTGAAACACGGTCGTGTTCAGCCGGTAGCGGATGTGCTGCCCTTCCCGCTCGGTGGCGACCAGGTCCGCCGCCTTGAGCACGCCCAGGTGATGGGATACCGAGGCGAAGGCGATCGGGAACTGCTCGGCGATCTCGCCCGCCGTCCGATCCTTCTCGGTCAGGAGCTCGAGGATCTTGCGGCGCGTCGGGTCGGCCAAGGCACGGAACAGGGAGTCTTCCATTGGGCGAGATATTTATACAACTATCTAAATATTGTCAAGCTCGTTGACTAAATCGGCCCCTGTCACAAGCTTGCAAGCCATGTCCCCACCGACCGGTAACGCCCTGGACCGGTCCCGGGCAGTACGCCGGGTACTCGCGGGACTGCTCGTGGCCAACATTCTGGTCGTCATCGCGAAGGCTACGATCGGTGTCGTGGCAGGTTCGCTCGCGGTCATCGGCGATGCCATCCACTCGTCCGTGGACGCCGTCTACAATGTCCTCGGTCTCGTCGTCGTGCGGGTCGCGGCCCGGGCGCCGGACGAAGAGCACCCCTACGGACATGGGAAGTTCGAGACCCTCGGAGCCCTCGGCATTGTCGTGTTCCTGGGCGTCACCTGCTTTGAGCTGACGCGGAGCGCGATCGGCCGCCTCATCCACGGCGGCCACAGCGTGCAGATAACCGATTTCGGGCTGGCCCTCTTGCTCGCTACTCTGGCGACAAACGTGCTCGTCGCATGGTACGAAAACCGGCGCGGTCACCAGCTCCAGAGCGAGCTGCTGATCGCCGACGCCGCTCACACTCGGACCGACGTCTTCATCACGATCGGCGTGCTGATTGGCGTGCTGTTCGTCCGCCAGGGTTACGCATGGGTGGATCCGGTCGTCGCCATCGCCGTGGCGCTCATGATCGTACGCGTCGCGTACGAGATTCTGCAGCGCGTGGTGCCGGTCCTCGTGGATGAGCGAGCGATTCCGGCGCCAACGATCCGCGAGGCCGCGCAGACGGTCGAAGGCGTGAGGGACGCGTACGGCATCCGCTCCCGCGGCGGGAATGCCGGCGTTCGCTACGCCGAGGTCACAATTGCGGTCGATTCCACAGCCAATGTCGCTGATGCGCACGCGATCGCCGACAAGGTCGAGGAGCGTCTCAAGAAAGACCTCGAGCTGGAAGAGGTCACGGTGCACGTCGAGCCATGCTGAGCTCGGTTCCGCTCCACGCCAGTAAAACCGGGATGACCCCGGTTCGCCGCGTGCCGCGCTCACTCAAGCAGGAATATCAGGAGTTCATTCTGCAGCGGCTCGAGGAATTCAAGAACACACTACCACGGGCGGAGCTGCTGCAGATCGGCGACGAAGCCGTCCGCGAGCTGCAGGCGAGCGCCCAAGATCAGTATCTGCTCACCGAAGTACTGCTGCTCGAGCATGTCGACCGCATCATCGCCCGGCGGCTCCGGCTGCCCACTTTCCCGCGCTGGAAGCACAAGCACCGCGCGTTGCGCGAGGCCCAGCGCGAGCCCACGCACTGGGGCATGGACCGCGCGCATCCACTCGTGTCGTGGGCGCCGCGCCTCGAACCCGGAGACGTGATCGTGGTGCTGGGCGCGGCGGCGCTCGGCGAAGCGCTGTTTCTGGCCGCACACGAAGCCGAAGTCTTCCTGCTCGATCAGGATTTGGGCGCGGTGGAAGCGGCTGAGGGGCGCGCCGTCACGGAACAGCTCGCCGGCGCGTTTCAGGCTCTGGTCATCAATTTCGGGAGCTGGTTCCCCGATTTGTCGCCGTCGCTCGTGGCGATTGCGCCCGGCTGCCTCGCCAACCTGCGCGCCAAGCATCGCTCCTCGTTGATCGCGGACGTGCAGGTGCGGACCCCGACCGGAGGCGTCCACATCGTTCTGCCCCCGGGGGCCGACCAACGGGGGGTCATTCCCCTCGCACCCGAAGCACTCCAGCCGCTGTATCGGGGCTGGCAGGTCCAGCCGGGACGCCGGTCCAAGCGGTCGGGCTTTACGGCTATCAAGCCGCCGCGTCAGGTAGACACGGCCTTGAACGTGTCGGACTGACACCGCACAGGTTTCTCAATCACATAACACGTTGGCATGACTGCACGTCGGCATGACGTGCGAGTGGCAAAGCTCTTGCGTTCGGGCGCAGTCGACTCTGCCTCGTGAGCTGTGTCTTATGACGAGCCTGCCAATGGTCATCGACGACGAACCGATGGGTATCATTCTGAAGGCCGGCCAGCAGATTCTGCGGCCCGCCAAAATCTGGGCGTACTGCTGGTTCCTGGATGAAGGCGAAAACGGCGATCATACGCATCGCCATTTGCCGATCGATCCGAAGGTCTAGAAGCGAGAACCTGACGTCCATCTCGAGCCCTGCATGATTGCCGTGCAGGGCTTTTGTTTCGAGTATATCTATTCGGTATGCCGGCGATACAGATTGACGGCCGCTCGCTGGTCGCCGAAGACGGTCAGACCATTCTCGATGTCGCCCGCAAAGCCGGCATCGAGATTCCGACGCTCTGCTGGTATCCCACACTGCCCGTCGTAGGCAACTGCCGGATTTGCCTCGTATCAGTCGAAGGTCAACCAAAACTGATTCCGGCGTGCGCAACGAAAGTCGCTGACGGCATGGTCGTCACGACGCAGTCGCACGCGGCGGTCGAGAATCGCAAAGGCGTGCTGCGGCTGCTCGCGGAGCGCTACCCCGCCGACCACCTGCGGAACGGCGGCCGCGAGCATCCGCGCAATGATTTCGAGCGCTACCTCGTGGAGTACGACGTCGTGCCGACCGCGGTCGAGACGCGCGACCTCCCGCTGCGCTCGGGCGATGAGCGGCCCGGCGATCCCATGATCCGCCACGACATGTCCACATGCATCTTGTGCACCCGCTGCGTGCGCGCGTGCGAGGATATCCAGGTCGTCGGCGTCTTGGATGTGGGCTTCCGCGGCGAAAATGCCGAGATCATCGTCGGCGCCGATGGCGACCCGGATAAAGCCGGCTGCACCTGGTGCGGCGAGTGCGTTCGCGTTTGTCCGACGGGCGCGATCTTCGAAGTGATGCCACGCCAGCGCTTCGCTCCCGAGCAGGTCCGGCATCCGGAGAAAGTGGTCCGCGCGGTCTGCCCCTACTGCGGCGTGGGGTGCCAGGTCGATCTGCACGTGGCGAACAACAAAGTCGTTCGCGTCACCTCTCCCGACATCGAGCTGAACACGCCCAATCAGGGTTCGACCTGTGTGAAGGGCCGTTTCGGGTACGACTTCCCGCAGCATCGCGATCGCCTTACCAAGCCGCTGATCAGAAAGGGCTGGGCCAAGGAAAACGGACGCTGGTGTTGGAATGGACCGACGGGCGTCGGTCGCCGCGCCGGGCCGTGGCGCACGATCGAGAGCGAAGGCAGGCGCTCGAAACCTGGCACGCCGCCGCGGGCCACGGGCAAAACGGTTCGCGAGCTGCCGCTCCTGGAGCGGCTGGATATGGACATCCGCGATCGTGTGGCGACGCCGCAAGACTGGTACACACCATTTCGCGAGGCGACCTGGGAAGAAGCCCTCGAGCTCACCGCCCAGGAGCTGCTGCGGATCAAGGCCACCCGAGGCCCGGCTGCGTTAGCCTGCTTCTCTTCGGCCAAGTGCTCCAACGAAGAGAACTATCTGCTGATGCGCATGTACCGCGGCGCGCTCGGCACGAACAACGTCGACCATTGCACGCGCCTATGTCATTCGACCTCGGTGGCGGCGATGCAGCGCGCGATCAACACCGCGGCGGCTTCCGGGTCGATGCGAGAAATCGAGCAGGCGTGCGACGTCATTTTCATCGCCGGCGCGAACACGACGGAATCACACCCGGTGTTTGGCACCGCGCTGAAGCGCGCGCACGAAAAGCACGCGATGCTCATCGTGGCGGATCCGCGGCGAACCGAACTCGCCGGTCGTGCGGACGTGCACCTCCAGATGCAGCCCGGCACCGACGTCGCACTCTACTCGGCGATGCTCAATCACATCTTGGCGCTGGGGTTGGAGAATAGGGACTTCATCGCCCAACGGACCCATGATTTCGAGAAGGTTCGCGAAGCGGTGAAGCCTTATACGCCGGAGAAGGCAGCGAAGATCACCGGGATTTCCGCCGAGAAGATCAAGCGAGCGGCCGAGCTCTATGCCCGAGGCCCCAACACCAGTACCCTCTGGGCGATGGGCCTCACCCAGCACGCCAATGGCACGGATATCGTGACGTCGCTGCTCAATCTGATGTTCGCGTGCGGGATGATCGGACGCTGGGGCGCCGCGATGCTTCCCGTCCGCGGCCAAAACAATGTGCAGGGCGCCTCCGACGTCGGCGCGATCCCGTTCGCCTACACCGATTACCAGCCGGTCACCGACACGCAGGTGCGGGCGCGCTATGCTCGCGCATGGGGCGTGCCGGAGAAATCGATGTCGCTGAAGAGCGGTCTCATGCTCACCGAAATCGTGAAGCCTGAGAGCGGCGTGCGAGGCATGTACATCATGGGCGAGAATCCGATCATCTCCGATCCGGACATCGCGCACGCCGAGCGCTGGTTCCAGGAGGTCGAATTCCTCGCCGTCCAGGATCTTTTCCTCACCGAAACCGCGCGCTACGCCGACGTGGTCTTACCCGGGTCGAGCTTCGCCGAGAAGACGGGGACGTTCGTGAATACCGAGCGGCGCATCCAGCTCTCGCACAAAGCCGTCGATTCGCCCGGCGAGGCGCGCGCCGATCTGGAGATTCTCATCGAGCTCAGCAATCGCCTCGGCCTGCCGACGTCGTTCCGCGATGCCGAGGAGGTGATGCGCGAGATTGCGAGCGTCACGCCGAGCTGGGCGGGCGTCACGTACGATCGCCTGGAGGGAGCCGGCCTGCAGTATCCCGTTCCGACCGCGGATCATCCAGGAACCGCGTTCCTGTTCGACAAGTCCTTCCCCACGGCCGACGGACTCGTCAGATTCGTGGCCGTCGAGTACACCGATCCCGTCGAGCTGCCCGACGAGCAGTACCCATTCGTCATGAACACGGGCCGACAACTCTACCACTGGCACACCGGAACAATGACGCGGCGGGCCAGCGGGCTCGATGCGCGAGAGCCGACGGCAATCGTGGAGATCCACCCCGACGATGCAAAGAAGCTGGGTGTGCGCGAAGGCGAGCTCGTGCGACTGACGTCGCGCCGCAATTCGATGGTAAGCGCCGCTCGCATCTCCGAGCGCGTCGCCCGCGGTCAGGTGTTCGTGCCGTTCCATTTTCGAGAGGCGGCGGCGAACCTGCTCACCAACCCCGTGCTCGATCCGTACGCAAAAATGGCCGAACTCAAAGTGTGCGCGGTCAGGATCGAAGCGGTAAGCGATTGAGACTATGGATCTAGGCCTCAAGGGGCGAGTCGCGCTCGTGTGCGGCGGCACGCGTGGCCTGGGCCGCGCGGTCGCAGATCAGCTCAAAGCCGAGGGGGCGCAAGTCGCCGTGAACGGCCGCGATGCGAAGACGGCCCCCTTCCCCGCCGACGTCACGGTCCCTGCGCAAGCCGAAAAGCTCGTACAGGACGTCGCGAAGAAATTCGGCCGGCTCGATATCCTGTTTGCCAATGCCGGCGGGCCTCCGGCCGGAGCGTTCAAGGACTTTCCGGCGGACGCCTGGCCGAAGGCGATCGAGCTGAACCTGCTCTCCACCATCACGTTGGCGCGCGCCGCAGTCCCGATCATGAGCAAGGCCGGCTGGGGCCGGATTATTTGCCTCGCGTCCATTGCGGCGCTGCAGCCCCTGCCCGGTCTCATTCTGTCGTCCACGGCGCGAGCTGGTGTGCTGGGATTCGCGAAGGCACTCTCGGACGAAGTCGCCAAGGACGGCATCACAGTGAACAGCGTCTGCCCCGGCTTCATTGCGACCGAGCGCATCGAAGAGCTCTCGAAAGCTCGTCCCGATATGATCAAACAACGAATGGCGGAAACACCGATCGGCAGGATCGGCACGCCTGACGAGTTGGCTGCGGCCGTGGTGTTCCTGGCGTCGGAACGGGCGAGCTATATTACCGGCGCCGTGCTCCAGGTTGATGGCGGTTACCGGCGAGCGATTTTGTAACCGGTCCCCTCTCCCCCTTCCCCAGTCCCGGTTTTCATGCAAGCGATCGTCAA
>DATBFV010000206.1:0-15518 GCA_036558345.1 Gemmatimonadales bacterium | reverse complement strand
TACCCCTGCTTGTAATTGCCGTTGGAGCGGTTGCTGATCGTCTTCGCCGTTACGAGCGGACCCCAGAATGTGGGACCCGGGCTGCCCGAGGCAATGTTGATCTTGTCGTTGCTGTGCACCGGGCCGAACAGCTGGTCACCCGCGGCGAACTGGATCGAGCCTTCGACATTGGTGAAGTAGGCGTACTTGGCGAAGCTCTCCTGGAAGATCTCGCCGCGCCGCACGACGTTATTTCCCTGCGCATCCTGGACCACGGTGACGACGCTGCCGTACACGCCGTACTGGCCGGAGGTCGCACCGATCGGGCCGAGATAGCTCCAGCGCTTGAGACCGGGAATGACCGCTCCGCCCGCGTCATAGACGGCGACGCCGTTTTCGATCGTGCGGAAGCCCGTATCAGGGTAAATGGTCTTGTTCGCGTTGACCGCGGACCGGACTTCTTCGATTCCCGCATCCGCCGCCGTCTCGAGAGTACTCAGCCGCGTATGGTATTTGTCGATCAACCCGGTACTCGAGCTGAGCAACGCCGCGCCGGCCGCGATGGCGGCCACTGCCAGGACCACCAGCAGCACCACCACCAACGCCACACCGCGCTCGTTGCGATACATCGGACTTCCGTTCATGGCCGTACCCTCGTCCCCTTGGTTCAAGGAATGTTGACCTGCGCACTCGCCGTCAGATTCGACAACGTCGGCGTGCAATCTTGTGCCGCGAGACCGTAGATCCACTGGTCTCCCGTTCCCACCGTAGCATCGGTATAGGTGTAAGTCGGCTGCCCCGCCGGAATGCTGAGGTAGGGATCGCCCCAGTCGGGATCCGCCGGCGCCTTCCGCCAAATCACGTAGCGCTCCACGTCCTTTTCGCCACCGCTTTCGTCCGTGGCCTTGTTCCACGTCAGCTTGACAGCCGGTTCGCCGGTCGGCAGCGGCGAGTAGACCGCGGTCAGGCCGGTACCCAGAATCGGCTGGTCACCACACGTCTTCTTGTTGGCCAGTCCGGCGTTCGGCAGCCGGATCAGGCGCGACAGTGTGCGTTTGCGCTCGTTCGTGCCGGTCAACCCGTTCGTGATGGTGAAGCTCACCAGCACCGCTCGCACACTGTCGATGCGCGAAGCGGGGCCCGTATCGGCGAGCGCGAGATGGATCGGCACGCTGTGCGAATACGGCAGTGAAGCATTCGGCACCTGCTGCAGGGTCAGGCCGCCGCCCGCGACTGCGGAATGCCGGAAATACTGCAGGAATGGGATGCCCGGCGTTTGCAGGACGTTCCGCGCCACGACATCGGGGGGCAGCGTATTGACCTTCCGCCGCAGCACGTAGTCGTCGCTCCGCGTCGTGCTGGTGTCCGAATCGAAGTAAAACACGATCGTCTCCGACGGGCTGTTCAGGACGCCGGTCAGGTAGTTCGTATCGGGATACGCGAACGAAGTCAGCGGAATGATGGAGCGGTCCGTCTTGTCCATGGCCGTCACACTGCCCGCCGGCGCGTCCGGGTTGTAGTAGACCGCGAACGGGTCGTTCTGCACGTCGGTCCAGTAGTTCGCGTTGAACGCCACGACGTTCGGCCCGATGTAGATCAGCTGCGGCTGAATGTCGGGCGCGGCCGCGCCGGCGGTCCGCAAGTCTTTCTCCATTTCGTTCAGCGCATACCGCGCGTTCTGATACATGCCGACGCGCTGGTTGGCGAGCTGAAAGCTGCGCCCTTGCGCGCGCAGGAACGCGAGCGCCCCCGCCATCACAAATCCGAAGACGAGCAACGCGACCAGCATTTCGATCAGCGTCAAGCCGCGCTCAGCGCGTATCCAAGTCCTAGTCATGGCGCCGCCACTGTGATCGTGCGGCTGATTCCGGCCGCGGGCAGCCCGGGGCCGGTCACCGTCACGGTCACTTTCTTGTAGTCGTTGGACGAACTCGTGAATCGCACAATCGTCGTGACGCGCTGGAAGCCAGCCAGCGTCGGGAACGACGTCTCCGTTTTCGCATACGTCGTATCCAGACCGCCGTAATCCGGGTCGACGCGCACGCGATCGATGCGGTCATGGACCAGCTCGATAGCCGCCGACTCGCGCTCGCTTATCGCCGCCACATGAGTGGATTTGCTGGTCGTGCTCACGAGGCCGACGATCACGATCAGCAGGATCGCGAGCGCGATGAGGATTTCGATCAGAGTGAAACCGCCTTGACCTTTCATGTCAGAACGCCCTCAACCATGTCGTGCCGTTGTAGCGGTACCAGGACGCCCGCCCCGTCGCCGCCTCGAGTTCGATTGCCCGCGCGTCGGTCGCGTGGACCGTCCCGCTCGCCGCCCGCACCGACGTGATGTAGAAACCCGCCGCTTCACTGGCGCTGCCGTCGCGGTGAAAGACGAGCGCCGGAACGCCCCCGACCCGTTTCGCAAACGTGATCGGACCAGGGCCCATCGGCCGCGCCGACGCCCCCCCCCGGCCGAACACGATGCCTTCACCGAGTGGAACGCGTCGCACCCGCTCGCCCAAGTCGATGAGGGCGTTGTTGTTGTTGTCCTCGTGAATCCGGATCGCGTTGTCGGCCTGATCGAACAGCAGGATGATGTCGTGCTGCTTCGTGATCGCGAGCCGCTCTTGGGCAAGCAGCGTCACGCCCAGGCCTTGCACCGCGCTCTCCACGCGGTACTTGGTCGTGTCGATCCGGGGGGCCACCAGCGACACCAGCAACCCCACCATCACCATGACGATGACCAATTCGATCACGGTCCATCCGCCATTGTCTCGGTAAGCATTAAAGCGACGCATTGCCGACCCTCCCGAGTCTAGGGATTTCCCTATACACACCCCGTGCCACGTTCCAAGATGTGTATTGTCATGTACTTACATGTCTAGGGTTCAATACAGAGATTGCAAGCGGCTGCGCTATTGCAAGGAATTGCACTACGAAATGCCGTACCGCGTCATCTTGTAGAAAAGCGTGCGCAAACTCACGCCCAGGCGCTTGGCTGCGGCTCGGCGATTCCCGTCCTCGGCGCCGAGGGCGGCTGTGATCGCTGCCCGCTCCGCTGCTGAGACCGCGTCGTCGAGTGTGCCGGTCACGGGGGCAGGTGCCGGGGCGGGGGCGCTCGTCGCGAGCGCGTCCGCAAATGCCGTGGGCTCGATCGTGTCTTGGTCCGACAGCACCACGGCGCGTTCGATGGTGTTCTCGAGCTGGCGCACGTTGCCGCGCCATTCCTGCTCCTCCAACCATGCGAGCGCTGCCTCGGTCAACACGAGGGACCGGCCGAACTTTCGCGCCAGCCGGGCGACGAAGTGTGTCGCGAGCGGCCGGATGTCGGCACGCCGATCCCGCAGCGGGGGCAGCGCGATCGTCACGACGTTCAGCCGGTAGAACAGGTCTTCGCGAAACCGGCCGCTCGCGGCTTCGGCTTGCAGGTCACGGGCGGTGGCGGCGAGGACGCGCACATCGATGCGGCGCGTCTTCTGGTCGCCCACGCGGCGGATTTCGTTTTCCTGCAGCACGCGGAGCAGCTTGGCCTGGAGTGCGCCGGGCAGCTCGCCAATTTCATCGAGCAGGAGGGTGCCGCCGTCCGCCTGCTCGAACAAGCCCGGTTTGTCGGCGCTCGCGCCGGTGAAGGCGCCGCGCATGTGGCCGAACAATTCGGACTCGAGGAGGGCGTCAGGAATCGCGGCGCAGTTGATGCCGATGAAGGGTCGATTCGCTCGCGGGCTGGCGCGGTGAATGGCGCGGGCGATCATCTCCTTACCGGTGCCGCTCTCCCCCGTGATGAGCACCGTCGTATTGTGCTCGGCGACGCGCGCGACGACCGCAAGGGCGGCGCGCATCGCGGGACTCTCGATCACCAGCTCGCGCGCCGATTCGCCGCCATCCGCAAGCTGGGCACGTAAGCCGGCGACCTCGCGCCGCAGCCGTTCCCGCTCTTCCGCCTTGCGCAGCGTCAGGATGACTTCGTCGGAGCGGAACGGCTTGGGGATATAGTCGTAGGCACCCTCTTTCATCGCCGCGAGCGCCGCGTCTTCCCCGCCGTACGCGCTCATCATGATCACCAGCGCACCGCCGTTCTTTTCACGATAGGCGCGCAGAAAGCCGAGCCCGTCCAGCTCGGGCATGCGCACATCGCACAGAATCAGATCAAACGGCGCGGCGGTGGCGCGGGCGAGGGCCTGCTTGCCGTCACTTTCGGCGACGACCTCGTAGCCGGCGTCACTCAAGAGGAGACCCAGTGATTGACGCAGGCCGGGCTCGTCGTCGACGATGAGGACGCGACTCATGGGTGCTGGGCGGCCGGAAAAAACATTTTGAAAGCCGCGCCTCCCTCGCGCGCCGTGTCGACCCACACGACGCCGCCCATGTCGTCGACCACGCGCGCGACGATCGCAAGTCCCAGTCCCGTGCCCTTGCCTGGCGCTTTGGTGGTGACGAACGGATCGAAGATCATTTCTCGGTTCTCCATCGGGACGCCTGGTCCGGAATCGGCGACGAACAGCAACACGCCCGGCAGGCCGGGCGTGAACTCCGCGCGACTCGGACGACGCTCCGGGCCCCGCGGGAACACGGTGCCTGCGCGGTCGCCCTCGCGCCGAGTGCGTGGCGCGCGCCCAGGCTCGTACGCCCAGGGCTGACCGCCGAGCACTACGATACCATCCGCCGCCGCAACCGTGGCGTTCAAGAGCAGGTTGACCAGCGCCTGCTCGAGCGGATGCGCGCGACCCATGATCCAGGGGAGCGTGTCGGCGCACTGGAGTGACGCTTGCACCCGGCGGAACGCGCCCTGCGCTTTGAGCAGATTGAACGCCGCGGTCAGGACGGCCCGCAGATCCACCGGCTGTACGCGCTCTTCCTGTGGTCGGGCATAATCGAGCAAGCTCCGCACGATCTTATCGATCCGCTCGAGCTCCCGCGTCAGGCCGTCAACCACCTCGCGCGCCTGGGGATCGCGCCGCCGCAGGACTTCGACGTACGTCGTTGCGCTCCCCAGCGGATTGCCGATTTCGTGCGCAATCCCGGCCGCCAAGCGGCCGATACTGGCGAGCTTTTCGGCCCGGACCAGCTGGCCCTGGGCATCCAGCAAATGGTCCGTCATGCGATTGAAGCGGTGACTCAGCGTGGTCAGGTCGGTGGTTTCCGCATCGGGCGCGCGCGCGCCGAGGTTGCCGGCCACGACGGCGTCCGCGGCCGCAATCAGCCGCATCAGCGGCTGCAGCACGAGACGAGTGACCAGGTAGTGGCCGAAGCCGATGAAGATCGCGACGTCGGCCAGGACGACGGCAAGGACGAGTGGCAGCGCGCTCTGCGGGGCAACGGTGTTCGCCAGCATGCTCGTGGCGACGCCAAGGATCAAGGCCATCGCGGCGAGAAAGCCGAGCTGAACGAGCATCAGTGTACGGAGCGACGGCTTGGCGGCCACCTTTTGAATAGGTGCTAGGAAGGTGCGGCGGGGAAGATCAGTACGTCGCCCAGTTATCCAGCCAGGCGTTCGGGAACACGCGCAACGCGGCGAACCGAGCGGCGGCATTCGCAATGTTGCAGGAGTTGTACTGGTACGTCTTGTTTCCGTTACCCACGGTGCCCTGCGGCACTATCTGTCCCAGCCCCACGTTCAAACCGCTGACCACCGCACCCTGGACAGTGTTGTTCCCGTTCGACGTCAAGTTTCCGCCGACGAGTATCACACCGTTCCATGAAGTACTACCGCTGATCGTCAAGTTCCCCGTGACGATGAGCGTCCCGCGACCGTCGCCCGGAAGAGAAAAGTTGCCATTCGCCCGAATGACGGGCCAATAGTTCGGATTGGAGAAATTAGGCCAGGAGCCACCGGGGAGCGTGATGTCCGGCATGATCGCATTCTCATTGACGATCGCGTTCCAATCGATTCCCGCGGACACGTAGGCCTGCTGCTGCGTCCCCAGACTCTGAATCGGCGGGTTGCCGCTGGCCGGCCCGAACTGACCCGTATAGCCCGGAGAGCCTACCGCGACGCCGGCAACCGCGGGGTTCACGCCGCAGCCGTCGGTGCCGCTGAGGGATCCGGAGTTACCATTCTTGTTGAGGCCCGTCACAGCGGTCCATCCCGCGATCACGCGAATCGGATTCAACTGCCAATAGGCAAACTGTGCCACGGTCCGCTCGGCCTGCGGCACTCCGCGCAGGCGTCCGACGGTGCTCACGCCATGTGACCGAACCACGTAGACCGAGGGCGTGTTACCGCCCCCGACCCGGATCCGCTGCACGATCACATCCGCGTAGCCACCCGCCACCGTGATCCGCAGCGACTCCGAACGGGCGGGCGGAAGCATCGCGTAGCCCATTTTCCACTTCGCCGAGTCGGCGACGTATACGGACATCGAATCGCGCTTGGCGATGAATTGCTCCAATCCCGACTCCGCGAGCTCGAAGGCGCGCATACTGGCGCTTTCATTATCGGTCACGCGCCGATCGGATCCCACGAGCGTGAATAGCGCAACCAGCCCCACGGTAAGCAGCACGAGGGTGAGGAGAACCACTGGAAGGGCCAGCCCGGATCGTGATTGAATCTGCATGCGAAGACTCCGCGCGTCAGTTCAGCCGGTTCTGAAAGAACACCGCGGTCGTGGCGCGCGCTTGTTGCGGCACGCTGCGCCCTTCCGCGGTGCGCTCACTCACCGCGTTAAAGAAAATATCGATACCACGCACATCACCGAGCTGTGCCGGGACGGCCGCCTGTGACGTGTCGCGATTCAGGACAAAGAATTTGAACACCGCCGAGGTGTCGAACGGCGCCGCGATTTCTTCGGTCAGCCCGCTGGTGAGCAACGTGCGCCACAGTCCGATCTTCCCCGGGTACGACGTGGAATTCATGAGATCGTACCTGATGCGTTGATAGATGAGGACGGGCACGCCCGGCGACACCGTGCCGACCAACCCGGCGGCGGGAACGGGAGTCAGGGCAACGACTCGACCACCGGGGATCGCCGTGAAGCCGGCGGCGCAGCTCCCCGGCGTGCTGTTCGCGATGCCCGCGCCCGCTTCTTGATAGTGGTATCTGCCCCCCAACGTGTCGCGCCACGCATAGCCCGAAAAGGCGGCAGTGGTGAGCATCAGCGTATCGAGCGGGACCAGCGAAACGGTCACGTTGGCACCGACGTTGCACACGATGCCCATTCCATACGGGACGCGCAGTGTCAGCGACGTTGGCGCTGCCGCGACCAGACCCAGCGTGTCGCCCGGTGCGCCGGAGGCGTCTACGAGACGGAGATCCGACAGCATGACGTTCAACGCTCCGCGTGAGACCATCCGCGCGCTGCGCAGTGACATCTGGTGATCGAAGAAACGGCTCTGGACGATCAGCAACCGCGTCAGCGCCGCGCCGATGATGGCCATGATCAGGATGCCGATCATCACCTCAGGCAGGCCGATACCACGCTCCGATTGGCGGACGGCGATCATCGCGCCAACACATTCTGCGCCGCGGGCTTGCTGCGCGTAAAGACTTCCGTAGCAGGCTTGATGGACGTGTTGGTCGGCGTGATCGTCAACGTAATCCGCTTGAGCCGAGCCGCGACGCTGTCCACGCGGATGCAGCGCTGGTAGGCGAAGCCGTTCGCGTTGATCGATTTGCAGGTCGTGCCGAGCGCCAACGAATCGTAGGGGAGCACACTGAGCCGGTTCACCTGCTGTACCACCGTGTGGTTGATCGTGGTGCCGCTTGCAACTGCGGTCGCGCGCCGCGCCGAACGCGCCATCAGCCCCGCGAGTCCCAGCAGCCCAATCGACAGGATCGACAGCGCGACCACGACTTCAACGAGTGAGAATCCACCCTGCCCGCGCACGCGACTCATGACTGCACTCCCCGGACAAGCCCGATCCGCGTCACGATCACCTTGCGGCTGCTCGAGCCGAGCTCGAGAAGCAATGTGTCCGGGCCTGAGGCGATGCCGTCAGGGTAGATGTCGAGCGTCGGGAGCGATGCGGTAAAGCTCGTGAGCGCGAGCTCGGACCCGGGTCCGAAATCGCGGCTGATCAGAACGGTGCTGGTGACCCGATCCGAGATCGTGTACGTCAGCGTCCCGCTGGTGAACACTACGCGCACCGGTTTGCGCTCCCGCGCGGCGGTACTGAAAGCAAGCTCCAGGTCTCCAGCGACGATCGAAGCGGCGCGGCGCACACGCGCCCTGGCGACGCCACGACCCACGCTGGGGGCTACAAGAATGGTCGTCACTCCGACGAGGATGATGACGACCATCATTTCGATCAGCGTGAACCCACGACGCGAGCGAATCATCCTTGCCTCCAGACAGCCACAACCTTGCGGCCCCGGTTCAGCTCTGCAACAGCCGGGGGCAAAGAAATTCGCAGTGAGTATGCCAGAGGGTAAGGCATTGATTCCAAGGCACTTAGATAATGCCTGACGCAAGGGCGACCGTGCAAATTCGTGCACTTTTGCAGCCCACGCAGCGCGAGAGAGCTAGGTCTCAAGAAAAGCGGCGAGGGAATCCCTCGCCGCTTTCGCCTGCCAAACCCAGCCTGCTGCTACTGGCACTTCGGCTCGCCTTCCTTGTTGGCCGGAGCCAGCGGAGTCGAACCGACGTACACCGCGCACGTCTTGGTCGTGGTGGTGTGCGACACCGTCGCGGTGAACCCGTCAGCCGTCACCGTGATCGTTGGGCCCACGACACCACTCGTCGTGGCGTACGCCGTGCCGAGATTGCTCGTGTACTTCACCGAGTCGGCGAAATACGCTTCCTCGGCGGTGATCAGGTTGCGCAGATCCGACTTCATCGAAGCCAGATATGCTTTCTCCTTCGTGTTGGCGAACTTCGGAATCGCGATCGCGGCCAAGATGCCGATGATCACGACCACGATCAGAAGCTCGATCAGGGTAAAGCCTTTGCGGTTCACAGCACTACCTCCCTTAGAGACTGGACACGGTCACAAGCTGCGCTTTACGACCCATCGATCAGCAACTTCGTCACAAAAAAAAGAGCGGCCAGCATGCGCTCGCCGCCCTTTTTCAATCAGGCCAGAGGCCTTATTGGCACTTCGGCTCGCCTTCCTTGTTGGCCGGAGCCAGCGGAGTCGAACCGACGTACACCGCGCACGTCTTGGTCGTCGTGGTGTGGGACACCGTCGCGGTGAACCCGTCAGCCGTCACCGTGATGGTGGGGCCAACCACGCCGCTGGTCACGTTGTAAGCCGTGCCCAGGTTGCTGGTGTACTTCACCGAGTCGGCGAAATACGCCTCTTCGGCCGTAATCAGGTTCCGCAGGTCCGACTTCATCGACGCGAGATACGCCTTTTCCTTCGTGTTGGCGAACTTCGGAATCGCGATCGCGGCCAGAATGCCGATGATCACGACCACGATCAGAAGCTCGATCAGAGTGAAACCCTTGCGGTTCATCTGGAAACCTCCCCCTGTATTGTTCGAAGACATTGGTGACGCAGTTGTTCCGGCGGCGACTTGAGGCAGGAATCATGCCCCCAAAGGCTTGACGCGATGTAATTAATTACGCCGCATCGAGTTGCGAGACCGTGTCGGCATTCGCCGACGCTCCAGAAACCCTCATGAACTCAGGCTTTTTGCAACTTGCCACGCCGGACGCAACAAACCCGTAAGTCATTGCCGGAACTGCGTATACCAGTTTCGCTCGCCTGCAAAACGGAGCGAAGCCGAGTCGGCCAGCGCCCGTGCGCGATCCGGGTGCCGCCGCGCCAGCTCCAGGAGAAACTGCGCGCGCAGCGACATGCGTGTGCCAAGATCCTTCCCGCGTCTGCGCTCGATCAGCGGCACCGCGGACGCCGTATCGCCGATGCTGATCAAATAGATCGCGTGTGCGCCGTCGAGATACGGATCGCCCGAAAACAGCGAATCAGCCATGCGGTATTCACGCCGCGCCCCCGCCGTGTCGTGCATGCCGGCCAGGACAGCGGCGGCGGACGCATGGGCTCGATAGGACTCGGGATGCTCGACGAGCAGCGTGAGGAGCTGCGCTTGATTGTCTCGCCACGCCGGCAGGCGCGCGAGCGATCGCCAGCCTGCGGCAATCGCGACGATCATCGCGCCCACCAAGGCGGGACGCAGGCCGCGTTCGGCGTCGATCTGCGTCGTCGCCCACCCCACGAACGCCGCCGGCAGTGAGACAGCGAGGTACAGATTACGCTCGGCCAACGCAACGCCGGCTGCAAAGAAGAGATTTGCCGCCGGCAAGTACGACAGCGCCGCAATGCCGGCTGCGAACACGATCGCGGGCGCCCGTCGCCTGCACCACCACATCAGAGCCGGAACGGCGATCACGACGCAGAGTCCCGCGAACGCCGCGAGCGAGAAGCCTACACGCGCGGGAATCACTTGCGGGCTGTAGTCCGCTGAGAGCGAGAGCGGCCAGATGAGCAGCACGCCGGCGCGCAGCGCGGCCGGCAAGGCGATCGCCAAACGAGCCAACGTACCTCTGCCGTAGAACACCGCGGCGGCGTCGTTCTCGCCAACCCAACCGATTGAGAACCAAGCACCCAAGAACCCGAGAGTGACTAAGACAAGGCCTGCCCAGAGGACGCGGGGATAGGGCCGGCGTTGCTCCGGTGACTGGAGCCAGTAATCGATCAGTATGACGGCACTGACGATGACACCGTGCTCTTTACTGAGCATGGCGAGCCCGCCGGACATGACTGCCAATACCCAGCGGCCACGCCGCGCCGCGAGCACCGCTCCCAGAATCCCGACCGCGACTAACAGCTCGGCACGCCCCACCACACTGGCGACGGCTTCGACGTGGACTGGATGCCAAGCGAACAGGAGTCCGGCGGCTGCGGCGCCCAGTGGCGGAAGCCACCGACCGATGACGAGGACGAACAGCACCGTCGCGAGTCCGTGCCAGAGTGCATTCATCAGATGCAGCCAGCCAGCACGGCCGCCGGAGATTGTCCAGTCGACAGCGTAACTGAGGATCGTGACCGGCCGATAGAGTCCGGCGCCGGTCTCGCGCGGCCAGTACGGATCGTCGAACGCGGCCAGCGCCGCTCGTACCGAATGCGCCGCCGGATTCGAAACGACGATCGCGCGATCGTCCTGGACGAAGCCGTAGCGCACCGTCGGCAGATACAGTGCCACCGCCGCGACGAACACGAACCACAGCGCGCGTTTCATCGGATGCGCGCGAGCAGCGAGTCCGCCACAGTCGAGTCGCCGCGACTACGGGCGGCGAGCGCTTGCGTGCGCAGGTACCCGGGGCAGTTACGACACATCTGCTCGGCCTGCAGCAACAACGTGTCGGCCAGTCGTGGGCGACCCAGCGTAATAGCGGCGTCCGCGGCAGCGATAAACAGCGTGGGATCGCGATCGTAAATCTGCGAAGCCTGCTGCAGCGCACGCAGCGCCTGCGCCGGCTGCCGGTGGCTCTGGTAGATCGCCGCCATGCGCGCGGGCCCGCGATAGGAATCGGGTGAATCGGTCAGGATGCTTTGGGTCACGGCGTAATCGTCGTGCCAGACGGGGGTGCGGAGTGCAGTTCGGATGCCGCCAGCAAGGACGATGGCGGCGAGAACGAGGCGCATGCGATTGTCCCGGAGACGCGCGAGCGCAGCTCCACCAGCCACTGCGAGACCGACGGAGGGCAGGTACAGCGTGCGCTCCGCAATCAGGACGCCCGTGGAAAAGAACAAGTTCGATACGGGCAGGAACGCGATGGCAATCCATCCGAGTCCATAGAGCTCGAGCTGCCATTTGCGGCGCCATGCAAAGACGAGCAGCGCAACCCACACGGCCAGGCATAGGAATCCCAGCGCGAACCGAACGTCCAGCAGCGATTGGACGATGGTGCGCTCGGCCGGCGAGTAGTCGACGCGAAGTGTCAGCGGGAAGACGAGCAGGCGAACGACGTCGCTCAGCGCTGCCAAGGCCGTGAGCCGAGAGGCGAACGCGCTTTGACCGAGGAAGACGGGTGCCGTGGCATTCAGGCGTGCGTACGGGTGCAGGACGACACCGCGGACCAGGAGAAACGCACCGGCTACCAAAATCCAACTCGCGGCGAACGCGAGGAGGCGCCGCCGCTCCGGCCGCGCTACGAGCGGCGGCCCCACGATCCAAGCCCAAACGATGAGCGCCGGCGCGACGATCGCATTCTCCTTGCTGAGCAATCCCAGGAGCAGTGCGGCGCCGGACCAGAGCACGTTCTGGCGAATCACGGCGGCGTAAACGGCGAGGCAAACGCCCGCCGCGGCCATCAGCTCGCTGAGTCCGATCACGTTGGCCACGGCTTCCACATGGACAGGGTGGATCGCGAAGATCAGACCGGCGATGAGTGCTGCGGTCCAATTAGCCCACCGTCGCGCCAGCATGACGACAGTGAGCGAGACACCCGCATGCCAGAGGAGATTCACCGCATGAAACAGCATTGGGTGGCCGGCCGCGAGGCTCCAGTCGAGCGCGAACGAGGCCACCGGAAGGGGGCGATACATCTGACCGCCGAGGTCAGGCGGCCAATATGGTCCGCCAAAAGCGCCCCACACGCCGTGCAGCGAATGCACGAGCGGATTCCAGACGATGATGTAGAGGTCGTCCATCGCGAATCCGTTCCAGAGCGCTGGCAGATAAGGAACGAGCGCGCAGGCCACGACAGCCAGTATCAGTCGCAACGTTCCCCCTCTCCCAACGGAAGAGGGGGTCAGGGGGGGAGGACTACTGTCCACGATTCACGGCGAACAGCCAGCGCCCGTCGGGCCAGCGGTAGACCGCGGTGAGCCAGGACGGATAGGCGCCCAACAGCGCGCGCAGCTGGATAGCCGAGGGCGAGGTCGAGCTGGCGAGCAGCACGTGTGTGACACCCATGCGCTCGAGATACGCGCGCTGCTCCGCGGGCGGCGGCGTGAGCAGCTCGCGACCACGATACCGCTCGAGATAGAACGGGACGGCGCGGCGGCGGCTGTAGAGCCAGACGAGGGCTTCGTCGTCGGTCGCGACGACGGCCGAGTCAGGCAGGTTCTGAATCACCGGCAGCAGCTCGGCGAAATTCGCCGAGATCGCCTGGGCCTGAAGGTCCCACCAAGACCCTCGGAACCCGCGGTACTCGTAGTAGCCGTATCCGCTCAGCGCGATGATTCCGAGCAGTGCGACGGGAATCCGGCTCATCGGCCAGCGTCGCACGATTTCGATGCCCCCCAGCACCCACACGAGGATGAGCCACGGTAAGACAGCCCAGAGAAACCGATCCGGCGGATGCGGCCAAATGATGAGGATGATGATGTAGAAGACGAGGAAAAGCCCGATCGCTGATCGACGCCAGACAGACCAGAGCCCGTAGAGACCAATGCCGAGGGACGTGGCCGCGAGCATGTTGTAGAGCCAGCGGAGCGGGATCCAGCCGAAGGCCAATGCATCGAGTGGCCGCGGCATGTCTCGCAGGTTCACCTTGATAGCCGAAAAACCGGCCTGGCTGACGTGCGCGAAATACGTCCCATAGCCAAGTGCGAGCTCCGGATCGATCTGCCGAGCATGGGTGGCGACCCAGAGACCCCAGAGCACCGCGGCAATCGCGCCGGGAATCACCGCGCTGGCAATGGTACGGCGCGGTGCGCGCCACAGCAGTAAGAACAGTGCGATCCCGGCGACGAGCGCGATGGCGATGGAACGTGTGAGCAAGGCCAACGCGGCTGCACTGCCGGCAACCCAGGGCCGTTCGCCCCGGTCGGCCTCGATCACCGCCACCGCCAGTAACACGCTGAACAACGGTTCGGCGAAGAGCACGGCCTGCGTCGCCAGCACTGGTATGGCCATCGACGCAGCAAACAGGAGCGCGCCGGGAACCCAGCGCGGCACGCCGGAACCCAGCAGCTCGCTCTTCGTCACATGCCACGTGATGAGTCCCGCGGCACCAGCGTTTAGCAGCGCGTTGAGAATCTTTCCGGCGATGGCGGCCGCGTGCACCGAGAACAGGCCGAACAAAGGCGCGAGCAGCACCGGGTACAGCGGCGGATAATGAACGGCACCGGGCATGCCCGGGAGGTTGGGATGCACGTAGCCATGACCCGTCGCCAGTGCGGTCGCGAGTCCCGCATAGATCCCGTCGTCATAGAAAACACCGACGAGCGCCTGATTGAGCGTGAGGATTCCAACGGCCAGCGTGGCGGCCGCCGTGACGAGACCAGCTTTTACTTCGCTGGTAAGCGCCAAGTGTCGGGTTTGCCGGGAACGAAGAGGTTGTAGCGCAGGATGTGAAACAACGCCGCGAGCCCGTCGCGCCACGTGATCTTTTTTCCCTCGGCGTAGGTGCGGCCGCTATAGGAAATCGGAATCTCCCAGATCCGCGCGTGCGCCTGCGCAAGCCGAGCGGTGATTTCCACCTCGAAGCCGAAGCGATTGGAAGTCAGCGGCAGGTTCTTGAGCACGTCGGCGCGCACGAGCTTATAGCACGTCTCGAGATCGGTAAGGTTGAGATTCGTGAACATGTTGGACAGCAGCGTCAGGAACTTGTTGCCGACATAGTGCCAGAAGTACAGGACGCGGTGCGGACCGCTCAAGAAGCGGGAGCCGTATACGGCGTCCGCCTGACGAGCACGAATCGGGAGCAGCAGCGCCGGCAAGTCCGTCGGGTCGTACTCGAGGTCGGCGTCCTGCACGACGATGACATCCCCGGTGGCCGCGGCGACACCGGTTCGGATCGCCGCGCCCTTGCCGCGATTCTTGTCGTGGTGAATCACCTTGTCGATGAGACCCTGTCCTGCCAGTCCTTCGAGGATCTCCCTCGTGCCGTCGGTCGAGGCGTCGTTCACCACGATGATCTCGAGCCGTAGCGACACCTGCCGCACCCGTCGTAACGCCGATTCGACCGTGGCGGCCTCGTTGTAGGCCGGCACAATCACGGACAGCAGCAGGTTCGGAGAACGGCGCTCGGTGGTCGGGTTCACGCCGCCTCGCCAATCGCGATCAGCGATTGACCCACGCGCCACGGCAGCAGCCGTTCGAGACGAAAGAGCGGGACCAGTGCGTCGTACAGCTTGAGCGAGCCCGCCGGAATAATCGGCCTCCGCAGCACGCGCCCGGCAAACCACCACCCGGGCACACCGGCGAGGTTGAAATACTCGATGTGCGCGAGCTTGAATCCTGTCGCCCGGAGCAGGTCCGATAGCGCGCCGCGCTTGTACCGGCGGTGGTGCCCCAGCTCCCGATCCATCGTGCCGTACAACGCGGGAAGCGCCGGTACGAGTAAGGCCAGCCGCCCACCCGGCGCGAGCATAGCGCGGATCGCGACGAGAGAGCCGCGGTCGTTCTCCACATGCTCGAGGACGTTGAGACAGATGATCGTGTCAAAGCGCTGCCCGGCAAGCGTTGCGTGATCGTCCGGCAGGTTGAGCCGCGCGACCGACACGTTGGGGTTATCTGCGAACCGCTCGCGCAGGCGGCTCAGATATTCCTCCCGGGTGTCGGTGAGCACCAGCCGCTCGCGGTCGACCAGGAATGCCGAGAGGTTGCCGATTCCGGACCCGATTTCGAGCACGCGCCGGCCGATCCAGCGTCGGAGGCGATCGAACATCCAGCGGTTGTAGCGCGCAGCGCCGGCGAGC
>DATBFV010000205.1:0-14813 GCA_036558345.1 Gemmatimonadales bacterium | reverse complement strand
GACGTAGCGCTCCTGCAAGCGCCACATCGACGAGCGCGTACGGCGCGCGCTTTCAGGGTGATCGTACCCGAGCACGTGCAGCGTTCCGTGGACCGCCAGTCGGATCAACTCTTCCCTCACTCCTACGCCGTCACTTGCCATGCGCGCCGCGGCCGCTGGACAGATGTACACGTCGCCCACCAGCCGGCCGTCCGGTTGCGGGAGCGCATATGCGATGACGTCGGTCAGACCGCGGCGTCCCGTCGCGCGGCGGTTGAGACGCCGCATTGCGGCGGCGGACAGGAGCGTGATTTCCACCCGCGAGCCGGCGGGTGCGCGCTCCCACGCCAACACTCGCTGTGCGACGCCGATCAGCACGTCAGCGCGACGTTCGCGCGGCTTCGGGAGGGGGGGGCTGCCACGCCGCACTGATGCCGCCGGTGGACTCGGGGTAGTCGATCCGGTTGTGATACATGCCGCTCAACACGACCAGGAACGCCGCTTTCACCTGTTCGATCTGTTGGAGCGTCAACGGCGCTTCATCCAGCTGGCCGGCATTGACCTTGGTGCGGACGATGTGATCGATGGCCTCCTCGATCTTCTGCGGCGTGAGATCCTCGAGCACGCGCAATGCCGCTTCGACCGAGTCGGCGATCATCGAGATCGCGGTCTCCATCGACCGCGGCCTGGGACCGGGATAGACGAAGTCGTCGGGGTTGCGGATCTGCCCGCCGTCCGACTTCTTCGCCTTGTCGAGGAAATACGTGATCTCCGTGGTGCCGTGGTGCTCGGGAATGAACGCCGCCACCGAATCGGGCAGATCGGCTTCCGCCGCGAGCGCCAGACCGTCAGTGACATGGGCTTTGATGATCTGCGCCGATTGCAGCGGCTTCAGCCGGTCGTGCGGATTGTTACCGGGGATCTGGTTTTCCACGAAGTACTGCGGGTTCTTGACCTTACCGATGTCGTGGTAATAGCACCCGACGCGTCCGAGCAGCCCGTTCGCGCCGATCCGGTTGCATGCCGCTTCGACCAGATTCGCCATCGCGACGCTGTGCGCGTACGTCCCCGGTGCCTCGACCGAGAGGCGGCGCAGCAGGGGCCGGGCCGGATCGGAAAGCTCGAGCAGTGTCAGGTCGGTGGTGATGTGCGTGACCGACTCCGCCACGGGGAGGAGGAAGAAGGTCAACCCCGCCGACACCAGGCCGTTCACGGCACCGAGCAGCCCGCGCAAGCCGATTTCTTCGATGGGCCAACCGCTCGCCAGTCCGAGCGCCAGCGCCCCGGTGAGATAGCCGGCGGCGATGATCAGCACCGGCGCGTAGAAGTTGCTGCGGCTGCGCAGCGTCTTGACCGAGAGTGCCGCCGTCACGCCGCCCACCACGCACAGGAATGTGGCAGGGACGTCGTGGAAGACGGGCTGGAGCCCGACCACCACGGCCAGAATCATGGCGGCGATCATCGAGACTCGACCGTTGAACAACACCGTCATCATCATCGCCAGGAACGGCATGATGATGATTTCGGGATACATGGTATAGGCGTGGGCGACGAGCCCGGCCTCTGCGAGCAGGATCGCGAAGAGCCCGCCGATGAGGCTGACCTGCCGCAGGTCGCGATACGTCTCGCGCCGGTAAAAGACCATCAGCACCCAGAAGATCGCGATGATCAGCGCGTCACGAAGCAGCGGCCCCAGCACGCCGCGAATCGAGTACGTCGTCGCGGCGCCGCGGCGCAGCAGCTCCTGATGGAGCGCGAGCAGCCGCTCGTGCGCTTCGTTCGTCACGATCTCGTTGGGCGCGACGATGCGGTCGCCGGCGCGGACGATGTACTTGCTCGGATCGACGCTGCCCCGCAGCTCGTTGCGGCGCCGCTCGGTCTCGAGCTGCTTCGGAATGAGGGTCGCCCGGAAGAACTGGCGCACCAGCTTGAGGTAGAGGACGTCGCCCACACTCGACGCGGGATCGGGATGGAGCTGTTTGGCGCGGTTCAAGTACTGAGGAAATCCCAGGACCTGGTCCCGCTGCACGGACGATTCGGTCGATCCGCGGCGGACGATCAACTCGCGCGATTGCTCGCCCTGCAGGACGCCCGGCGCCGTCACGCCCTGCGCCAGCGTGCGGTCGAACAGCTTGTCGAGCGCCTGCTGCAGCGCGCGGCGCTTGCCGCCCTTGTTCAGATAGGCGGCTTCCTGCAGCGACACCGGCACACCGAATTCCCCTGCCGCGCGGATGACGGCCTGCGGTCCTTCGCCGGTCGCGGCATCCACGACACTGAAGAACGCCGCCATCGTCGTGGCGGCGCTGTCGTACGCGTGCTGGCGGAACTCGTAAATCGGCTTGGCCGACGCGGCCAGTTCTTCGGCCTCGCGTTGCAGCTCGTCTTCCGATTTGTTCACGACGAAGTTGAATGGCGCGATGATTTCCTTGTCGGCGCGCGCCCCCGGCTCGAGCAGCGGCGCGACGTCGGCTGCGCTCGACGGGAATGCCAGGTGGGCGACCAGCGCGAGCGCCGGGACCCATGCCCAGCGCACGACGTGATAGCGCACTTTCTCCGGCGTCGGGAGCTTCATCTCAACCCTGGGCGTCTTCGGCGTAGGCGCGAATGATGTCGCGCACCAGCCGGTGGCGGACGACGTCGGCGTCGCCGAGGTACAGGAACCCGATTCCCTCGATGCCGGGAAGAATGCGCTCGACTTGCAGGAGTCCCGAGTCTTCCCGGTTCAGCAGATCGATCTGGGTTTTGTCGCCCGTGATCACGGCGCGTGAGTTCACGCCCAGCCGGGTCAGGAACATCTTCATCTGCATCCCGGTGGCGTTCTGGGCTTCGTCGAGGATCACGAACGCATCGCTCAGCGTGCGGCCGCGCATGTACGCGAGCGGCGCGATCTCGATGACCCGCGTCTCGAGCGCTTTCTGCACGCGCTCGCGCGGCATCATATCCTCGAGCGCGTCGTACAGCGGCCGCAGATACGGATCGACCTTTTCCTGCAGGTCGCCGGGCAAGAAGCCCAGGTTTTCGCCGGCCTCCACGGCGGGCCGCGCCAGAATGATTCGGCGCACGCGCTTACGCGCGAGTGCGTCGACTGCCGCTGCAACCGCGAGATACGTCTTTCCCGTTCCGGCGGGTCCGATCCCGATCACGATGTCGTGCTCGGCGATCGACCGCAGATACTCGCGCTGGCCGCTGGTCTTGGGCTGGATCACCCGGCGCAGGCCGGGCAGGATGATCTTCACCGGATCCGGCGCAGCGCCGGGTTTGCCGAGCTCGCCGTGCGCCTCGTCGGAGATCAGGCGTTCGACGTCGTGCACGTCCAGGTTCTCGCCCATGCGGGCCAGGTCAATCAGCGCCTGCGCCACCGGGCCGGCGCGCTCGATGACCGCCGCCGGTCCCGCGAGCGAGAGGCTGTCGCCGCGGAGCGACACGCGGATCCCCAGGCGTCGCGCGAGCTCGAGCAGATTTGCGTCATTCACGCCGGCCAAGGCCAGCGGATCGACGCCTTCGACGGACAATCGCTGGACGACGTCGTCACTCATGCGGTGGCACCACCTTGATGTGGAGTGCGGCCAGATCCTCGGGCCGCGCGGGCGCCGGCGCGCCCTCGAACAGCGCGCGCGCAGCGGTGGTCTTCGGAAAGGCGATCACGTCGCGCATCGAGCCCGCCCCCACGATCAGCATCACCGTGCGGTCGAATCCGATCGCGAAACCGCCGTGGGGCGGCGCGCCCGCCGCCAGCCCGTTCAGCAGGAAGCCAAAGCGTGCGTCAATTTCATCGGGCGACAGGCCGAGATGGCGGAACACGGTACGTTGCACGGCTGGATCGGTGATGCGGATCGATCCCGAGCCGAGCTCATTGCCGTTGTAGACCGCGTCGTAATGCAACGCCCGGCAGGCAAACGGCTCGCTATCGAGTTTGTTCAGGTCCTCCGGATGCGGCGACGTGAACGGGTGATGCGCAAACACCGGCTTCCCCGATTCCGGATCAGGCTCGAACAGCGGGAAGTCGACGACCCAGCAGAACGCATGCGTCACTTTGGGCTTGGGCGCGAGGCGCCGGATCACTTCTCGCCGGATCCGATCGAGCGCAGGGGACGTCACGCGATCGGGGCCGACCGTCATGAGCGCCATATCGCCATCGCCGACGCCGATCTTGCCGAGCGCATCGGCCGTGAAGTGCTTGCCGATGGACCCCGAGAGCTGCTCGCCCTGACGCTTGACCCAGGCCAGTCCCGACGCGCCCATCGTCTTGGCGGCCTCCGCGAGCTGGTCGACGTCCTTGCGCGAGAGCGTCCCTCCGCCGCGGACCGCGATGCCGCGTACGCGTGAGCCATTCGTCGCGCTCTGGAAGAACGGTACGCCGAGGGGCTGCACCTGCGTCGTCCAGTCGGCGATCGGGAAGTCGAAACGCAGATCGGGCTTGTCGGTTCCGTAGCGCTCCATTGCCTCACGCCACGTCACGCGCGGGAATGGGCGCGGGATGGTCTGACCCGCTTCGTCCCAGAGCGCCACCAGCACCGCCTCGACAAACCCCAGCACGTCTTCCTGCGTGACGAACGAGGCCTCGATGTCGATCTGCGAGAACTCGGGTTGACGATCGAACCGCAGATCCTCATCGCGGAAGCAGCGCGCGATTTGGAAATAGCGATCGAATCCCGAGACCATCAGCAACTGTTTGTAGATCTGCGGCGACTGCGGCAGCGCGAAGAATTCGCCGGGGTGCACCCGCGACGGGACGAGATAGTCGCGCGCGCCTTCCGGTGTTGGCTTGGTGAGGATGGGTGTCTCGATCTCGAGAAACTCGAGCTCGCTGAGGGTGCGGCGGGCCCGCTGCAGCAGCCGATGGCGCAGCATCAGGTTCGCCTGCAGCTCGGGACGCCGCAGATCGAGGTGCCGGTATTTGAGCCGCAGCTCTTCGGCAGCCAGCTCTTCGCCCTTGCCGCGCGCGACCGGAATGGCCGGCGTCTCGGCCGGACCTACGACGCGTAGCGTCGCGGCATGGACTTCGACGTCGCCGGTCGCGAGCTCGGGATTGCGCATCGCGGCGGGACGCGCAACAACCTCACCTTCGACCAGGATCACCGTTTCGGTCCCGAGCTTCCGCGCGGCCGCGACGGTATCCGCCGCGGTCCAGTCCGGTCCAAAAGCGACCTGAACGAGCCCGGCGCGATCGCGGAGATCGACGAAAACGATCCCGCCGAGGTCGCGACTCCGGTGCACCCATCCGCCCAGTTTGACCCGCTGCCCCACGTGCTCCTTGCGCAATGCACCGGCACGATGGGTTCGCAGAGCTGTCCGAGTGACATCCCGCTGCGCTTCTATGCTGCCCCTCCCCTCTCCGCTTCGCAGATGATCCGATAGAACTCGTCCGCATTGCTCGCCGCCACGAGCCGCGCGCGAATTGGTTCGCGCCGCACGAGCCGCGAGATCCGGCTGAGTGCCTTCACATGCGTGCCCGCCTGCGACTCCGGACCGGCGAGCAGGAAGAACAGCCGAACCGGCTCACCGTCCACTGTCTCATAGGGCACGGGAGTGCGGGCCGTGCCGGCCACTGCGACGAGATTGGCGAGGGCTGGGGTCTTCCCGTGCGGGACTGCAACGCCGTAGCCAATGCCGGTTGGGAACTGACGTTCCCGCTCCATGACCGCCTGCAGCACATCGGGCGCCGCCCCGTTTCCACCTACCAGGAAGTCGACCAATTCCCGCAGCACGCCGTCCTTGCTCTGGGCCTGCAGGGGAACGCGTATTCGGTCTGGCGTGAGCAGTTCCGATAGCCGCAATCGAGAGTCCAAGTGCCGTAACCGATTGAAGATAGTTGACTTGAGTTGACTGCGCCACAGCGGTGAGTAAACGTTCGGCATGCAACGCATTGGCCCGCTGATTGTTGGATTCCTGGCCCTTGGCGAGGCGCCCGTCGCCGGGCAGCAGGCCACGGGCACCACGCTTTGGCGCCTGGCCGGAACGACGCTCGCGACGCCCCCCGCCCTCACCGTGGGCCCCGCCGCCGTCATCTGGAATCCCGCGCAGACCGAGGACAGCGCCCGGGTACAGCTCGCCGTCGAAGCGATTCAGACACCCTCGGCGGTCGATGCGACCGGCTTTCTCGCCGCGGTTAGGGCGCGCGCGGGAAAGATCGGCCAGCTCGGATTTCTGTACGGTCGCGTCGGTCTCAGCGACATCACGCAGACCGTCGACAGCCCCGATCCAACGGGCACCGGCGTGCCGGTATACACTTTCGCGTTTGGCGGAACGTGGTCGCGCCTCATCGGGACGACCAGCGTCGGTGCGACGCTCGCGTTTCACGAGACACGCCTCGATGTGTCGAAGGTCAACCGGTGGACGCTCGATTTTGGTGGCAGCCACTCGTTCTGGGGCGACCGACTGCGTATCGCCGCAGCGACGCATTTCTTCTCCTCGCTCAAGGTGGACGATCCAGCTCAGGACATATACGCCGGGGTCGAAGCGAGGTTATGGAGCGGCGCGATGGGGAATAATCGCGTCGTGGTGCGCGGCCGTTACGGGATCTCGTTCGCCCATGGCTTTACGGCCGATCACCAGATTGGCGCGGGCGCCGAATTTGCGAGAATCGTCGCCCTGGATCTGATGGTCGCGCGTGAAGGAAGTTATGGCCCCGGCAGCACCCGGGTGATCGGCGGCCTGCGCGTCGCCATCGGGAAGTATCGTGTCACGCTCGCGCGCGACACCGGCGTCAATGACCTCGGCTCGGCGTACCGCGTCGGAGTCGAAATCCGACTTCGATGATCGATCTTCTCAGTCTCACGCCGAATGCAGCGCGCGCAGCGGTGGAACACTGGCTGGCACAGCGCGGCGAGCCCGCGTATCGGCTGCGCCAGATCATGCCTCGACTGTGGCAGCGGCCGGTGGCGACCTGGGCAGATGCGACGGATCTGCCCGCACCGCTGCGAGCCGCGCTGCATGAGGCGTTCCCGCTGCACCGGCTCCAGCTCCAGATACATCAGGTGTCGAAAGATGGGACCCAAAAGTTCCTCTGGGCACTGGATGACGGCGAAGCGATCGAGTCTGTTCTCATCCCGGAGGGCAAGCGACGCACACTCTGTATCTCGTCGCAGGCCGGCTGCGCGCTGGGCTGCGTGTTCTGCGCCACGGGACGCATGGGTTTTCGTCGCAACCTCAGCCCGGCCGACATCGCGGGACAGGTTCGCGAGCTGATCCTACGCGATCCCGCGCTCAAGCCAACGAATATCGTGTTCATGGGGATGGGCGAGCCGCTCCTCAACTGGGATGCGGTCGACACCACGCTCACGATTCTGAATCAGCCGGAGGGCTTGGGCATCGGCGCCCGACATATCACGATCTCCACCGTTGGTATCCTTCCGAATCTCGCGAAGTTCGGACAGCGCAAGGAGCAATTCCGGCTGGCCGTGTCGTTGCATGCACCGACCCCGGCGCTGCGGCGCGAGCTGATGCCCATCGAGAAGAAATACACGCTCCCTGAGCTGATGGAGGCACTCAAGCAGTTCCGCCGCCGCGTCACGCTCGAGTACGTCCTCATTGGTGGAAAAAACGATTCACTGGAAACCGCCGATCAGCTGGCCACGCTCGCTGCGCCGCTGGAGGCGTTGGTGAACCTGATCCCGCTCCATCCCGGAGGCGCGCCCGGCCTCACGCCGAGCACCAGGGCACAGATGCTCGCGTTTGAACGGCGGCTCAAGGAGCGGGGTGTGGAAGCGGTACTGCGGCGCAGCCGCGGCCTGGATATCAGCGCGGCATGCGGTCAGCTACGGGTGGAGGCGCGCGCTAAAGTCCGATCCAAGGAGCACGCTCACATCGAGTAGTTTCGAGCCGTCGAGCTGCACTTCAACGCGTCCGTGATCCATTCCCAAGGCGTCACGGACCCGCTCACCAACCTGGGCATTACCCCGTCGCACGATGATGCGGGTCGTGTCGAGTCCGCTCGTGGACGCATTTCCGAAAAACACGACGTCGATGCCGGCTTCACGCAGCCGGCGGGTGGCGATGCGCGCATTCCCCGCCCGCCCGCTCGCATTCAGCACTTCGGCGGTAATTGCAGGGCCCTTGTCGCCCGGAATGCGGAGCGGCTGCGGCGCGCCGCCGCCGCATGCGCCCACGATCAACAGCGCGAGCAGCGCTCTCATGACTTTCCTGCGAGCTGGTTCCAGAAGGCGACAGTGGCGTCGGGCAGTGGCCAGCCGGAGCGCAGCACCCAATCGATGCGACGCCGGATGACCTCGCGCAGCACGGCGTCGCGCTGCGTGGGTACGCGGCGGGCCAGGCGCTCCCGCTCGGGATCGTCATCCCGGCCCGGTTCGAGAAAGTCCGCGAGGTAGAGCATGCGGCCCACGTCGTCCCAATCCGCCGACCCGACAGTGTGATGGCGCACGGCATCCAGCACGCCATGGTCGCTCTCACCAGCGGCGGCCGCGCGCTCGGCCGCGGCCGGCCCGTGGGCGCGCGGATCGTTGAACGGCGCATCGCGCAGCGCGTCGTGCAACCACCCGGCGCGCAGCCAGCGATCGCGCTCCTTCGCATCGACATGCATGGCATCGGCCCACGCCTGGAGCAGCGTGACGACACGCTCGATATGGGCGCGCCGCTCAGGTGTGACGCGTGCCCAATCGGGGAGGCTCACGGCGTGACCCGCGGATCGGCGCCGACACCTTCACCCAGCACGACATTGTCGAGGAGACGCGTCTTGCCGATGCGCGCGGCGACGACCGCGACCGTACGCGCCGTCACGCGCGTGACGGGCTGCAAATCCTCGTCGATCAACGCGCAGTACTCGGGAATCACGCCCGGTCCATGCATCGCTTCGAGACCCACGCGCTGCAGTTTGACCGGCTCGGCTTCGCCGCCGCGCCACGCCTGCTCGAGCGCGCGCAGGGCGCGCGACAGCGTCAGCGCCGAGCGCCGCTCGTCCGGATTCAGATAGGCATTGCGCGAGGACAGCGCGAGTCCATCGAGCTCGCGGACGGTCGGCGCGATGTCCAGGGTGATCGGGAAATCGAGATCTTTGACCAACCGACGCACCAGCATCGCCTGCTGAAAATCCTTGCGGCCAAATACCGCCACGTCGGGCGCGACGATGTGGAACAGCTTGGTGACCACCGTAAGGACGCCGCTGAAGTGGCCCGGCCGCGCCATGCCCTCGAGCGTGTCGGCGACTGCTCCGGGGACGAGGCGAACCAGCGGCTCTGCCGGATACATCGCCCCGGACTCGGGCACGAACAGGCAGTCGACGCCGCGGTCCGAGGCGAGCTTCTTGTCGCGCGGGAGGTCACGGGGATAGCGGGCGAGATCTTCGTGCGGCCCGAACTGGAGTGGATTGACGAAGATGCTGAGGGCGACGCGATCCGCGAGCTCACGCGCGCGGTCCACGAGGCGCAGATGCCCCTCGTGGAGATACCCCATAGTGGGAACGAAGCCGATCGTGTGGCGGCGAGAGCGCTCGGCACGAGACCATGAGCGCATCTCGGCGATGCTGGAGAACTCGAGCAACTAGAACTCGCGCTTCTTCATCTCCGAAAAAAAGTCTCGACGCTCGATGTCGTCATCGGTGGTCTCCGGCGGCAGCGTCGGATCATAGCGTTTGCGGGCCTTGGGTTTTGCCTTCTCTGCTTTCGCCATGTTCTTTTTGATCAGCTTGGCCAGCCTTTCGTCCTCAGTCTTGGACATGTGCCTCCCTTTCGGTCGGAATTATCAGTGATCAATTATCAATAATCAATGATTAGTAATCAGTGATCATTGAGCATTCTTTAGCGTCATTTGCCAAAGGAATGCTCCGGTCCGGGATAGCGGCCTTCACGCACCTCGGCTGCGAAAACGCCCGCCGCTTCCCGCACGTCCTCGGCCAGCGCGGCGTACTTCTTCACGAATTTTGCGGAGAATTGGTCATTCAGCCCGAGCATATCGTGAAGCACGAGCACCTGCCCGTCGCACGCAGGCCCCGCGCCGATCCCGATGGTCGGGATCGTGAGTGCTTTGCTGATCTGCGAGGCGAGCGGCGCGGGCACGAGCTCCAAGACGACGGCGAACGCCCCGGCGTCCTGCAGCGCGGTCGCATCGGCCTTCAACCTGGCGGCCTCCGCGTCGTCCCGACCCTGGACGCGGTAGCCGCCGAGCGCGTGTACCGATTGCGGCGTGAGCCCGAGGTGCCCCATCACCGGAATGCCGGCGTCCACCAGCCGGCGCACGGTCGCGGCAACCGGTTGGCCGCCTTCGATCTTCACCGCATGACAGCCGGTCTCCTTCATCGCGCGGCCGCAGTTGCGCAGCGCCTCCTCCGGCGAAATCTGATAGCTGAGGAACGGCATGTCGCACACCACCAGAGCACGCTCGGTGCCGCGGCGCACCATTGTGGTATGGTAGAGCATCTGCTCGAGCGTTGCCGACAGGGTGGACGATGCGCCGGCCAGGACCTGATTGACCGAGTCACCGACGAGCAGGATGTCGACGCCGACCGCGTCGAGCAGGCGCGCGAACAACGCGTCATAGCAAGTGAGCGCGACGATGCGCTCGCCCTTTTCCTTCATCTCGAGCAACGTGCGCGTAGTGACGCTAGCCATGAGTTCCTTCCAGCTCGGCGATCTCGCGGTGCCAGAAATCGCGGTTCGGCAGCTCGGGATGCGGAATGGTCAGCTCCCGAGTTTTAACCGTTTTGGCGCCGTAGCGCACGATGTCGAGGTCGAGCGTGCGGGGACCCCAGCGGTCGCGCCGCTCGCGGCCGCGTTCCGTCTCGATGCTCCGGCAGTGCCGCAGTAAATCTGTCGGGTCCAGGGCGGTTTCGAGCAGGACCATTTGGTTCAAATACGGCGGCTGCGCAACCGGCCCGAGTGGCGCCGTTTCCTCGACCCGCGATACCGCCACGACACGGGTCTGCGGCAGCGCGCCGAGGCGGGAGCGCGCGTACGCGAGGTGCGCGCCGCGATCGCCGATGTTCGAGCCGAGGGCGATGAAGGCGCGCTCAGTTGACGTTGGCAAATCCGCGCGTCAGGTCGCGCAGCATCGTCGCCACCTGCTCGAGATCGCGCGTGGCGCGCTCGAGGTCGATGAGACCATCGGCGGCCTGCACCGCCCGCGTGGCGACGTCATCGGCCTGCAGCCGGTTCTGTCCGGCAATGCTGGCGACCGCGTTGATGCGTTCGCGCAGCCGCGCAAACGCCTGATCCTGCTCACCGGCCGCGGCGGTGATCCGGCCGGCGTGCGCCGTCGCCTCCGCGGTCGCGGCGACGATCGCGTCGAGCGCTTCGAGGGCTGCGGCCGACAGCTCTTCCACGCCGCCGACGTTGACCTCACCCCGCCGCATCTGCTCGACGACTTCACCCACCTGGGCGTGGATGTCCTGGATCAGCTCCCCGGCCTCGATGGCCGCGTTGGCGCTCTGCTCGGCCAGGCGCCGCACTTCGTCGGCGACGACGGCGAATCCCTTGCCGTGCTTGCCCGCGCGCGCCGCTTCGATCGCCGCATTCAACGACAGCAGATTCGTCATTTCGGCCAGCTCGCGGATCGAGGCGATGAACCCGGTGATGCGCCGGCTCATCTGGCCGAGCTGCTGCACCTTGGTGGAGCTCTCGCCGACGAACGCCTTGAGGGCGACCAGGCGCTCGATGGCTTCGCGGATCTGGGTGCGATTGCGGCTCGCCACATCGCTCGCCGCAGTGGACGCGCGGGCCGCGCCCGCACCGTCGTCCGATACGCGACGCGAGACCTGCGACAGGCTCTCCGTTGCCTCCAAACCGCCGGACACCTCGCCCTCCTCCCGCCGGACCCCCTCGCGGATCACACCGGTCGATTGGGCAACCGCCGATGCCATACCTTTCAGCGCCTCGGCTGTCTGCGCGATGGTCGCGAGCTGACGAGTCATTCGCTCGACCGTTTCCACGAGTGGTCGCCGCAGGTCGGTGATGTGCACCGCGGTGGCGAGCTGGCTCGCGAACGTCGTGATCGTCAAAATGTCCTGCCGGCGATAGCAGTGCTTCTTGTGGTGCTCGAGCTCGAGCGTCCCGATGACCTGGTCGCCGAACTTAAGCGGCACGATCACGAGACTCTGGACCTCGATCGGTGCGTCGGCGACGCGGGTGTCGCGGGTGACATCGTCGATGGCGACGGTCTCGCCGCTCGCCGCCACCGCGGCGCGCAGCGCGGTGATGTCCTCCGATGGCTCGCCGCGACCCTCGCGTCCGCGTTCCGACCGGTGTACGAGGGCCATCACGCCCTCGTGCAGCCGGTAGATCCGGAAGTCACCCCAGTCCACCAGCCGATTGGCGAGCCGCTCGATGCGCTGAAAGGAATCCTGCAGGCTGATGTTTGCCGTGATCACCGCTTCCATCGCGTGGATCTTGTTCAGCTCTTCGGCCGAGATCGCCTCCTCGACCATCTGCTTGAGGAGCAGGCCGAGGAAGATGAGCAGCACACCGATGAGCAGCCAGCCACCCAAGGACCACGCGATCACGACGGCGACGAAGATGGTCGCGGCGAGCAGCGTCGCGGCGTACGTGACCACTTCGTAGCGAATGATCATCATCCGCTCGGCGGGCTCGAGCTTGGAGCGGATGATCAGGGTGAGGTAGAAGAGCACGCGCCCGAACAGAAAATAGGCGATCGCATAGGCGACGAGCGCCGGGAGCAGCTCGATGTTCAAGACAGGCGCGCCATCCGGCATGTCGAGCACGTGCAGCGCCGCGCTGTAGACGCCGAACGCCGCCACGATGGTGAGCATTTCGCGGCCCAGATTGATCCATCCAACCCGCAGGGGCTTCCGTTGCCAGAGCGAATCCGTGATGAGGGTGGCGCCCGCGACCGCGAGCGCGGTGGCGGGCACGCCGACGAGCAGGCTACCCGCCAGCCCGACCAGTGCGGTCTGATTGAGATAGGAGTACTTGCTGAGCGGGATGTAGAGGCCGCGCAGCGCGATCGCGCTGCCGAACAGCACGACCATTTCCGGGATCTGCCCGGACCAGCGGCGGTCCAGAACGAGTACGGCGACAAGCAGCGCGGACCCTACCCAGGCGAGCCCCTGACTGTACCACGCGACGAAGCGTGCGGTCTTCATCCGTGCACCGCCCGAGCCAGCTCGCGCGTCAGGGCCTCCATCGCCGTCACGCCGCCTGTGGCGAGTGCATCCATCAGCGCGCTTCCGACCACGACGCCGTCGGCCGAGCGCGCCGTCGCGGCCGCTTGCGCGGGCGTACTGATCCCGAATCCGACGGCGACGCGGAGGTCCGGTGCACCGGCGGCCCGGACGCGTTTGATCTGTACGTCGAGATCGGGCGGCACGTCGGAACGGGCGCCCGTCACGCCCAGTCGGGAGATCAGGTACACGAAACCGTTGGCGTCCGTGACGGCGGCCCGGAGTCGCGCGTCTTCCGTCGTGGGGGCCACCAGCCGAATCAAGGCGAGTCCACTGCTGAGCACGGCACCCTCGACCGCAGGATCGGCACCGGCGGGCAGATCGGTGAGCAGCACACCGGCCGCTCCCGCCGCGCGGGCATCCTTGCCGAAGCGGTCCACACCGTACGACAGCACCGGATTCAGGTACGTCATGATCACCACCGGAACGTCGAGCGCGGCGGTGTGAATCAACTCGAGCACGCGCGGCAGCGTCATGCCCTGCTCCAGCGCCGTTTGCGTGGTGCGCTGGATCGTTGGGCCATCGGCCAGCGGATCCGAAAACGGTACGCCGACCTCGACGAAATCCGCGCCCGCGGCGACTGCACGCCGCAATGCGTCCAGCGACACGGCAGGCGTGGGAAAGCCGGCGGTGAGATACGGAATCAGCGCGCGCGTTGTCCCGAGCGCACGCCACCGCAGGGCGATGGCGGCGGCGGCATCGTCAGACAAAGTAGTCGCTGACGTTGATTCCGTATTTGACAGGGTCGGTGACCTTGACGATGGTGCGAGGGTAGTTGTCGTTCGCATCCTTCTGCGAAAGATCGACGACGGTGCCGGGATTGAGCAGCGCGCCGTCTGGGGTGGTCACGAGGCGGACTACCGGCCGGTGCACGTGCGCGACATCCGGATTGGCGCTGTGGACCAGCGCGACTTCGTAGGTATCGAGAATGACGCACGTCCCTACCGGATAGACCCCGATGAGGTTGATGAATGCCTTCACCACCACGGGATCGTAGCCGCGCCGCGGGTTCTCCCACATCTCTTTCAGAACCTGGTCGGGCTGGATGGCCACCGTCTGATAGACCCGGCGACTCGTCGCGGCGTCGAAGCCATCCGCCACCGCGATGATCTTGGAATAGATCGAGAGCGCGCGGCTCCGGATGGACTTGGGATATCCGGTCAGGTCGATCTTCATGTGGTGCTCGTACGCCACGACCATGCCCCGGTAGGGAATCTCGCCGTAGCCGCGCAGGCCAAACAGCGTGAGCACCCCGAGCCAGGGATGGGCCTGCATGATGCGCCATTCCTCCTCGGTGAGGCCCCCTTCCTTATTTAAGACCTCCAGCGGGACCCGCGACTTACCCACGTCGTGGAACAGCGCCGCCATGCCGAGGTCGTACAGCTGCAGCTTGGTGAGTCCGAGCTTGCGGCCCAGCGCCACGGAGAAGATGCAGACGTTCACGGAGTGCGTGAACGTGTATTCGTCATAGTCGCGCAGCGTGGTCAGACCGACGAGCGACGACTCGTTGTTCAGCACCTGGTCTACGATCGCCTGCACCGCGCGCTTCACTTTCTTGACGTTGGCCGTGCGCCCCATGCGAATCGAATTGATGACTTCCTTGGTCACGGCAACTGAGCGCGCGTACGTGCGTTTCGCGGCTTCCTTCTGGCGCTCTTCTTCTTCCACGTCTTCTTCGGCCTCGAGCGGCGGCTCGACGCTGATGAAT
>DATBFV010000204.1:0-14487 GCA_036558345.1 Gemmatimonadales bacterium | reverse complement strand
ATCGATTTCACCGCTGAAACTGCCGCCCAAGACGTCGGGATCGGTGACGAATGCGCCGAGCCGCGTTTGCCGCATCGTCGCGCTCGCGCCCGATATTCCGACGGCGTCGGTGTCGGCGAAGACCGGGACGTCGCTGTTGTTGGTGCGGGCGCTATTATAGAAGCCGTTCATCAGAACGGTTCCGGTAAACTCGATTGTGGCCTTGGCTGGAGCAGGTGGCGGCGGCGGCGGTGATGCAGGTTGTTGAGTCGCAAAGGAGATCACCAACAAGATCTGCATCACGGCTCGCTCCTGGCGAGTTAGGTAGCACTACAGTAAGCTCCACGCCCCGAGAAGCAACAGTTTTTTGGAGATCGACGATGCGGGTTTTGGCGGGACTCGTTGCATGGCTTGTAGTTGGCGCTGCTACGCCGGGGCCCGTCGCCCGCGTTGCGGGCCGAATCGTGATCCTCGAGAAGGACAACAAGCCATCTACCGATCTCAGCGACGCGGTCCTGTACCTCGAAACTCCCGCGACGGCGACCGAAGTCGCGCCACCGGCGGCGCATCCCGTTACCATCGAGATCGCCATTACGGATAAGACCTACGCGCCGCACGTGGTCGTCATTCCGGTCGGTTCGACGATCCGGTTTCCCAACCACGATCCGTTCAATCACAATGTCTTCTCCGTGAGCGAGCCCAACAGTTTCGATCTGGGGCTGTACGGGCGCGGCGAGGCGAAGAGCTACACCTTCATGCATCCCGGCCTCGTGCGCGTGTACTGCAACGTGCATCCGCGCATGGTGGCGTACGTGCAGGTGATGGAGAACCGGTACTTCGCGCAGCCGGGGGACGACGGCAGCTTCGCGATCGACAACGTGCCCACGGGCCGGTATCGGCTGCACGTATGGCACGAACGCATCCCCAGCGAAGTGGTCCAAGACGTCTCTTCCGCCGGCGATGCGGATCTGGAGATCGCCCTGAATGCGCGGGGCTACAAGTGGCAGCCCCATCGCAACAAGTACGGCAAGAACTATCCCACCAATGCCGGCCGCGAGCGCTACTAAGCCGGCGTTCGGACTGACGGCGAAGATCTTCGTCGCCTCGGCGCTGCTCGTCGTGGCGGTCCTCGGCATCACGTTCGGCGTGACGTCCGTGAAAGCCAATCACACGGCGGATGCGTCGATCCATCGCGCGCTGCTCTCGACGCGCCGTGCCGTGGACGATTACCTGGCGGCGCGCACGCGCACGCTAGGCCGCGCGAGCACCGTGGCGACCGACGTGCCCCAATACCGGCAGCGCCTGCTCAATCAGCGGGCCCGCGCCGAGGCCCTCGACCAGGCGGACGACATTCGCGGGCTGATCGGCGCGGCGTGGGTTCTCGTGACGAACAGCGACGGCATTCTCATCGCGCGGACCGATTACCGCGAGCAGTACGACCGTGACTTGTCGATCGCGCCACTGGTCGCCAACGCCCTGAGTGGCGACCAGACGAGCGGTGCCTGGCTCGACGACGTGCGGGGGGCGATGTTCATCGCGGTCGGCACGCCGCTGCGTGATCGTCCCACGACAGCGCCGCTGGGCGCGCTCGTCGCCACGTATCAGATCGACGATTCGCTCGCGGCAGCCATCAAGCAGGCGACGAATTCGGACGTCGTGTTCTTCGCGCTGGACACCCTCAACAAGCCCGTGGTCGTCGGTAGCACTGTGGCGGCGCAGGACATCGCGCCGGTGCTGCAAAGCAACGTCAAACCGGAAGTCCTGGCCGCCGACACGGGCGGCGAAGGAGTGGCGCTCGCGGCATCACTCGGCACCCAGCACCTGATCGGGCTCGCGGGCGCGATTCGCTCGCCGGGCGGCGACGTGCGCGGCGGGTTCGTGGCGCTGCGCTCGCGCGAGGCCGAGCTCGCGGCGTTCATTGCGCTGCAGCGCACCATGCTGTGGGCGGTAGCGCTCGGTGTCCTGCTGGCGCTGATCTTCGCGTTCGTGCAGGCGCGCCAGATCGCGGGGCCCGTGCGGCGGCTCGCGATCGCAACGCGCCAGGTGCAGGAAGGGGACTACAGCGTCGAGATCGCCGTGAAGTCGCGCGACGAGATCGGCATCCTGTCGAAGGCGTTCAAGGGCCTGGTGGACGATCTCAAAGCCAAGGCGGCGCTCGTCGAATACATGATGCAGACGTCGGGAGGTGCGGCGACGCAGCCCATCGAGTTTGTGCCGACCGCGGTCCGCGCGGCGGGTGGCGAGCAGCTTCGTCCGGGGGGTGTGTTCGCGGGCCGGTACGAGGTGAAAGAGATCGTGGGCGCAGGCGGTATGGGCGTGGTGTATCGCGCTTTTGACCGCGAGCTGCAGGAACCCGTGGCCATCAAGACGCTCAAGCCGCAGGCGATGGCGGGCGGCACTGCGGCGCTCGACCGTTTCAAGCAGGAGATCCGGCTGGCGCGCCGGATCGCGCATCGCAACGTGGTCCGCACGTACGATCTGGGCGAGCAGAACGGGATGTACTACCTGACGATGGAGTACGTCGAAGGTACATCACTGAAGCAGCTCATCGTGACGCGCGGGCATCTCCCGGTCTCCGTCACGCTGACCGTAGGCAAACAGGTCTGTCGCGCGCTCGAGGTGGCCCACGCCGAGGGCGTGATTCATCGGGACATCAAGCCGCAGAACATCGTCGTGGAGCCGAGCGGTTTTCTGAAGGTGATGGACTTCGGGATTGCCCGGCTCGCGAATCCGCCACAAGGGAAGGGACTGACCGAGGCCGGGACGTCGATCGGAACACCCGACTACATGTCCCCCGAACAGTTGGCTGGCGGCGAGCTCGATGTACGCAGCGACCTGTATGCGGCGGGTGTGGTGTTGTTCGAGTGCCTCACGGGACGCGTACCGTTTGAAGCGGAGACGACGTGGGCGCTTGTGGCGAAACACCTCGAGGAACAACCGCCCGATCCCCGCGCTTTCAACGCCGAGGTGCCGGAAGGTCTGGCGGTGGTGATTCTGAAGGCGATGGCAAAGAAGCCGGGAGACCGCTTCGCCAGCGCGGCTGAGATGCACGACGCGCTGGCGCGCATCGGCTAGACGCCAACGTCACACGCCTCCAAACCACGGATACCCCTGATCCTCCCAAAACCCGCCAGGCCGCTCGGCCGTAAACGTCATCGACACGAGATACTTCGTCATCTTGTAGCCAAGCTTCGTCGGCGAGTACAACCGCAGCGGCGCCCCATGCGTCGGCGGCAGAATGTTGTCGTTCATGCCGTAGGCTAGAATCGTCTGCGGGTGCATCGCGCTTGCGAGATCCCAACCGTTGGAGTAGCCCGAGTCGAACGAATCGAACCGTACATACTTGGCCTGCGGTAACAGCCCCGCACGCTCGGCCACGACCGACACGGCGACGCCGTGCCACGACGCGATCGCGCTCCAGCCTTCGACGCAATGATGCTTGACCGTGTACGTCGTGCGAGGCAATTGCTGTAAATCCGGGATCGAAAGTGACAAGGGCTGGCGCACAAGACCGCCGACCTGAAGCCGCCAGGCCGACGGGTTCTCCAGCATCGGCAGCTCGGGGGAAATGAAATAGCTCGGCAGCCGCGCGCTGCGTTCAGCGACGTCGTACTGCGGCGCGAGACGGCGCGACGAAAACAGAATCTTCTCGCCCACCCAATCGTTGACCCGGCTCACATCGAGCAGCAGCGGCCGCACGCCGTCGCCGCCATCCCACCCGCAGGCGGCCACAATCGAGCTGAATCCCCCGGCAACTCCCAGCGCCAAGAAGCCTCGGCGATCAATCATGAGACGGGAACCTCCCACGATACCAGCCGGTGATCATCGCGCGCAGTGACGCGGGATCGACGACGAATACCAGGATGACATGCACGATGAGAAAGGCCGTGAAAATCCAAACGGCCCAGAAATGCCAGTAGCGCGCCGCCTGAAAGCCGCCAAACAGGGCCGTCAGCCAGGAAAGTTGCGTGGGCTTGTAGATGGCGAATCCCGTGAGCACCGACAGCATGCCGAGCAGAATGATGAACGAGTAGGCGAGCTTCTGCAGCGGATTGTGCTTTCCCTGCGAGGGATGATCCTTGCGCAGCCGCAGGTAGTACTTCTGCATCTCGATGGCGCCGCTCAAGTCGCGCGGCCGAAACACGAGTGATCGCCATTCGCCGCTCGCCACGAGGTACGAGAGGTACAGGATCCCGCCAAGCACGAACGGCCACATCAGGGTGAAATGCCAGTTTAATCCGCCCGCGAGCCAGCCGCCGAGCCGCACCGTGGCGGGAAAGGCCTGGTCCTGGAACGGATTTGGCACGTAGTACGGACCACCGCGCTCACCGAACCGCGCGTAGGCGGCGTAGATCTGCAACCCGCTCATGATCATGCCGCCGAGCAGCACGAACGTGAGCCAGTGGGTGAGCCGGACGATCCAATGATGACGCTTGACCGGGCGAGGGGCAGTCATGGGCTAAGTATATTGTCAGCCATGCGCGCGGCAACGTTGTTTCTCATCGTTTTGGTGGCATCGTGTCGGTCTCGCAACGCGTCTCCGGCGGTCACCACGACGGACACCGACAGCACGACGTTCGCCGACATGACACCGGCCGATTCCGCCGACAGCACGTTGCTCACGCCACGCGTCGTGACGGGGCCGACGGTCATCGTGTTCTGGATCGCGGACGCCGATACGTTCTCCGCAGCCGATCAGGCCGAGGCGCTCGACGAGCTGAACTCCACGACCGAGGCCATCGCGCCCGAACTCCGGCAGCACAACATCGCGCTGGTGCCCACCAACTCCGACACGATCTATGTCGCGCTGCCCAACCGGCAGCGCCGCATGATCCTGCTCACCGGACTCGACTATCCGTTTGGGTATGTGCTCATCGAGCCCGGCGCGGCGGAGCGAATTCTCGCCGGGCTGTACGCGGATGATGAGCTCCAGGACGAAGTCGAGGCGTACTTCGATCTGCCCCCGAGCGATACGACCGCCACGAGGCCGCGGGTCTCGACGTGACGCTGTGGCTGCTCGCCGCGCTCGTCGTACAGGACATTACCTGGCAGCCCGCGACGCCGCGCCAGGGCGCGCTCATCACCATCTCGGCACCCGGCGCGATCACCGGGCAGGTCGCCGGTGAGCCGCTCCATTTTCGGAACGGCAAAGCCCTCGCCGCCGTCCCGCTGACCACGAACGATTCCATCCGCGTCCAGACACTCTCGATTCGCTGGGACGGAACCGTGATCGGTCAGACCGTGTTCGTGCCGGTTGCGGTGCGCAAGGTGCCGGTGAACGAGCAGGTACGCGCCGCCGAGCGCTTCACCGCGCCGCCGGACAGCGCGCTCCAGGTCCGGATCGATGCCGAGCGCGTCCTGTCACGCGATGCGTCGCAGCGCGCGCACAAAGTCCCGAGACTCTGGACGGAGCCGTTCATGCGGCCGCGCACGGCGCGCATCACGAGCGTATTCGGCTCGGGGAGGCAGGTGAATGGCGTCTGGCGAAGCCGGCATTACGGATTGGATATTGCCGGTCCAACAGGGGCCCCCGTCCGCGCCGCAAATCGCGGTGTGGTGGCTCTCATCGGCAACTTTTTCTACGGGGGCAACTCCATCTTTGTGCACCACGGCGACGGGCTCATGACGGTCTATCATCATTTGAGCCGGGTGCTTGTCGCAGTGGGGGACACCGTCGAGCGCGGGCAGCTCATCGGGAAGGTCGGCGCCACGGGGCGCGTGACCGGGCCGCATCTGCATTGGGGAGCGCAATACGGCACAGTCTCATTCGACCCCACCGAGCTGCTAACACTTCCTTGAGCAAAGCACTGCTGCTGCGCGGCGGCCGTGTGGTAACGATGGACGCGTCGCACCGCGTGCTGGACGCGGATGTGCTGGTTGAGAACGGGCGCATCACCGCGGTCGGACGGTCCGACGGTCGGACGGGTAGAAGGTCAAAGCCTGCGACAATTGATTGCACGGGACTCATAGTGCTTCCCGGCCTGGTCCAAGCGCACGTCCACCTCTGTCAGACACTCTTTCGCGGTCTCGCCGACGATCTCTCCCTCGAGGCGTGGCTCGCGGAACGCATCTGGCCACTCGAGGCCGCGCACACGGAAGCGTCGCTCCATGCCTCCGCGATGCTGGGCGCCGCGGAGCTCTTGCTCGGCGGCACGACTGCGATTCTCGACATGGAAACCGTGCGGCATACCGGTGCCTCGTTCGAGGCTCTCGCCACGATCGGAATTCGCGCCACCGCCGGGAAATGCCTGATGGATTCTCCCACCGGTCCAGCCGGTCTCCGCGAGTCGACCGATCGAGCCCTGACCGAAAGCGCCGACCTGTGCCGTCAGTGGCACGGCGCCGCCGGCGGCCGGCTGCGCTACTGCTTTGCGCCGCGCTATGCCCCCAGCTGCACCGGTCCACTGCTCCGGGCCGTGAGCGACCTCGCCGAACGGTCGGGTGCCGTGATCCACACGCACGCCGCCGAGACGCCGCTCGAGCTCGACACGGTCAAACGCGAGACCGGCCACGACGAAATCGCGTATCTCGATTCCGTCGGCATCTCCGGTCCACGCGCCGCGCTGGCGCATTGCGTTTGGGTCGACAAGAACGACATCGCCGTGCTCGCACGGCAGCGCACGAACGTCGTCCACTGCCCGAGCTCGAACCTGAAGCTCGGCAGCGGTATCGCGCCGATCCCCGAGATGCTTGCGGCGGGCTGCCGGGTCGGCATCGGCGCCGACGGAGCGCCGTGCAATAACCGCCTGGACGCCTTTTCGGAAATGCGGCTCGCCGCGCTGATCCAGAAGCCGCGTCTGGGCCCCGCTGCGCTCCCCGCACTGCAGGCGCTCGAGCTCGCGACGCTGGGCGGCGCACGCGCGCTTGGGCTCGAGGCTGACATCGGATCGATCGAAGTAGGAAAGTGCGCTGACCTGATCGTGCTCGATCTGGAAGGACCGCACGCGCAACCCGACGAAGCGGATCTGGTCTCGCGGATCGTTTACAGCGCGCGCGCGGCGGACGTGCGCCACGTGATCGTGGACGGCAGGATCGTCGTGCGAGAGGGAGACTTGACGACTGCCGACCTCGGCGACATTCGCCGCAGAGCAAACAAGGAAGCGCGCGCGCTACGCGCGAAAGCGCTGGATCGTTTCTGAGAGTGTCGCTGCAGCATCGGAGAGATGCTGCGATGTCGCCGTCAGCTCGCTGAGCGAGGCAATTTGCTGGGCGGTGGCCGTGGAGGTTTGTCGCGCGCCGCTCGCCGCGCCCTCCGCGATCGCGGCCACCTCCTCCATCAGCCGCAAGACCTCACGCATGCGCTTGGTCTGATTCTCGGTTTCGGCCGCGAACGTCGTCGCAAACTGTACGGTGGACTTCAGGTCGCCGAAGATTGCGTCGAGTGCGTTCTGCACGGTCGTGGCGACACTGCCCACGCCCTTCGCCGCTTCCCGGCCTTGCTGCATCGCCTCGACGACGCGGCTGATCTGGTCCTGCGTCGCGCGCACCCGGGTTCGTACCTCGTCGGCCGAGCGCGCGCTCTGCTCCGCGAGCTTGCGCACCTCACCCGCAACGACACGAAACCCGAGCCCGTGCTGCCCGGCGCGGGCCGCCTCGATCGCCGCGTTCAGCGCCAGGAGATCGGTCTGACTGGCGATGCGAGAGATGCCGTCCACCAACTTGCCGATCTCGCGCGACTCGCGGTCGAGCACGGCCGCCACTTCGGCCGCGTGGTCCATGTGCAGCATCAGATTCATGAGGTGGGAACTGGCGCGCGCGACCTCCTCGCCGCGCTTGTGCGCCTGTGAGGCGATCTCGCCGATCTGGCGCTCGGCCTCCTGCGCGCGGGCATGAAGCGTGGTCGCCAGACCGGTTGCGGCCTCGGAATCCTGGCGTCCATAGCCGATGAGCTGGCGCTGCCGTTCGGTTCCTTCCGAGAGCTGTACGGTGGTGCTCGAAATCGCCTGCGATGCGCCGTGGAGCTCGCGCGCGGCGGCCGCGAGCCCGCGCGCCATGGCGGAGAGCGCCGCACCCTGCCGCCCGATTTCGCGGATGATGTCGGCGATGGAAGCCGTCATGCGGTTTACGCTGACGCTCAGGAAGCCGAGCTCGTCTGTGGCGGTATCCGCCCCGCCATCGATTTGGCGCCGCAGATCGCCGCGCTCGATCTCGGCGAGCACGGTGCGCGCCGCGCGCAGGCGATCGACGATTCGCACGAGCATGGGCACGAGCGCCACGCAGGCGAACAGGAGAACGAGGCTCTCCTGGATGTAAATGGTCCAACTCCAGCCATGTCCCGAGAGCTGCGCGAGCGCCGTCAGGAGTGTGAAGGCCACGAGGTTGATCACCAGCGCGCCCCAGGCTTCACGGCGCTCGAGATAGACAGCGGCTTGCAGTGGCGCGATCAGGTAGGCGCCGTAGAGCACGTGTCCGTTCGGGCCGATCGCGAACAGCACCGCGGAGATCAGCAAGCAACCGATGACGAGGTTGAGCTGCGCGTACCAGGGCTCGAACGCCGCGCGCTCGACGAGCCGGCGCATGCCGGCATTCGCTGCAGCGAAGCCCGCCGCGAAGAGCACGATGAACGGCCACGAGATCGGCGTGATGCCAGCCAGTCGGACGACGATGAGGAGCGCGATGCCGAATCCCACGAATCCCCAGCGCGCGCGCGTGTTCGACAGCACGTACTGGCGCTGTTTCGCGAGCCGTTCCTCGACAAGCTGTCGCTCGAGGGTAATCACATGCGGAACAGGTAGCTCGCCTTCAGGAAGAACCCGTCGGCGGTGCGCGTCAGGTCATTAAAGCTGAACGGATCCGGTTCCGTCAACGAAGAGCCGTATCCCAAAAAGAACACGGTGCCTGGAACCGGCTTGTACGAGAACAGGAAATCGTTGCGGAACTCCGTCTGCGTGGCGCGCGTCGAAGGAGCGCCATCAACGATCAATGGATCCCCGGTGCGCGGATCGCGGAGCGTATCGCGGACCTGTGCAAGATATTGTCCCACGTAGCGGAAAAAGATGTCGCGTGTGAGCTGATACTCAACCTTGAGACGGGGCACGTTCGCGGTCGAAAACCAGCTGCTGCCCTGCGCGCGGTTGATGAGCTGGTGCGGCCACTGGCCTTCGAAGCGCAGCGAAGACGTCGGCTTCCACGCGAGCGCGAGCAGGACGTTCAGCGCCCGGCCTTCCGACCCCTCGGCGAAGATCGGTGTGGCTTGGTAGCCGATGCTGATTTCGGCCTTGAGCGCGCGGTTCGGGGTGGTGAGGTCGGTCAGACCACCCCAGAGGTTGTACAGACCGGGCGGCGGCGCGAAGGGCAGGGACGTGCCGGCCGAATCGATCTGGTAGCCGGCGTAATCGACTGAGTCGAATCGTTGATGCGCGACTTGCCAGTACAAAGTTCCGACCCATCCGCCACGCATCGTCAGGAGCACACGCTGCGAAAGGGCTCCTTCGATCGTGCTCTTGAGTTTGAAGAAGTCGTCGTAATGCCAGACCGGCTCGATCCCAATGAAGGTTGTGGTATTCTCGAGCCACGCCCCCGGTTTGCCGTACCACGTGAACCGATTGAACAAGCGTCCATGTACCACGTCCACACGATTGACGAAGCCGCTCTGCGCATCGAACTCGGGGCTGATGCCCAGGAGCTCGGCGTGATTGCCGTAGGAGTATCCCGTGCGGTCATAGAGCGTGAGGTCCCACAGCTCGCCGGACCGGACGCCACCCCCGGCGCCGGTTGAGTCCTTGGTCCATGAGCCGACGAATTGCGCCGCTGAGAACCAGATCTTGCCCCAGATGAACCGGGTATCTGCGCCCAGCACCCGGTTCCACGCGCTGCCGTCGATCCGGTCCGTGTAGACGGCCCCTACCGTCGAATTCGCGCCGAGGTCGCGCCGTAACCTGAGCAGATTGAAGAACGGGTGGTCGTTCGTTGGCGAAGAAGACCTGTCGTCCACCGCGCCGATGTACGCAATGCCGGTGGGTCCCACTTTCCCGGTGAGCTTGGTGCCGGCGATCGGCGCATTGATGCGTCGTGTATAGATCAGCGAGTTCGGCGTATCGAACTGCTCGAGTCCTTCGAGGAAGAACGGCCGCTTCTCCGGGTAGAACAGCGCGAACCGCTCGTTCACCGTCACCTGGCCGACGTCCGCTTCGACCTGCGAGAAGTCGGGATTCACCGTGCCCGCGGCCGCGAGATTTTGGGTGACGCCCCAGCGCACGTTGCCGCCGATCTCGGGCTCAATGTTCCCGTACTGGTACTCCGTATCCGATATCCGTTCGCCCTCCACGCGTGACGTGAACTCGGGCGTCACGTCCATGACGAGACCCCGTTTGAGCCCACTCAGCGATTTCAGCGTGCCGGACTGTATGAGGAAGCTGGCATTGGACCGCACGGTGGGCGTCCACGTGTCTTCGTAACCAGTATGCTGGGTGAGCCGGATGATCTGGATCCCCCAATCCTGCGTCGCGGCGCTCTGATAGCGCAGGCTCTTGAATGGAATCCGCACCTCGACTTCGAACCCAAACGGTGTCAGGCGTCCCTGCGATTGATAGACGTAGTCGGGGTTCAGGTCCACGACGCCGTCGAACCGAAAGCCGGCGCTCGCCCCACCAGCCGCGCCCGCTTGCCCTTCGCTGCGCACACCGTCCTGCTGCGCACCCAGCGGATTCACGGCAAACAACAATGCCCGGCGCCGGTCGTTGAACGTGTCAAGCAGAATTTGAATGTTGTCATCGGCGTCGATGTTGTCGCGATCGGCGAGTGTCGCCCGCACGACGTCGCCGTGCACCTCATAGGCGCGGATCCCGAAGTAGATCGCGTCCGGCGCGTAGAAGGCGAGCACCTCCGTGGAATCCGCGGCGGGCCGACTGTCCACCGGCCGGTATTGCGTGAATCCTTTCAGGAGCACGGCGTGACGCCACGCGGCGTCGTCGAGCACGCCGTCGAGGCGGACCGCCGGCGCTTCGATGCGAGGAATGTTCACATCGATTTGCCGCAGGCGGCCGTCGTAGACTGGCGGCGGATCGGCTGGAGACTGCACGAGCAGGAGCAGGACGGCGAGCATGGAAGAAAACTAATTGCGGATTGTCGATTTGCGGATTCCGGATTGGTCTTCGCTGTGTTCGAAGATCGGCCTACGGATCGTCAGCTCGTCAAAACAACCCGCAATCCCCAATCCGCAATCCGGTATCTATTCGTAACGCAGCGCGACAATCGGATCCATCGAAGCGGCCCGCCGCGCCGGCCAGATTCCGAAGAACAGTCCTACCATGGCGCTGAACACGAACGCCGTGAAAATCGCGAGCAGATTGATCGACGTATTCCAGTGCAGGAAGGACGAGAGCGCAACGGCGCCAAAGGTCCCAAAAAAGATGCCGAGGATTCCGCCGACCAGGCACAGGACCAGCGCTTCGACCAAGAACTGGAACAGGATATTGAAGCGCGTCGCGCCGAGCGCTTTGCGCACGCCGATTTCACGGGTTCGCTCGGTTACGGATACCAGCATGATGTTCATGATCCCGATGCCGCCGACGAGTAGACTGACCGCGGCGATGCCGGCCAGGAGATAGGTGAACGTCTTGGTAGTATCCTGGAACGTCGCGAGGATATCCGACTGATTCCGGATCTGGAAGTCATTATCGCCGCCGGGACGGATCTTGTGCTCCTTTCGGAGCACACGCTCGATTTCGATCATCGTCAACGTCATCTGCTGCACGTCGGCGGCGTCCACGGTGATCGTGCGCAGGCGGTCCGTGCCCATGATGCGGTACCGGGCCGTCTGGAGCGGAATGAGGATCTGTTCGTCCGGGTTGCCGAACCCCGCCGCGGAGCCTTTGGACGATAGCACGCCGATGATCTCGAATGGAATGCCGCGAATCTGAATCTCCTGGCCGATCATTCCCGCGGGATTTGCGTTGAACATGTCGGGAATGGCCGACCCGAGCACCGCGACGCGTCGGCGACCCTCGTTTTCTCCCGCCGTGAACATGCGCCCGGCCGTCAACGTGTAGTTCTTCACCGTCGGGTAGTTCGGCGTCGTGCCGACGATGTTCACGTTCGCGTTCTGGCCGCCCTTCTTGATCTGCTGGTTGCGGGTAAGCTCGGGCACGACGGCCTTGATGTAGCGCGCATTGGCGGCCAGCGAATCGGCGTCGTCCACCGTGAGGCTGACGCGCGCGCCGAAATCGATGGCGATGCCGCCGCGGAACGCCTGGCCCGGATAGATCGAGAGCAGCGTGGGGCCGAGGGCCGCGATGCGCGCCTGCACCGCTTTTTGGGCGCCCGTGCCCAGCGCGATCATCGTGATGACGGCGCCGACGCCGATGATGATCCCCAGCATCGTCAAAAACGACCGCAGCTTGTTGGCGCGGATCGCCTGGAGCGCGACCTGAATGATCTCGCCGATCAGCATCGCTACGGCCTCGTGGCCTGCGGCCGCGTCTGCGTCTGCGTCTGTTGCTGCACGCCCGGCAGTCCTCCGCCGGTGATATTGCGCATGCGCTGCTGCATGTCGCGCTGCGCGTTGACCAGGGATGCGCTCGGGAGCACGAGCACCGTGTCCTGTTCGGTCAGGCCGCTCACCACCTCGACATAGTCGAGGTCGGTGAGACCGGTGCGAATCTGCACCGGGGTCGGTTTACCGTTTCTGAGCGCGAACACGATGTAGCTCGACGGCTCGCCCTGGTTGCGGCGGAACCCACCGCCGCCCTGCCCGCCGCCACCGCCCGCGCGCATCATCATCTGCCGCATCGCGGCCAGTGCGTTCTGCTCGGCGGGGGTCAATTCCTGTCCCGACATCCTCTTCTGGAACGCCGAACGGATTTGCGCCTCGGTGACGCCGGGCGGCAGCTGGATCGTGCGGCCGTCGGGTGTCGTCATCGTGTTGCCGCCTGCCGCAGCCTTGGTCGAATCAGACTTGGCCGCAGTCGTATCGCGCCGCGCCGTGCCGCCACCGAGCGAGGCGCTGTCGCGACTCGGTGAAGCCGGCTGCTGCCGCGCCGCCGCGAGCTGCTGCTGCACCTCGTTCGGGTCGAGACCGAGCACCTGCGCCGCCGAGGCGACGTCGCGCTGCGTGCGGAGCGCCGCGTTGGGAATCGCCAGCACGTTGTTCGCCTGACCGACGTGAATCTCCACCTCGGTGTTCATGCCGGGCTTGAGCAGGTGATTCGGATTTGGAATCCGGATCAGCACGTTGAACATCGTGACGTTCTGCTGCACCGTTGCCTGCGGCTCGACCTTCAGCACCGAGCCCTCGAACGGGCGATTCGGATATGCGTCCACCGTAATCGTCGTCCGCAGACCCGGCTGCACCTTGGCGATGTCGGTTTCGTCCACCAGTGAGCGAATCTGCACGGTGTCGAGGTTGGCCATCCTGAACAGCACCGTGCCGCCGCCCACATCGGTGGTCGGCGACGAAATCACGGTCCCGAGCTCCACGTTCTTGGTGATGATCGTGCCCGCCAGGGGGGCTCGCAGCTTGGTGTCGTTCATGCGGTCGCGCGCATTCTCGAGATCCGACTGCGCGCGAATCACCGCCGCGTTGGCGTTGGCGTGGTCGAGCTTTGCCTGATCGTATTCCGTCTGCGTGATCGCCTGCGCCTTGAAGAGCGTGTCGGACCGGGCGAGCTGCGCGTTCGCGTTCCCGAGCTGCGCCTGAGCGACCTGCAGGTTCGCTTGGGCCTGCGCCAGGTTGTTGCGCGGAATGCGCGGATCGATCGTCGCGAGGAGCTGGTCCTCCTTCACGTCATCGCCCGTCTGGACGTTCATGGTGATGATCTCGCCCGACGCCTTGGACTTGACGTCCACGGTCAGCACCGGCTCGATAGCGCCCGACGCGGACGCCGATACGACCACGTTACGTCGTTCGACCGGCACCGCCTCATAGGTCAGCGGCGCCTGTGTTTTGTGGCACCCGGCGATGCCGAGCAGCGCGAGTGCCGCAAGGTTTCTGTTCATTGGCTTTCCATTCTCTCGTCGCGCGCGATCTTGCCGTCGAGCAGGTGAATCTGGCGATGTGCGTGCGCCGCTATATCGTGTTCGTGCGTCACCAGCACGATGGTCTGACCCGCGCCGTGCAACTCCTTGAACAGCATCATGATTTCGTTGCCTGTCGCCGAGTCGAGGTTTCCCGTCGGTTCGTCGGCGAGCAGGATACTCGGCGAGTTGACGAGTGCCCGCGCGATCGCGACGCGTTGGCGCTGTCCGCCCGACAGCTCGTTGGGCCGGTGATCCATGCGATCCGCGAGTTGCACCTGCCGCAGGGCGTTGGCCGCCCGGTCGCGCCGGTCCTTGGCCGACAGGCCGGCGTAAATCAGCGGGAGCTCCACGTTGTGGAGCGCGTCGGCGCGCGGCAGCAGGTTGAACGTCTGAAAGACGAACCCGATCTCCTTGTTGCGGATGCGGGCGAGCTCGTCGTCCGTCAGGTCACTGACCTTCTGGCCGTTCAGCCAGTACTCGCCGTTGGTCGGCGTATCCAGGCAGCCGATCAAGTTCATCAACGTCGACTTGCCCGAGCCCGACGGGCCCATG
>DATBFV010000203.1:0-6921 GCA_036558345.1 Gemmatimonadales bacterium | reverse complement strand
GGTGGTACGGTCTTACGCCACGTACGGAGCTATCTCGATATCTGGCGCGAGGTCTACGGCGTGCCGGAGCGCGACGTCAGTGTTGTCGTCGTGCTCTATGGTCGCACCACGCCGCTCGGCGTTCAGGACGACATGTGGGCCAAGTACAAACTCGGCGCGGCGATCAATCTCACGGACGCAACCACCAACGCGCCTCTCGTGCGCAACTACTTTGCCCACCCGCAGCCCGGGGATCCTGTCGGCGATGGCACCCCCGAATGCTCGATGGAGTCGCTGCAGCGCCGCGGTGCCCTATTCCTGCTCTGCAACAACGCGCTGGAGCGCTGGTCGGCACGGCTCGAGAAACAGGGCCTGGGCACGGCTGCCGAGATCCATGCCGATCTGCGGGCGCATGCACTGCCGGGCGTGGTCATCGTGCCGGCGGCGATCATTGCCATGACCAAGGCCCAGGAGCGCGACTTCGCCTACGTCCGGTCGTAGCCGATCGGGAAACTTTGTGTGCCCTCTTGCGCGTATCTCCCGCTATTGCCAGGAGGGCACATGCGCGCAGTGCGGAATCCGGGAAGAACGGTTGGTCTCTGGTATTTCAGTCTCGTGCTGGTTGGTCCTCTCACTCTCCTGTACATCCCCAACAAGCTGTTCGTCCACGGCGACGCAGCGGCAACCGCCGCGAACATCGCCTCACACCAGCTGCTCTTCAAGATCGGAATGCTGGCTGATGTGGTCGGCAGCATGTTGCTGATCTTCGTCGTGCTCGCGTTTTACCGGCTGTTCAAGGATGTGGATCAGTACTGGGCGGTGTTCCTCGTGATCACGGGCGGCATCATGCCTGCGGTCCTGCAGCTCGTGAATTTCGTCAACAGCGCCGGCGCGCTCACGGTTGCGCAAGGGCCGGGTTTTCTCGGCGCGCTCGACAAGGCGCAGCGGGACGCGCTCGTGATGCTGTTCGTCCAGTTGCACGAGCATCAGATCACGGCAGCGGAGATTCTGTGGGGTGCCTGGCTCTTCCCGATGGGGATTCTGACCTACAAGTCGGGCTTCCTCCCGCGATTTATCGGTCTCTGGTTGATCATCAACGGTATAGCGTACGTGGTGATGTGCGTGACGCGTGTGCTTGCTCCCGACCTCGCGGATAAGCTTTTCGTGTATTTCCAGCCCGCGCTCTTTGGCGAGCTGGTGATGATGTTGTGGTTGCTCATCAAAGGAGCATTTCCCGTGCCCGCAACAATGGGTTACATTCGCGGGATAGACTCTACGGCATCACCATAACCTGGAGTAGACGTGTTAGCGGACCTGAGTATTTGGCACATCCTGATTCTTGTCGTGATCATCATGCTGCTGTTTGGCAGCAAGCGGATCCCCGAGATCGGACGCTCGATCGGGAAGGGGATCAATGAGTTCAAGGCGGGACTGCGGGAGGTTGGGTCGTCCAGCGAAGAGTTACCGCCGCCACCGCCCGCGCCTCAGTCCGAGCAACGGAACGTGCCTCCAGCGACCAGCGGAGCACCGAAGCGACTCAGCCAGTAGTCGCTCGGGCTTTCGTGGGCGCGCGTCGTCTCGCTGCCGCATTCCCGTTGTTCCTCGCGCTTGCGGCGTGCAGCGAGGGCTCAGGCCCATCCGATCGACCCGACGTGCCTCCTGATTCAGGAACGATGCTGGTCCGGATCTCGGGAAAACTCGCGTACTCCAACACCTGGTCGGCGTTCGGGCAATTCCGCGATATTCTGGCCACCGACACGGGCGAGGTGTCGCTGCTCGGCGGGCAGGGAATCGATAGCGCCAATATTCGCAACATGACGCTGGTATTTCCGGGAAGGCTCGACGTCGGGTCCTTTCCGATCGCGCGGTACGTCGTTGGGACGATCCCCACGCAGCCGGTAGCGTATGTCATCATGGATTCGTCATTCTTCGCCAGCATTCCCGCGGGCACGCTCACCATATCCAGCGCTGCCTATCCACCGCGCCCCGGTCTCGACCCCGGGCTCATGAATGGAACGATGGACTTTCATGCCGTCCGGCTCGTGGGAGGTCCGGGCGGGGGGGGGCCCGTCGAAACGCACGATACGATTGCCGTGCATGTGAGCTTCGCGGCGGACTGGTCTCACTACCTGCGCCCGAATGTCGCGGTTACCCTGACGGACGGTCCATTGACGGGATCCTCAGCCATGGTGTTCGGGGAATCATTGGACGACGACCACGGTGGCCGGTACGTGTCGTGGGAGGGGAATGTGAGCGGCGCGCCCGCGGTGTTTCCCTACGAGGTGAGCCAGGAGCTCAGGATTGCCGCTCCAGCGGTCGGGTCATACGCGGTGGGGAACCTCACGCCGTCGAGTTATGCGGATCCCGCGCAGTGGCCCGCCGCGTTCTCGGCGCTGTACTACCGCGATGACCGGCGCCTCGCGCTGTCAGCGGGTGGCACGCTGACCGTGACGCAATTCGTCGCGCCGACGGAGTCGTACTACGGCGAGATCCAGGGGACACTCGACGCACCGCTCGCGCTATGGGTCAATGACTCGACGGTCAGCGCCGACACGGTGCACGTCGTCGTCCATTTTGCCGTGCAACTGTGGCCGCTGGGCGGCATTCCGGCATCGCCTCACGTCACGGCACGCTTCTCCTACTGAGGTGGAATCGTCAGCGTAACCTGATCACCTGGGATCACCGTGATCGTTTCGCTGATCGGGTTCCGGTTCGAGCCGATCGGGTGGAGCTCGAAGCGGAGCTGCGGTGAGATGCGGACGATGTCGGCGGGCAGCGTGAACACCTGCGTCGAAAGCCCCGTGACGAAGCCCAGCCGGACGCGCTGACCAGCTCCCAGGACAAAGACGTTCATATCGGAAAAGTTCTGGTTCTTCACTTGGACGGTCGTCTTTTGTTGGGGCTCGGGCGCCGACGACGACTGCGCGTGGTGCGCGCACCCTGCCGTGAGCAACGCCAGAACGAGCAGCCTGCCTGTCATCATTCCTCCACTTGTCGGGAACATGTCTCGCGCACCAACTTCCTACCCCGCGAACCTCACGAAGGACAACGCGTTCGCCATGCGCAGACTCCTTGGGCTATTCCTTCTCGTCATCCCGGCGGGAGCCGCCGCGGCCCAGAACCAGTCTCGCGACGTCATTCTGGCGACGACGACTTCCACGCGGGATGCCGGCCTCCTGGATACGCTGCTGCCGGTGTTCGAGCGCCACACGGGCTATCACGTCAAGGTCATCGCGGTGGGCAGCGGGCAGGCACTGGAGATGGGGCGGCGGGGCGATGCGGACGTCGTGCTGGCGCACGCGCCCGAGGCGGAACGGGTGCTTGCCGACTCGGGGTATTTCGTGACGCGCCGGCTCGTGATGCACAACGATTTCCTCATCGTCGGGCCGGGTGCCGATCCGGCCGGGCTGCGCGGTATGACCGATGCCGTCGTCGCCATGCGTCGTCTCGCCGCGCGCGCCGCGCCGTTCGTGTCGCGCGGCGACCGGTCAGGGACCCATCTGCTCGAGCGAAAGCTGTGGCGCGTCGCGAACGTCGAGCCGCCCGGTCCGGGGAGCTGGTACATCGAGGCGGGCCACGGGATGGGCGAGACGCTGCTCATGGCCGACGAGAAACGCGCCTATACGATCAGCGATCGCGCCACCTATCTGGCGTGGCGCGAGAAGCTGCAACTCGTGCCGTTGGTTGAGGGTGATTCGCTGCTGTACAACGTGTACCACGTGCTCGAGCTCAATCCCAGAAACGCGCCGCGCATCAACGTGGCCGGCGGGAAGGCGTTCGCCGAGTTCCTTGTCGGGCCCGAGACCCAGGCGCTGATCGGCGCCTTCGGCAGGGCCCGGTTCGGGCAGAGTCTGTTCACTCCGGATGCGGGGAAGCCCGATCGTTGGTAACGTCAAGGATCAACGTCAACCAGCACCGGAGGCTCACCTTGCACAAGTCACTGCTGCTCTCGATCAACGCGCTGTGCGCGTCGGTTGCGCTGGCGCAAGCTCCCGCACAAGCCAAGCTATCGGTCCACTGGGAAGAATTAACCGCAGCCGACTTCAAGGATGCCATCACGCGTGCCCAAGGCACGTGTCTGTTGCCGTTCGGCATCATGGAGAAGCATGGCCCGCATCTGCCGCTGGGCAACGATCTCCTCAACGTCCGCTACGTCGCGCTCAATGCGGCGCAACAAGAGTACGCCGTCGTGTTTCCCGAGTACTATTTCGGCCAAATCTTTGAAGCAAAGCATCAGCCGGGGACCGTCGCCTACAGTCGCGGGCTCCAGCTCCAGCTCTTGCAGGAGACGACGGACGAGATGGCCCGGAACGGCTGCAAGAAGATCATCATCGTCAACGGGCACGGTGGCAACAACAGCTTACTGCCGTACTTCGCGCAATCACAGCTCGAGTCCCCGCATGATTACGTCGTCTATGTCCAGAGCATCGCGCGCAGCGCGCCGGGCGAGCCGGCTCACAAGTCTGATCGCTCGACCGACATGCACGCCGGCGAGAGTGAAACGTCCGTCAGTATGATCGCGCGTCCCGACCTCGTGCACCTCGATCGCGCGCGTCAGGAATCGGGTGCCGATCAAGGGCGGCTCAAGGGACTTCCCGAAGGGCTCTACACCGGGATCTGGTGGTACGCGCGGTTCCCGAATCACTATGCCGGCGAGGGCGCCGTCGCGTCACGCGAGCTGGGCGACTTCGAGGCGAAGACGTGGATCAGCACGATCGTCCAGGCGATCAAGGCCGTAAAGGCGGACTCGGAAAGCTTGCGTCTGCAGACTGAGTTTTTCGAGCGGAGTAAACATCCGCTGGATACGCCGCAGTAGAACCAAAGCCCAATAACCTCCCCCCTCGCCTTCGGCTGACTATCCAAGGAGAGGGTAGAGTCAGGCCGCCACCTTGGAAGGCGAGGGATTCCATGCAGAGACCGCTGCTCACGTTTCTCCTCACGCTGTCCTGCGCATGCGCCGCGCAACGCACGCCACCCCCCGGCACCGGTCCGGGCTGGGTGACGCTGCCCTCCGGGGGGCGCCTGTATTACGAAATCGCGGGAAAGGGCGACACCATCGTCGTGCCGGGCGCCGTGTTCTGGTCCAACGCACTGCAGCCGCTCACCAAGAGTCACACCGTCATCTTTTACGACCTGCTCGGCCGCGGCCGCTCCGACACGGCGAGCTCGTCGCGCATCGTGATGGACTCGATCCTGCACGACCTCGAAACGCTGCGCCAGTTCTTCCGCATGGAGAAGATGAGTCTCCTCGGCGTTTCGGTGAACGGTCTGGTCGTGTCCGCATACGCCGCCGCGCATCCCGACCGCGTGACGCGTCTCGCGCTGGTCAATCCGATCGCCCCGACGGCGGAAGCGCAGAACTCGTACCGCCCCGCCGAGCGGAATACGCGGATCGACTCGACCGCGCAACGCGAAATGATGCGGCTCCGCGAAAGTGGCGGGAGCCACGAAGCGATTTGCCGGCAATTCTGGAAGGCGAGTGGGGGCTGGTTCGTCGGTGATCGCGCGTCAGCGTCGCGCATCGATCCGACCTGGTGTGCGCTGCCGAACGAGAACGTCGACGCGTCGCTGTTGTGGCTCGGCTACCTGAGCAGCACGTCGGGATCGTGGGACCTCACGGGGCCGGCGCGTGGTATCAAGGCGCAGACGCTCGTGGTGCAGGCCGAACGCGACTATTTCGCGAATCCGGCAGGGGCCAGGGCGTGGGCAGCGGCGATCCCCGGCGCCCGGCTGCTGACGCTCCCAGGACTCGGTCATCTGGCGTTGTTCGAGAACCCGGACGCGGTGAACGCACCGCTGCAGGACTTCTTCGCAGGTCGCTGGCCGGCTGGTGCCGCGGCCCCCAGTAGCCGTTAGAGAGCAGTCCCTTTATCAACCGGCCTTCTCAAGGAGCGATCCGATGGCCATGAAGAAGAAAAAGAAAAAGAAGAAGAAATAGCCTAACCGACGAGCAGGCGGTCGATGCGGCGGCTCACGTCCGTTAAGTACGCCGCATCCCCCTGCTCCAGCTCGGCGACGACGCTGCCGCCATAGCCAATGGCCGTGAATGCCGAGCGCACGGCGGGCCAGTCTACGTCGCCGTCGCCGAGGTTGACCCACTCGTACCCGCCTTGTTTTCGCTTGAAATCTTTCAAGTGCACTTTGACGATGCGCTTTCCCAACGTGCGGATCCAGTCCTGCGGATATCCGTACAGCACGACGTTGCCGACATCGAACCAGGCCCGGATCCACGGGCTTTTGAACTCGTCGACGTACTGCGCCATTTCGATCGGGCTGAGCAAGAATTTGTTCCACACTTCTTCGATGCCGATGACGACTTTGAGCTCTTGGGCCAGAGGAATGAGTTTCCGAATCTGCGCTTGCGAGCGCGTCCAGGCGTCGCGATACGATGTTTCTTCATTGACGACGGCCGGAACGAGCAGCACGACGTCCGCGCCCCACAGCTTCGCGTTGTGCAGCGACGTCCGCATGCCGTTCAGGCTTTTCTCGACGACGGCGGGATCGCTCGACGAGAGCGGATACTGCCAGTGGTCGACGTTCATCACCGAATCGATGCGCACGCCGGCGGCGTCCGCGGCTTGTTTCATCTCCTGCGCTTTGCCCTCGTCGGGCTCGGTGAGCGCCTGCACGACCTCGAAGCCCGAATCGCGGACCAGCTTGAAGCGATCGGCGTAACTCAACTTGTCGGACACCATGTCGAAGACCAGGCCCTTCTTGATTGCCGGCTTGGCCTGTGCCGGCATAGTCACGAGCGCGCCCCCCCCCGCGCCCGCGACAACCGCGGACATGGTCTTGAGAAAGTCACGACGCGTGGTGGCCATATGCACCTCAGCTGAGCTTGTTCAGGTCGAGTTTGGCGTCCCACACTTCCGTCGATTTCAGCAGGTCGTTCCACGTCACCTCACGTCCCGTGTACGCGGCGGTCCGTGCCATCATGCACGA
>DATBFV010000202.1:0-37556 GCA_036558345.1 Gemmatimonadales bacterium | reverse complement strand
GTACAAGAGTCCCACGACCCTCGAGATGTGTGATGTGATCACCTACCTCGTCGAGGATCCCGATCCCAATGGGCCTTTCGGGGCGAAGGAAGTTGGTCAGGGACCGCTGCTGCCCGTGATGCCGGCGGTGGCCAATGCGGTCTACGACGCGGTAGGCGTCCGCGTCGACGAGGTGCCGATCACGCCGGAGAAAGTGCTCAAGGCATTGCGGAGAAAGGCCAAGGGGGAGGAGGGACGCGTGGGTCCAGACGCGTTCCCGGACATTCCCTGGCCTGAGCCGACGCGCGTTCCGACGCCCTGGGAGGGTGGAGACGGTAAGGCGGTGGAGCAGGTGCGTGCTTAGGCTGCCTTCGTTCCGCTACCTGCAGCCGGCTTCACTCGCCGATGCCCTCCGCATGAAGGCCGACGCCGGACCGGACGGCATGTTCGTCGCCGGCGGCACCGATTTGTACCCCAACATGAAGCGACGTCATCAAGAGCCGCGCACGGTCATCTCGTTGATGGGAATTCCGGAATTGCGACGTCGCGACGGTGAGACGCTCGGCGCATGCGTCACGTTGAGCGAATTGACCGCCGGACCGCCCGACCGTCCGACCGCCGCCGTTTGGACCGCCGCCCGTCTCGTCTCCACGCCTCTCCTGCGCAACATGGGCACGCTTGGCGGCAATCTCTGCCTCGACACGCGCTGCAATTACTACAACCAGAGCTACGAGTGGCGGAAGTCGATCGACTTCTGCATGAAGAAAGATGGGAAGATCTGCTGGGTCGCTCCATCATCCCCGCGGTGCTGGGCCGTGAGCTCCTCCGACGTCGCACCAGTCATGGTCGCGATCGGAGCGGAATACCGCTTGATCGGACCGCAAGGGGACCGCCTGGTGCCGGCGGCTCGCTTCTATAGCAATGACGGAATCAACTATCTCACCAAGCAGCCCGATGAAATCCTGGTTGATGTGCGGTTGCCGCCGCCGAACGGTTGGGATGCCGTTTATCACAAGCTCCGTCGGCGCGGCTCCTTCGATTTTCCCGTACTGGGAGTGGCGGTCTGGATTCGGTGGGATGGAAGAAACGTGTCAGACGCCAGGATTGTGCTCGGTGGAGTCGCAAGCTATCCGCAGGAAGTGCCGGAAGCGGGCGCCGCGCTCCAGGGTGCCGAACTCAATGATGAATCGATCGCTGCAGCCGCCGAGGCAGCCTTTCGACCATCAAAGCCGATGGATAACACCGATTTCGATTTGTCTTGGCGGAAACAAATGACGCGCGTGTATGTGAAACGGGCCCTCGAAGAGCTGAGGGCCCGTCACTAGAAGAAATCAGGCGCTGCCGGCCGGCGCCTTCGCCAATTCCTCGATCTCTGCCGCCGCGTTCGCCAGCACCTCCGCGACGCGCTTGCGGGCGTCATCGCTGTCGACCTTCCAGCCGGTACGGTACACCGCTTTTACCAACCGCCCGAGCGCGCGATTCACGTCCACCATCGAGCCGCCGACCGCCCGCTCGACGGTCTCGCGAATCCGATCGAAGATGTCTTCGACAGTGTCCTTGTGCTCGTCCAAGAATGCCCGTCCTGTGTCAGTGATTTCGTAAACCTTCTTGCCCTCGACTTCACGCGCGACGACGAGGCCTTCGTCTTCCAGCCACTGCAACGTCGGGTACACGGTCCCTGGCGACGGCGAATAGGCGCCGTGCATGCGCTCTTCCAGGTCCTTCATGATTTCATATCCATGACGGGGCTTGTCCCGCAGGAGCTTCAGAATCACGTATTTCATGTCTCCTGCCCCGAACCATTGCCGCCGCCCCGTCCGCCATCCGCGCGGTCCCCGGAATCCCCAGAACCCTTCCCAGCCGAACTTGCCGCCCATCTCTGCCTCAGGTTAGATGTTACGTGACGATATAGCGCCACGATATATCGTGTCAAGTAACCCATATTTTCGTGGTGTCCCAAGTCACGACGAGACTTAAGCTTGCATGTTCGACGCACTCCCCTACATTGGGGCTTCCCTGATGGCCCGTCATGATGCCCCCACCCGCGCCCGGGAGAGGAGCAGCAATGGCAGTGGAAATTACGCCGCACCCATCGTGGGTCGCGGACTTGGATGCCACCCTAGAACCCAGCCGCCAGGCTATTCTCGACACGCCGGTGATCGTGGACGCGTCCGAGAATCAGTTGGTGGACGGTCAGATCCAAAACTTCCTGGTCGCGTTTTACCCCATCATTCGCGATTTCCCGCAGTGGCTGCAGATGCTGCTCGACCGCTCTCCGGCCATGGGCCGCGAGTTCTTCACCGACAATATCCGCGTGGAGCGGCGGCACGATGCGATGTGGCGCGCGATGGGGGACGGCTTCAATGTTCCCAAGAAGCGGTTCCAGGAACCGGAAGAGATGCTGCCACAGACCAAGGCGTTCCACGCCTATCTGACCGACATGTGCCGCAAGGCCGAGTTCGGAACGGCCGTCGCCGCGACCAACTACGCCGTCGAAGGCGTGGCGCAGAAGATCTCTGAAAAGGCGTTGCGGGGGCTCGCCAAGAACGAGAAAATTGGCCCACGAGGCCGCTGGTGGCTCGAGGAGCATGCCAAGTACGACGATGAGCATCCGATTCACGCGCTCGAGATCATCAAAGACTGCGTCAAACGGGGCAGCGATGATCCGGACGATGTCACCAAAGCCGCGCTCGAGAGTCTCAAATTGATGCGCCTCTCCATGGAGGCTTCTTATCACGCGTGAGTAAGGCTCGCCGCATCTCGCCGACGCGGGGCTCCTCCCGGAACGCCACCGCTATCGGCAAGCGCCCCTCCCTGGACTTACTCCAGGCGGCAACCGACATCGTTGCCGCGCTGCCGGATGCCGTCGTCGTCACCGGCACCGATCGACGCGTCCTCGCAACCAACGAAGCAGGCGCGCAGCTGCTCGGCTGGCAGATCGACAACGTTGTCGGGCAAGCGAGCGCCGATGTGGTCACGCTCAGCGAGCGGAGCCACGTCGCCTCGCGGGAGGATAAAGTCCTCGCCGGCGAGACACAGCGCTACGAGACTCGAGTCCTGAATCACGCCACGGGCGAAGAGCGCGATGTCGCCGTCTCGAGCGGCCCCTTCCGGGTCAACGGCGAGATCATCGGTACCGTTGCCACGCTGCGCGACATCACAGACCCCAAGCGGGCGCAGGAGACCCTAGCCCGGTCCGAGGCGCGGTACCGCCACCTGGTCGAATCGGCGTCCGACGCGATCGTCACGCTCGACGCGAACGGCCGCTTCACGACCGTCAATCACGCCGCCGAGAACATATCCGGCTATCGGCGCGAAGAGCTGGTGGGGCAATGGTTCGCGCCCATGCTCCCCGACGACGACCTCCCCAAAGCCCTCGGCCACTTCCAGCAGGCGCTCGCGGGCGAAACGGGATTGTTCGAGTCTCAGTTTTACCGCAAGGACGGTGAGATCCGAACGATCTCGATCACGTATTCGACGCCGCAGAAGGGCGAAGAAGTGCTTTGCCTCATCCGCGACGTCACCGATCAAAAGATGCTGCAGGAGCAGCTCATCCAATCGGAAAAGATGTCCGCGATCGGGCAGCTCGTCTCCGGCGTCGCGCACGAGCTCAACAATCCGCTGGCCGGCATCTCGGCCTTCGCGCAGCTCCTCCTCGCGGAAAAGCGGTTTCCGCCGGATCAGCGCACCGCGGCGGAAACCATCTACAGCGAAGCCCGGCGCGCGAGTCGCATCGTGCAGAACCTGCTGACCTTCGCGCGGCAGCATAAAGCGGAAAAGATTCTGACCACGATCAATCAGGTGCTCGACGACACGCTCGAGCTGCGCGGCTATGAGCTACGGGTCCGCGGCATCGAGGTCCGCCGCGAGTACGACGAGTCCCTGCCCGACACCATGGCCGACGCACATCAGCTGCAGCAGGTGTTCCTCAACCTCATCACCAATGCCGAGCAGGCGATGGAGCGGAAGGAAGGCCATCACCATCACCTGACCGTACGCACGCGCCGCAACGGCGACGCGATCCGGATAGAGGTCGAGGACACAGGCGGCGGCATCCCGCCAAACCTCATCGAGCGAATCTTCAATCCTTTCTTCACCACCAAGCCGACGGGATCCGGTACCGGCCTCGGCCTCTCGATCTCGCTCGGCATCGTGCGCGAGCACGAGGGAAAAATCTGGGCCGAGAACGTTGCCCCGAGTGGCCCTGGGCCAACGACGGGGGCCGGGGGCGGGGGCGGGGGCGCCCGCTTCATCGTCGAAATCCCCGTGACCGAGCCCCGCACGTCCGGCGAGCACGCCGCGCTCCATCACCCACAGACGATCGGCAGCGACAGCCTCCGCGTCCTTGTGATAGACGACGAAGCGTCCGTGCGAGTCTCGCTCCAGCGCTACCTGGCGGGCAAAGGCCATCACGTCGAAACAACGGCCTCCGGCGAGGATGCCCTCGTCCGGCTCAAAGACGCCAAGTACGACGCAGTGATCCTCGACATGCGCATGCCAGACCTATCTGGTGAGCAGCTGTTCGAGCGCCTCCGCAGCAACGATCCTTCCCACGCCGAGCGCGTGATCTTCACGACGGGTGACCTCGTGAACGAGCAGATGCGCCGGTTCCTCGATGGCACCGGGCGGCCTTGCGTCTCCAAGCCATTCGAGTTCGCTTCTTTCGACCAAGCTCTGCCCGCCGCGCGTCGGCGGTAATTCCCACCCTGAAGGGTGGGCTCGGCACAACACCATCCTGAAGGATTTCATGCGCCCGTTGCTCATGCTGCTTGCGTGCGGCAGCCTCGCGTCTGCGCTCCACGCCCAGGAGATCGCACAGTTCGACTTCTACTCCCGCGGACCCTATCGTCCGGCAGTGCCCCGCCCCGAGGCCATCACGGGCTATGCCGCGGGTGAGCAGCAGACGATGTATGCAGTGATGCAGCACTATCTCGACACTCTGGTCGCCACCGCGAGCGATCGCGTGCGGATCGAGACCTGGGGGAGGACAACGGAATACCGACCGATCCGAGCGCTGATCATTTCTGATCCGGCCAACCTCGCCAAACTCGACCAGATCCGAAGCGAGCTCGCCGAGCTGGCCGACCCGCGAAAGACCTCCGCGGCACGCGCCGCCGCGATCGCCGCGCAGAGCCCGGCCGTCGCGGTCTTCAACTATTCTGTCCATGGCGACGAACCGGCCGGCTTCGAAGCCGCCATGCAGGTCGCCTATCAGCTCGCAGCGTCCGACGAGCCCCAGACGCTCGAGATCCTCAAGTCGGTCGTTGTCGTGCTCAACCCTTCCGCCAATCCGGATGGTCATGAGCGGTTTGCCGCATGGTACAACTCCGTCGGCGTGGGCTCCGACAACCCGTGGGCATTCGAGCAGGCCGAGCCGTGGAGCATCACCGGGCGCTACAGCCACTATCGCTTCGACATGAATCGTGATCTGCTCGCCCAGAGCCAGCCGGAAGTGCGCGCCATGATGGACGGTGTGCTGCGGTGGCGGCCGCAGGTCTTTGTGGACCATCACTCCACGACGGCGACGTATTTCTTCCCGCCGGTCGCGCAGGCGGTGAACATGAATCTCCCGCCGCAGGCCACCAAGTGGTTCGCCACCTACGGGCGCGGCAATGCCGCCGCGTTCGACAAATACGGCTGGCAATACCAGGTGCGCGGTGTGTTCGACTTCTTCTATGTGGGCTACTGGGACGAGTGGACCACATTCCAGGGCGCCACCGGCATGACGTACGAGACCGATGGCGGACCTGAGTTCCGGCTGCAGCGCGACGACGGCACGATCTCGACGCTACGGGACGGCATCGCGCACCATTTCGTCGCCTCGCTCGCGACGCTGGAGACGACGGCGAAAAACCGTCAGAGCCGCCTCCTCGATTATTACGACTTCCGGAAGTCCGCCCTGACGGAGGCGGCGACCGACCGGTTCAAGCGTGTCGTAATCGTCCCGGGCAACGATCCGCAGTCCGCCGCTCACGTCGTGGGACTGCTGCTGCGAAACGGCATCGAAGTCACGCGCACCAGTCAACCACTCGCGTCGCGGGCAGCGCACAGCTACCTGAGCCGCGGCGGCGCGGCGGCGGCCCGCACATTCCCCGCCGGCAGCTATGTGATCGACATGAACCAGCCGCAGCGCCGGCTGGCCAAGGGCATGCTCGAGCCCGACGCGGAGATGCAGCGCAGCTTTGTGACCCGCGAGCAAGGGAAATTTCAACGCAACCGGCGCCGCGGTGAGGATTCCGACAAGGAAGACTACGGGTTCTACGACATCACGGCATGGTCTCTCCCGCTTTCTTTCAACCTCGACGCGTACTGGACGGAAGACGCCGGGCCTGGTGGCGAAGCCGTCACCGACTCCACGCTGCCGGCGCCGTCTGCGCCCAGCCGCGCCGCCAGCGCGTATCTCTTTCTGAACGATCGCCCGGGAGCGGCGCGGCTGGCCGTCGCCCTCGAAGCCGAAGGGTTCAAGCTCTCGGCGTCGCACTCCAGCGTGCGCGCAGACGGGCGTGACTACCCACGCGGCGCCTTCATCGCCCGCACGCAGCGCAACCCCGCCTCACTGTTCGAGCGCATCACCGCGCTGGCGCCGGCACTCGGCGTCCCGGTCATCCCGGTGCAGACCGCGTTCCCCGACTCCGCCGAGATCGGCATCGGCTCGGACGAGGTCGGCGCGCTGCACGCGCCGAAGATCCTGGTGGCCGCAGGCGACGGCATCTCCGAGACGAGCTACGGCTGGCTATGGTATTTCCTCGACCGTGAGCTGCGCGTCCCGTTCACTCCGGTGCCACTCAGGGCAGTCCCGCGCATGAGCGACCTGCAGAGCTTCAATGTCTTCATTGTCCCCGACGGCTCAGGCGCCCGGATGCGCCGTGAGCTGGGGGATGACGGCGTAGAGCGGCTGAAGACGTGGGTGCGCTCAGGGGGAGTGCTGATCGCGTACGGCGGCGCCGGCGACCTGGCGGCCAACAAAGACCTGGGCCTGTCGAGTATTACCAGTGTTGCGCCGGACAGTGGAGCACGACCTGGCGCCGACACCACGATCGCGGGCGCGGAACCTCCCATCGTCTCGCGGACCGCTCCGGCGCGCGACCGGCCCGAGTGGATTCCGGGTGCGATCTTCCGTGCCACGCTCGACACGACCCACTGGTTGACGATGGGATACGCGCGCGATCGCCTGCCGGTCTTCCTCGACGGCGACACGTTCTGGCGGCCCTCCAAGGGCGGGGCCAACGTGGCGAGCTTCACCGACCCAGTCGATTCACTCGTCCTGTCGGGGTTCACCTGGCCCGACAACACGGCCCGGCTGCTGAAGGGGTCGACGTGGGCCGTAGTGGAGAATCAGGGATCGGGACACGTGGTGCTGTTTCTGGGCGATCCCTTGTTCCGGGCGTTTTGGCGGGGACCCGCGCGGATGCTGACTAACGCGATCCTCGTGGGGCCGAACCGATAACGACGGCGGCAATGGGCGGCAAAAGGCGGCAACGGTTTACAGCCGTTGCCGCCCGTGACCGCCTGTTGCCGCTCTGGTTGTCAGATCGCTCGGCTCATCGCGGCGCGAAGCTTCCACACCCGCGCCTGAACATCGCGACGCGCCTTCGGCATCACCCGGTACCAGCTCGGCTCCTCGTGCATCCGGGGATAGGTCCGGTACATGCGATTTTCGTCCGGCACCTTCCACGTCACATTGACGTGCTTTTGCTTGCGGAGCACGTCCATGGTGACGCTCTCGCCGCTGTCGTAAGAGCGCAGGATCCGCATGGCCTGCTCCGGCGATGCCGGCTTGCGGCCGCCGATCGACAGAATGACATCGCCGCCCTTGAGCGCAAGCGTCGAGTCTTCCGGCGCGCGAACCACCAGAACGCCCTCGCGCGTGCCGAAATAGTCGCCGAGGTCGGGATTGAGCTTCACCATCTCGATCCCGCCCCAGGGGCTCCCGAACGCGAACGTAAACGCCCGGCCTTCAGGGCCCTCAATCCTGGGGAACATGCCCTCCATATTCATCCGGGGCATCACAACCGTGCCGCTGAACCCGAGATCTTCGGCCACCAGCGTCGCCTTCCGTGTCTCGTTCCCCCGCCGGTATTCGATCTTCACCGTATCGCCAGGATCCAGCTCGTGGGCCAGCTCGATCAGTTTCATCCCGGGCCCCGAGTCCTCGTCGTTTTCCGCGGCTACGCCGCCGAGGGCAGTGCCGTTGAAGCTGGTAATGACGTCACCCACTTTGATCCCGGCGTCAGCGGCCGGTCCGCCGGGGGTGATGCCTTCGATGCGCGCGCCGATCTTATCGCCCGTGGCGTTGGCGCGTGTATCGACGACCACGCCGATCCGGCCGCGATTGTCGCTGTACGCGACGACGTCTCCGGGCCCGGTCTGCACCCGGACGCGCGTGCCCGGTCGCCGCGGTGTGCCTTGCGGCAATGCGGCGCCGGGGATTATCAGACAGGCGGCCAATGCTGCCACCGTGAACTTGCGCATGATTGTCACTCCTTCAGGGCCTCTCAGAGCCCGATGTAGCGAGCGCGGGTCACGTGAACGTTGACGAGCTCACGCATCAGACCGACGCGCTCCTGCCATAGTTTGACGAGTTCGGCGTCCTGGACATTCTCCGCTCGCTCCGCCAGGGTGCCGTCGAGTACGGAAATGCGGTCTTCCAGATCGGCCACGGCGGCCGCCGCATGACCGCTCAACACGCGACCGTCGGTATCGAATTGCTTCAGGGAATCTTCGAGCGTCGCCGACTGCTGTTTCGCCTGGGTCAACTCGGCGTAGACGGTGCCCGTTGCCGTCGGTTGCATGAGCAGAACCGCCGCGATTGTGGCAGCGAGGGCGAGACTCCCGGTCCACGTGCCCCACGTGCGGCGGCGGCGCGAGCGCTCGGCGCGCAAAGCCGCCTGTACAACGGGCCAGCGATCGCGCGGCGGCCGCAGTGCGGGAAGCGCCTTGAGCTGCGCGACGCGCTGATAGAGTAGCTCGAGCTCAGCCTGACACTGCGTGCAGGTGGTGATGTGCCGGCGCGCCCAAACCGACGCCTCACCTGCCCGCAGGGCTCCCAGATCTTCCATCGTGCAGTGCATCATGTATGCGCTCCTTCATCGAGCATCCGCCGTAGCCGCGCGTGGGCTCGCGCCAGCTGCGACTTTGAGAAGCTCACTGTTCTTCCCATCTGCTCCGCGATCTCTTCGTGCGTGAATCCCTCGACATCGTGCAGCCAGACCACCGCACGGGACGTCTCCGACAGCCGCTCGAAGGCGCGTTCGAGATCGATGTTTGCGCCGACGTGCATCCCCGGTCTGCCCGGCTCCTCATCCAGCGATTCGGTCTCGCGCACCGACTCGCGCCTGATTCGCATCAGCGCCTTCGTCGTCGCGATCCTTCGGATCCAGCCCCAGAGATAGCCCTCGCCACGGTACTGTTTGATGTTGCGCACGACCTCGAGAAAGGTCTCCTGCAGCACGTCCTCGGCGTCCTCGGGCCGGCGCAGGATCCGCCGGACGAGATTGTAGACAGGCGCCTCGAAGGCCCGGTACAGGGTTTCGAGCGCTGCTTCATCTCCGGCTTGCGCGCGGGCGACGATGACATCGGGAACGGCGAGGGCCACAGTCATGTCCGAAAGTTTAGATGCGACAACTACGTAGAAAGTCGCGGTTTTGGCCCAGGGAGGGCCATGGTTCCCTAAGGCATTGCGGGATAGTAGCTTGCCGGATGCCCAAAGCGGACGTCAAAGAATGGCTTCATCACTGGCAAGATGAAGCCGACGCAGCCTTCCTCTATCTCGCGCTCGCGGGCCAGGAGACCGATCCCCACCGCAAAGAGGTGTACATCAAGCTGGCCGGTGTGGAGGAGCGGCATGTCCAGATGTGGAGTAAGCTGCTCGCCGAGCACGGCCATCGCGTCGATCATGCCCAACCCTCGGTCAACGCCCGGTTACGCGCCTGGTTCGGCCGCCGATTTGGGACGCAGTATCTGTTGCCGATGTTGCTACGCGAGGAAGGCCAGGAGGTCAAAGGCTACCTGGACCTCCACAGAGAGTCGAGCGCCGCTGATGCGAAGGACGTCTCGCTGCAGCTCGCCAAGGAATCGGCCGCGCATGCCGGGACGCTGGCGGACCTGGCAGGCAAGAGCGCCGAGCCGTGGCACAAGACGGGCTCCGGCGGATTTCTCCGCAACGTCGTGTATGGGTTCAACGACGGGCTGACGGCAAACTTCGGGCTCGTAGCCGGAGTGATCGGGGCCGCGGTGCAGCCGCACATGATCCTGATTTCCGGTGTGGCCGGCATGATCGCGGATGCGTTATCGATGGGATCATCCGGCTACCTGGCAGCGAAGAGCGAACAGGAAGTATATGAGCACGAGATCGCGATGGAAAAGGAAGAGATCCGTTTGATGCCGGAAGTCGAGATGGAAGAGATGGCACTGCAGTATGAGGCAAAGGGTGTCGATCCGCGTACGGCGCGCCGCATGGCCGAAGAAGTGATGCGCGATCCCGCGCGCGCGCTGGGTGAGCAGGTCCGCGAGGAGCTGAAGATCGGCGAAGCCCACGCGACGCCGATCCGGGAAGGATGGATCACGGGCGTGGCCACGGCGATCGGCGCGTTCATCCCCGTCTTTCCCTTCCTGGTCTTTGAAGGACGCGTCGCGATCTGGGTCGCCTTTACGATCGCGATGCTCTCCCACTTCGCCGTTGGCGCGGCGCGCAGCTTCTTTACCGGCCGCGGGGTGATCCGCAGCGGAATCGACATGTTCGTCGTTGGTGTGGGAGTGGCAGCGGTGGGTTACCTGGTCGGGGACCTCGTCAGCAAGGCCCTTTAGACGACGAGGTTGACGAGCCGGTCCTGCACGTAGATCACCTTCTTGAGTTTCTGGCCATTCACAAATTTGCGCACCGCTTCATCTGCAAGCGCGCGATCGAGCACGTCTTTCTCGGCCATGCCGCGCGGGACGGTGAGGCGCGAGCGCAGCTTGCCGTTGACCTGCACGGCGATCTCCACGTCGCCCGCGGACGCGAGCTTCTCGTCGTAGGCCGGCCAACGCGCCGTGAATACCGACGCCTTGTTACCGAACACTTCCCACAGCTCTTCAGCGAGATGTGGAGCGAAGGGGGCGAGCATGATGACGAGCGGCTCGAGCAGTGCCCTGCTCCCCGCTCCCTGTTCCCGCAGTTCGTTTACGTATTCCATCATCGCCGCGATTGCGGTGTTGTAATGCAACGCTTCGGTGTCCGCGGTCACTTTACGAATCGTGCGATGCAGCTTCTGCTCGACGGCCGGCGTGCTCTTTGACCCGAGCTCGTGGACAAGCCCCCAGACTTTCTCGAGAAAGCGGCGAATGCCGATGATTCCCTCGTCGCGGAAGTCGCCGCCCTCCTGGAATGGGCCGAGGAACATGAGATACGTGCGGAAGGTGTCGGCGCCCCATTCCTTGATGTAGGTGTCGGGCACGACGACGTTGCCGCGCGACTTCGACATCTTGGCGCCGTCCTTGATGATCAACCCATGGGCCCGGAACTTCGGATACGGCGACTCGAACTGCACGTGGCCGAGGTCGAGCAGCACGAGGTTGATGAACCGTGCGTACAATAGATGAAGCACGGCGTGCTCGTTGCCGCCGATGTAACTCGAGACCGGCAGCCACTTCCTCGTCCGCGCCGCATCGATGGGCCGGTCGTGGAACTCAGTGGACGGGTACCGCAGGTGATACCAGGCGGAATCGAGGAACGTATCCGACACATCGGTCTCGCGCCGCGCTTTGCCGCCGCATTGCGGGCACTTCACGAAATACCACTCCTCGTGGCGCGCCAGCGGACTCACGCCGGTATCGTCCGGTCGGAAGTCCTCGATCAGCGGCAGCTCGACGGGCAGGTCTTTCTCCGGGACCGGCACGACGCCGCATTTCTCACAATAGATGATCGGAATCGGCGGTCCCCAGTAGCGCTGCCTCGAGATGCACCAGTCGTGCAGCCGGTACTGGACCCGCGGTGTCGCGAGGCCCCGCTCAGCGAGCCAGGCGACGATTTTGCGAAGGCCATCGCCGAAGGACATCCCGTCGAACGGACCCGAATTGATCAGGGTCCCATTCTCGGACACGATCGGGAGCGTCTCGCCCGGGACCGCAACGACCTGCCGGATGGGGAGCTTGAACTGGGTGGCGAATTCGAAGTCGCGCTTGTCGTGAGCCGGGACCGCCATGATGGCGCCGGTGCCGTACTCCATCAGCACGTAATCGGCGATCCAGATCGGGATCGATTCCCCGGTCGCGGGATTGCGTGCATACGATCCGATGAACACGCCGGTCTTGGTCTTGTCCCCGACGCGGCGCGAGACGATGTCCTTGGCCTGCACTTCGCGCTGGTACGTCTTCACCGCTCCGCGTTGCTCGACCGCCGTGAGCTCGTCCACAACGGGATGCTCGGGCGCGAGCACGAGATAGGTGGCGCCAAACACCGTGTCGGGACGCGTCGTGAAGACGGTGATCTTCTTGCCGCTGGGCGTTTCGAAGATCAGCTCGGCACCTTCACTCCGTCCGATCCAGTTTCGCTGGAGCAGGATTGTGGATGACGACCAGTCGATCTTCTGGAGATTCTCGAGCAGCCGCTCGGCGTACTGCGTAATCCGGAAAAACCACTGGTCGAGGAAGCGCTGCTCCACAGGAGTGTCGCAGCGCTCACACCGCCCATCGATGACCTGCTCGTTGGCGAGTACAGTCTTGTCCTTGGGACACCAGTTGACCGCCGCTCGCTTCTTGTAGGCCAGCCCCTTCTTGAAGAGCTGCAGGAAGAGCCACTGCGTCCACTTATAGTAGGCTGGATCGGTGGTCGACAGCTCGTGCCGCCAATCGAACATCCCGCCAAAGCGTTGGAGCTGGCGGCGGAAGTTGGCGATGTTCTGGGGGATGAGCTTGGCGGGATTCGTGCCGATGTTGAGGGCGTAGTTTTCGGAGTGGATCCCGAACGCGTCGAAGCCCATGGGCTCGAACACATCATAGCCCTGGAGCCGCTTGAACCGGCCGTAGATGTCCGCACCCGTGAAGGCGAACATGTTGCCGACGTGGAGGCCCTCGGCGGACGGGTACGGAAACATCATGAGGTTGTAGAACGGCCGAGCTGCCCGATCGAGATCGGGTTCGTTGGTATGTCGCTCGGTCCAGCGGATCTGCCACTTTGCTTCGAGCGAGGCCGGATCGTAGTTTGGGACATCGCGCATGCGTGCCGATAATTAAAACATGGCCATCAAGTCCCAACAACTGCGTCAAAGCTTTCTCATCTACGGAGCCGGGGCCGCGCTCTTGCTCGTGGCCTTCGTCGCATGGCTGACCAGCAGCCGTGTCGGTCAGGCTCTGGAGCAGCAGGCCGATGTCCGCGGCCGGGATGTCGCTACGCGAGTGGCGGCCATCGTGACGCTCTATCTCAAAGACCGGCGACGGGAAATCGAGGCACTCGCGAGTACGCCGGAAGTGATCGCGCGGGTGCGTCAGGCCGGCCAGGATGCGGCTGCCCGTGCCCTGGACCGAGTCCCGATCGCAACACTGGAAGAGCGCTTCAATCCCACTCAGGGGTTGGGGGCCGATGCAACGCTTCGCGAGTTCGTCCGGAATTACGTCGGGAGCTCGGATTTCTCGAAGATCAGCATCTCGGAACGCCACGGCTTCAACGTGCTGGTCTCGGGAGAAGCGACGGATTTCGTGCAGAGCGACGAGCCGTGGTGGCGGAGTGCCATGGCGAGCGGCTGGTACGAAGGGAACCCGCAGTCCGATTCCACCGGCACCGAGACGGAGCTCGAGTTCGACGCCGCCATTCGCGCGCCGGGGCAAAGCCAGTCGCTCGGCGTGCTTCAGGCCCTGTTCAGCACCGAACGCCTCAGTAGGATGCTTGGGAGCGAGGAGCTGGCCGGCCGCGCGTATCTGGAGATCGTTTCCGCGGACAAGACGGTGCTCGTGTCCCGAGACCCGACGCTGCTCCTGCAGCCGCTCACCGATCAGGATCGCATCCCATTCTCCGCCGCCGCCACCACGAGCCACATCATCACCGCCGCCCGGGCGCGCGAGCTCGTGGTAGTCGTGCCGGCACACGAAGGACAGTGGTGGGTCCTGTACCGCGAGCCCGCGGCCACGGCGTTTGCCGCCGCGCGCTCGATGCAAGTCATGATCTGGGTAGGCGCGCTGGCCATTGGCGCCATCGCGGTCGGCGCTTTGTTCTGGCTTTCGATGCGCCTGGACCGAATGGTGACCGAGCCGGTGCGCGCGGCGGGCAAGATCGCCAGCCGCGTCGCTGGTGGCGATCTCTCCGTGGCGGTAGCGACCCAGGGCGCCGAAGCAGCCGAAGTGGCGATGCTCATGTCCTCGGTGCATTCGATGGTGGTGGCGCTGCGACGGCTCGTCGGGGCGATCCGCGCCGCGGCCGACGAAGCCGCCGCCATGGCGACGGAGATCTCGGCGTCCACCGAGGAGATGAGTGCATCGACTCAGGAGATGGCCTCGACATCGCAAGATCTGTCGCGTCGCGCGGGCGAGCAGGCGAAACTGGTCCGAGCCGCGGCGGATGACGCCGCCCGCATTCTCCAGATCGCCATCAAGCTCGCGCAAGGCGCCGAGGAGGCAGCGCGCCGCAATGCCGACCTTTCGGTACTCGCGCGGCGGCACAAAGAGGGGCTCGACCAAAGTACTGCGCGCCTCGTCAAGCTCGCCGACGACGTTGCCAAAGGGGCGGAGGAAGCCGAAGCGTTGACACAGGCGGCCGCAAAGATCCAGACATTCGTCGCGCAGACGAAGGCCGTCGCCACACAGACCAACATGCTGGCCCTGAACGCCGCCATCGAGGCGGCGCGCGCCGGTCCGCAGGGACGCGGCTTTGCCGTAGTCGCCGACGAAGTGCGCAAGCTCGCAAACGTCGCGGCGACCGCGGCAGGCGAGACAGCGGACACGGTCCGCGGCGTGCTCGCGCGCGTCCAGGCGACTCGCGACCGGCTGGTGCGGCTGGCCGAGGGCGGCGCGGCAGTCCGCGAGGCGTCTCAGACGGCAGCGCAGGGACTGGGCACCGTTGCCGGCGAGGCCGATACCAATGCCTCCTGGAGTCGCGACATCGCGCAGTCGGCCGCGGAGATGCAGTCGCTCATCGAGGAGATCGCCAACCGCCTGAGCAACGTTTCTACTCAGACCGAAGGCCTGTTGGCATCCGCGGAAGAGCTCGCCGCCTCGAGCGAAGAGCAGAGCGCCTCGACACAAGAGATCGCGTCTTCGGCGAATCAACTGGCCGACGCCGCCGACCGGCTCACGGGAGCGGTGAAGTCATTCCGCTTGTTGGCGGACGAAACGACCCCTCCCGCGCAACAGGCCGCAGACTAGGTCGCGATCGGCAGCCCCGACTCAAACACGATGCTGCAGCACGTCACGCCGCCTTCGGCTTTGGCGACTTCCGTGCAAGGAACCGGCACGACGCGCACGCCTGCGCGGTCCAAGCGCTCGGCCGTTTGCGGATAGTGTGCTGGATAGATCACCGCGGTGTCGATCCAGAGCGCGTTCGCGCCATAGGGCTCCGCGGGCGCCACTTCAATCATCTCCATGGATCCGAAGCACGCCGGACGAACCAGGCGTGGATTGATGAGGAGCACCTGCTCGCCGACCTGCGTGACGGCGCTCTTGAGGTGAAGACAGCCGTCCACGTCAACCGGAATCACCTCGTACTCCCGGGACGCGAGCAGTGCCTCGAGCTGAGCAATGCCCTGGTGGTTCGTGCGCGAGGACTGGCCCACGTACAGTTTGCGCCCCACGCGCAGCACGTCGCCGCCGTCGAGTGTGCCGGGTGCTTGGATCCGCAGCAGTGGCCGATAAGCGCCAAGCAGGGTGGCCAGCGATTCCGTTTCGCGTCGGCGCGTCGCCGCCCCGGGTCGCGTGATGACTGCGACCGTGTCGAGCGCGAGCGCACCGTCTTCGACAAACACGGCATCCGGCAGCGTGGGCTCAGGTGCCGCGCGAACCACCGTGGCGCCGAGCGACCGTAAGGCTTCCTCGTAGGACGCATGCTCGGCCTCGGCGTGCGCGATGTCGATGGGTTCACGCGCGAGATGCGTGAGCTCGCAGTCCGCCAACGTGGGACTAATTGCGCGGGTGACAGCGACCAGCATGGCTCAGGGTACGGCGGTGTTGCTGACGAACGCGAGCCGCTTTCCGTCGGGTGACCACGACGGCACGTTGATCGTTCCCTGCCCTCCGTACACATAGGCAATCACGCGCGCGGGACCGCCTCCGATCGGCATCAGCCGCAGCAGCACGTGCTTGTAGAACGGATGATCGTCGGCGGCGACTTCCGACGGCAGGAAGGAGATGAACGCGATCCATTTGCCGTCGGGGGAGATGTGCGGAAACCAGTTATGAAACCCGTCGTTCGTGACCTGCTCTTGTCCGCTGCCGTCGGGCCGCATGCGCCAGATCTGCATCCGCCCGCTGCGTACCGAGCTGAAGTAGATGTACTTGCCGTCCGGCGTGAATTCCGGACCGTCGTCGAGGCCCGGTGACACGGTCAGCCGAATCTCCTCGCCGCCGCTCGCCGGAATCTTGTAGATGTCGAACTCGTCGTTGCGCTGACCGACAAAGACGAGCCAGCGGCCATCCGGCGACCAGCCGTGCAAGTACGACGGCCCCTTGGCCGTGATCCGCTTCGGTGTGCCGCCGGTCGTTGGAACGGTATAGACGATCGAGGGACCGCCGCTGTCGTCCGGCAAGTGGTTGCTGATGGCCAGCATGCGTCCGTCGAACGACAGCACGTGATCGTTGTTGTTGCGTGTCGCGAAGCCGGTGTTGATCGCCGCGGCCGAGCGCGACGCGAGATCGAAGCGGTACAGACGGCCCTCTTGCGCGTAGATCAGCGCCTTGCCGTCGCGCGTCCAATTCGGCGCCTGAAATGAGCCACGATACTGATGGACGATCGTGGCGTTGCCGCTGGCGACGTCCAGAATCTCCAGGTTACTGCCGAGGTAGTCGCGGTAGGGCACGAGATCAGCAGGTGCCGGTTTGGTGATACGGACATTGCTGAAGGTCGCGCTCTCGACAACGGTGTCGTTGTGGGCGCAGACGAACAGTCCTACGTAGACGGTATCGGGAAGCGAGAGGCCGGTCAGCTCCTGCGTGGCAAGCGTATCCCCGAACCGCGCGACCGACATGATATAAACGCCATTCCGGCGTTCGAGCTGAATCACCGCGTCGCCATCCGGGAGGCTGTCGGGCGATTTGGCTTCTTCCGTCGTCCCACCAACCGTTCGGCGATACTGGAGCGACATCAAGCCATTGCCATGCAACGCCGCGGTTACATGAATGCCGTTTGACTCCAAGGTAGGGCGAATCGTCCAGCCGATCTTTCGATGCTCCTCCACGTTCGGGCCGATGAAGTTTGCAAGCGCGGACACGGTGAAATTGCCCGTCATGCGCTTCCAGACGAAATGAAAGTCGTCTCGGTTCTCCCACATGTTCTGCCCCGAACCGCTGATCCGGTACTCCTGGTACCGCGGGTCGAACTGCCCGGCACCTGCCTTTTGCACGTGGCCTACATCGGCTTGCGCGTCGAACTGACCGATGGGACTCTGCGCCGTTGCCAGCACGGAGAGCAGCATCACGGTTGGATTCACACTTGCAATTCTACTCCTTGCGGACCGTTATCGCTCATGTCAAACTAGCGGCACTCCAATGACCAACCGCCATCTATTTTCCGTCGCTGCGCTGTTTCTGCTCGGCGCCTGCTCCGAAAGCCCCACTAATCCGGGCACGCCCGATCCGCTTGCCGTCTCCGTGTTGACGCAGCACAACGACAACACACGGGCCGGCTGGAACCCCAACGAAACCGTGCTGAATACGAGCAACGTGAACGTAGGGCAGTTTGGAGCCCTGTTCAGCTTGTTGGTGGACGACCAGGTGTATTCCCAGCCTCTGGTCGTCGCCAATGTTCTCATCAACGGTGGCTATCACAACGTGGTGTACGTCGCCACGGTCAACAACAGCGTCTACGCATTCGATGGCGATGATGGACGCTTGTACTGGAAGCGAAACTTCACGCGAGCCGGCTGGCGGCCGCCCGCCAACACCGACATGACGGGCGCGTGCGGCGGCGGCTACCAAGACTTCAGCGGCAACATGGGGATCGTCGGCACGCCGGTGATCGATCCGGCGAAACAGGTCATCTACTTTGTCGCCCGCAGCACCACCGGAACCGCATACGCGCAACATCTGCACGCCGTCAACATCGTCACCGGCAATGAGATCGGCGGCAGCCCCGTGATCATCACGGCAACCGTCAACGGCAATGGCGATGGCAACGTCGGCAACGTCATCACCTTCGATGCCCAAAGACAAAACCAGCGTTCCGGTCTGACGCTCGTAAACGGCACGGTCTACGTCTCGTTTTCATCGCATTGCGATTGGGGACCGTACCACGGCTGGATCCTCGGCTACGATGCGACGACGCTGCAGCGTCGGATCGTCTACAACGATACGCCGAACGGCTATGCGGGCGGTCTGTGGGAAAGCGGCATGGGCATGGCCGCCGACGCACTCGGCAATCTCTATGTGGTGACGGGAAACGGCAGCGTCGGCGACACGGGCGATGCGACGGCTCTCATCAATCGCGGGACCAGCGCGCTGAAACTCATACCTTCAACGTCGAGTCTCCAAGTCGCCAGCTACTTCACGCCCTACAACTTCCAGCCGCTCAACGACTACGATCTGGACTACGGGACGATGGGATCCTTCCTGATCCCAAATTCCAACTATTTCCTGACCGGGGGGAAAGACGGCAACCTCTATCTATTGAACAAGGACGCGATGGGTGGGTGGGCGTCCGCATCCAATCAGGTCCAACAGGTCGTGGTCCTGAGTCCGAGCGCCAACATGCATTGCCAGGCAGCGTACTACAAAGGAAGCTCGAAGGAATACATCTACGTCTGGTCCGAGAACGACCCGCTCCGGGCGATCCCATTCAATCCAGGCACCAACCTGTTGGATCCGACCGGCGAGATCGATTACACCAGCGGCGGACCCGGCGGGCAGAGCGGTGCGGTGTTATCGGTTTCCTCGAACGGCTCTACCGACGGCACGGGCATTGTGTGGGCGTGGTACGCGTTCAGCGGCGACGCCGAGCATACCGTGAGCCCCGGTATCCTGCGGGCGTTCGATGCGAACGATGTGAGCAGAGAATTATGGAATAGCCGTCAGAATAGCTCTCGCGACGACGCCGGCATGTATGCCAAGTTCTCGGCGCCGACGATCGCGAACGGGCACGTCTATCTGCCGACGTTTTCCGGCAAGGTCGTCGTCTACGGATTGCGCTAGAGTCTAGTCCCCGAAGTTCGCCAGCCGCACATCGAGCACGTCGGGCAGTCCCTGCAGTTTGTCGAGTACACCGTTGGTCAGCGCCTGATCGACGTTGATCGCCGCGAGCGCATCTCCTGGGGCGGCGCCCGCGTGCCCCCCCCGACGCGCCTGGTGATAGCTCGCGATATTGATCCCCGCGGTTCCCAGCGCGGAGCCCACTCTGCCGATGACGCCGGGCACGTCGCGGTTTCGGATCACCAGCATCCAGCCATCGGGCACGACGTCCACGTGGAAGTCGTCGATGCGAATCACGCGACCGTGACTGTCGCCGATCAGCGCACCGGTGACGCGGACGCGTCCACGCGCGGTGTCGACCTTCACGCCAATCGATGTTTCGAACCCCGTCTCGGGAGCGCCCTGACGCATGCCGAGCTGGATGCCTTTCTCTTCGGCGAGCACCTGCGCGTTGACGAGGCTGACGGAGCCGACATTCATGGCTGAGAGCAGCCCCTCGAGAGCCGAGACCAGCACGGGGCGCTGCGCGCCTTCCTCCTTTCCTCCATACGCGATCTCGACGGCCGTGACCGGTCCGTCGGCCAGCGCGAGGGCGAGTCGGCCGAGCCTGCGCGCGAGATCGAGCAGCGGCGCGAGTCGCCGCAGCAAGTCGCCGCCCATGCCCGGGACGTTGATTGCGTACGAGAGGTCGCCGGCTACGAGCGCCTCGCGTACGGCGCTGCAGATCTCCATCGCCACCCGCTCCTGAGCTTCGGCGGTGGACGCGGCGAGGTGCGGCGTCAGAATGGCGCGATCCAGCGCGCGCAACGGTGCATCCGCGGGCAACGGCTCGACCGCAAAGACGTCAATGGCCGCGCCGCCGATGCGCTTTTCCTTGATGGCTTCGGCGAGCGCCACCTCATCCACCAGCTCGCCGCGCGCGGTGTTGATCAGAACGGCGGTCGGCTTCATCAGCTTCAGGCGGTTCGCGTCGATGAGATGATGCGTCTGATCGGTCAACGCGAGGTGCAGCGTGACGACGTCGGCGGTACGAAGCAGCTGGTCGAGTGGCAGCAGCCGGACATGCAGTTCAGTGGCGCGCTCCGGCAGCAGATACGGATCGTGTCCCACGACCTGCATTCCGAACGCGCGGGCGAGCTGCGCAACGTGCCCACCGATTCGGCCGAGGCCCACCACGCCCATCGTCTTGCCGCGCAGCTCGGTACCCTCGAACCGCTTGCGGTCCCACTCGCCGCGGCGCATTGCCGCGACCGCATCGGGGATGCGGCGCACGAGCGCAAGCAGCAGGCCCATCGCGTGCTCGCCCGCGCTCACGGTATTGGCGCCCGGGGTGTTCATCACGGCGATGCCGCGGCGCGTGGCGGCGTGCACGTCGATGGTATCGACGCCCGTCCCGGCGCGCGCCACGATGCGCAGTTGCGGCGCCTGCGCCATCAGGCTCGCCGTGACGCGTGTCTCGCTCCGGACGATGAGCGCCTGCGCGGTCGCGATCGCCTTGTCGAGCTCGGCGGGCTTACCGGCGACGTCAATGACCTCGATGTCGGGTGTTTGGGACAGCAGGTCGAGGCCGCTCTTCGCCACCCGATCGGCCACGACGACGCGAACCGTCATTCCAGCGCCCGCGCGATCAGGGGCAGCAGCTCATTCAGCGCTTCGACCGTGTGGTCACCCATGTGACCGATTCGGATCGTGGAATCCTTGAGCGCGCCGTAGCCGGCGCCGATCGTCCAGCTCTGCTGCTTCAAGGCGGCGACGACGTCCTTCGAGTGCCTGCCGTCGGGCAGCTTGAGGCACGACACGGTCCAGCTATGCCGGCCCTCGCGCGGCAGGAAGTCTATGCCGTGCTCGGAGGCCCACGTTTCCGTGCGCCGCCGCATCGCATCATGACGCTTCCAGCGCGCCTCGATCCCGCCTTCGCGCTCGATGCGCCCGAGCTGCACATCGAGGGCATAGAGCAGCGAGATCGCCGGCGTGTTGGTGGGCTGAAATTTTGTCGTGGCCGTGAGAAAGCTGATCAGATCGAAGTAGGCGCCCCGATCGTCGAGTGTCTTGGCACGCTCGACCATGCGCTCCGACGCAATGCCGAGCGCGAGGCCGGGCGGCAGAGCGAGGGCCTTTTGCGAGCCCGTGAACGCGAAATCGAGCTTCCAGGCGTCGGTCTCCACTGGGGAGCCGCACATCGACGTCACGCAGTCGACGAGGAGCAGTACATCGTCGAACTCCTGCACCACCTCCGCGTAGCCAGCGACATCCTGCAGCACGCCGGTGGACGTCTCGGAATGCACGCAGGTGACGGCATCGACCGGCGTGCGCTTCAGCGCGTCGTGCAGCATGTCGGGTTCGACGGCGCCACCGAGCGGCACGTCGAGGCGGATGCACTCCTTGCCACAGGCACCAACGATGCCGGCGAAGCGCTCGCTGAATGCGCCGTTGACGAGCGCGAGCGCGCGGCGGCGCACGCCGTTGCGGACCGCCATCTCCATGAAACCGGTGGCGGACGTGGTGCCGACGAACACCGGCCGGCTGGTCCGCGCCACGGCACCCAGCTTGGGCGCGATCCCCTGCAGCAGCTTTTCCATTCCCGAGGAGCGATGGCCGATCATTGGCCGGATCATCGCTTCGAGGACTTCGGGATGGACGTCGGTCGGACCGGGTAGAAAGAACTTCCCGAACGTCGGAACGGCGACGGCGTGCGTGGGGACTGATGCGGTCGAAGTCATACGCTGGCCCGCTCGATCTCTTCGACCAGGCCACCGACGACCACTTCGCTCGTCTTCACCAGTCGCACTCCTTCATCGCCCCACTCCTTGAGCAGATGCTCGGCCACATCGCGGTCGATAGGCTTCATGGCGTCCACCACCGCGAACAGGCGGACGTGCGGCCGGTGCTGCAGCAGGCCCTCGATGGCGTACTTGTCGCAGACGTCCAGGGCCACGCCGTATAGCACGATGTCGCGAGGACTGAGCGCATCGAGCACGGGAAGAACGTTGGGATTGGAGAAGACATCGAATGTGTGTTTGTGAAGGAGGATGTCACCGCGGTGGCTGCGAATGCGCGCGGCCAGGGTTGCGGCGTCCTGCGGCTCCGGCTCGATCACCACCGGATCGCGCAGGGTGGTTTCCGGAATTTTCCGCTGACCCGGCGTGCCGCGCAGGCAGTGCGGCGGAAAGGTCGCCTTCCAGTCAGGTGTGGCGGAGATTTCGCTGTGGTCGACGACGTGATCGTCGGCACTGGCCACGATGCGGATCCCGTGGCCGTGCGCGTAGTCCGTGAGCTTTCTGAGATTGGGAATGAGCTGCTCGGCATCTGGCACGTACAGCTTGCCGTCTGCCTTCATGAAGTCATGCTGGGTATCGACATCCCAGAAGATGACGCGCGACGTTGGCATGGGACGAGAAATCTAGACGGGGCGCAGCTAAAGCGTCAGCGCTACCGCGACCTCGTCGCAGGCGTGCTGGCGCGGGCAGCGCGCGCAGTCGGCCCAGACCTTGAGCGGGAATTGTTCCTTTTCCGCTACACGGAAGCCAAGTCGCATGAAGAACAGCGGCTTGCGCGTCAGGCCAAAAATTTCGGACAGACCCATCGCGCGCGCGTCCACGAGGAGCGCTTCGACGATCGCCTTCCCCACGCCCCGGCCCTGCTGATCTTCACGCACCGCGAGCGCGGCGATCTCGGCCAGTTGGGCGCTGTACACCTTTAGACTCCCCGTCCCGAGCAGACTGCCATCGGGCGCCTCGGCGACGATGTACTCCTTGATGTGACGGCATAGATCGTAGTTCGACCGCGGCAAGAGGTCGCCCGTAGCCTCGAACGGCGCCATGAATACTTCCATTGCCGCCACATCCGAGAGCGTGGCGGGACGAAGCTTGAGGGCAGTCCGTACGGAGAGACTCGTCAACTCAAGACCTCTGCGAGAATGGTAGCGCCGCGCTCGATCTCCTCGCGGCTGATCGTCAGCGGTGGAACAATGCGAATGACGTTCGGACCGGCGGTGAGAACCAGCAGATGGCGCTCGCGCGCCGCCGTCACAACCGGCGCCGCGATGTCCGTCAGCTCGAGTCCCCACATCAGCCCGCGTCCTCTGACTTCCTTTACACGCGAGCTGCTCATCGCGCGCAGGCGCGAGCCGAGCAAGTCTCCCTTCGCGCGAACCTCGGCGAGGAAGTCGGGCTCTGCGATGGTGCGGACGACATCGACCGCCACAGTCGCGATCAGTGGACCGCCGCCGAAGGTCGTGGCGTGATCCCCCGGCGCAAGCGAGGCGGCAATCGCGTCGTTCACGAGGATTGCGCCCATCGGCAAGCCGCCGGCGAGTGGCTTCGCGAGCGTGTAGATGTCGGGGACGACGCCAGAGGGCTCCGATGCAAAGAAGGTGCCCGTACGCCCGAGTCCGCATTGCACTTCGTCGAAGATCAGGGCCGCACCAGTCTCATCACAGAGCTTGCGTAGGAATGCGAGAAAATCGGCGGCCACCGGGCGCACGCCGCCTTCTCCCTGCACCGGCTCGATGATGACAGCAGCGGTCCGTTGCTTGCTGATCGCCTGCTCCGCAGCGGCGCGGTCGCCGAGCGGGATGATCTGGACGCCGGCCAGCAGCGGCTCGAACGGCCGGCGGTAATCGGGACGGTCGGTGGCGGCCAACGACGCGAACAACCGGCCGTGAAACGATCCGGTGAACGCGACGATGTCGGTTTTTTTGGACCACTTGCGCGCGAACTTGAACGCGCCCTCGTTCGCCTCGGCGCCCGAGTTACAGAAGAAGGCCTGCCCGTTGAACAACTTGGTGAGCTCAGCGGCGAGCCGCTCGCCGGGTTCGGTGCGATACAGGTTCGAGACGTGGATCAGTCCCGAGTCGAGCGCGCGCAGCACGGCCTCGCGAACGACGGGGCTGTTGTAGCCCAGCGCATTGACGGCGATGCCGGCGACAAAGTCGAGGTAGCGGGTCCCGTCCTCGGCGATCAGTTCGGAGCCTTCGCCGGCCACGAATAGCGGGCCAACGCGCGCGTAGACCCCCAGAAGTGCCGACACGTCGGCTGATGTCGCAGGGCTCAGCATTGTCACGCGGGTTGGACGGCCGGTGCGGGAGGGACCGCGAGCAGGCGGGTGCCGGCGGTGGCCCGCTCGAGCATGTCGAGGTTGCCAATCCGTACGGCCCGAACACCCGCCCTGAGTGCTTGCGCGGCGGCGCGCAGCTTGGCGGCCATGCCGCCGGTTGCGACGCCTTCCTCAATCATTGTCTCGATTTCGGCCGCCGCAAGGGTGGGTTGGATGACCCCCTGGGCCGTCACGCCCGGGACGTCGGAGACGAACAGCAGCTCCTGCGCCTCGAGCGCCGCGGCTATGGCCGCTGCGGCCTGATCGGCGTTGACATTGAGTGGTTGTCCCGGCGCATCGGCAGATGGTGCGACGGGAGCCACGACAGGCGTCAAGCCGGCCAGTAACAGACTCTGGAGGAGCGAGGCGCGCACGTGCGCGATTTCGCCCACTGCGCCGAGTCCCGCCCCGTTCTGAAGCGGCTGCGCGGTCAGCAGGCCGCCGTCGACGCCGGACAGACCGATGGCATCGAGCCCGGCGGTGCGCAACGCGGTGACGAGAAGACGATTGATCGGGCCGCCGAGCACCATTTCGACAACCTGAGCAATCTCGGGCGTGGTCACCCGCAGGCCATCTTTTTTCTCAACGGGCAGGCCGAGCCGCCGCGACCAGTCGCTCACGGCGTGGCCGCCACCGTGCACAACCACGGTCGGACCGTTCTTGCCGAGCGCGCGCGCGGCCGCCGCGACCCAGTCGGGGCGATCGAGCTCGTTGCCGCCGATCTTGACGACGCGAATCGTCAGCACGAGAGACCCGCGGTTTCCGGCAGCCCGAGCATCACGTTCATATTCTGAATCGCCTGCCCCGCCGCGCCTTTCACCAGGTTGTCGATGGCAGCGATGACGGTGAGCCGCGGCCGGCGTACGTCCACGACCTCGGCGACGCCGATGGCGACGCGGTTGCGGTAGACGACGTCCCTGAGCGACGGAAGCGTGCCGTGCATGACCTGCACGCACGGCTCGGCATCGTACGTCGCGCTGAACAGGCCCTCAGCGGTCGCCTGATCGAGGACGCGTGTCAACGGCACGTGGATCGTTTCGAGAATGCCGCGTTTCACGGGCAGGAGGTGCGGCGTGAAGACGAGATCACCGGTGAAGCCGCCTTCGCGCGACAGCGATGCCTTCAGCTCGGCGAGGTGGCGATGCGTGTTGCCGATCGCATAGGCGCGATAGTCCTCGGCGACCTCGCCAAAGAGCAGCTCGCGCTTCGGATTGCGTCCGGCGCCGGTGACACCCGACGCCGCATCGATGATTACCTCGCGTGAAGGATCGATCAGGCCGAGCTGCGCCAATGGAATGAGCGCGAGCAGCGCGGCAGTCGGATAGCAGCCAGGATTGGCGACGAGCTCGGCATCCGCGAGCCGCGGACGCGTGAACTCGGTGAGGCCATACACCGCGTCGGGGGACAGGCGGAAATCGGCCGAGAGGTCCACGGCGCGTTTGCCGCCGGCTCTCGCTTCGTGGACATAGCGGGCCGAGACCCCATGCGGCAGCGCGGACAGAATAATTTCCGCCTCCTGCCACGGCGCATCGTCGGCCTTGATGAGCTCATAGCCATCCACCCATTCGCCCGCGGCCGACTCGGCAGTCGCAAATGCAACGGTGGCGCCGGGATGGCCATGCAGAAGCCGCAACAGCTCCTGCCCGACATAGCCGGAGGCCCCCAGGACACCAACCGGGATTGATGCATGATTATTCATTTGGGCGGGAAATTATGCAAACGCGCGCGCGGGCGCAAGATACGGTGGGCTATTCGACCAATTCGAGCCTTGGATTAGCCCGATACGACCGCCCCACTTTCCCGCACGGTTTGCCTTCGAGCATCACCACGTCGGCGGTGAAATCGAAGCGTCCCTGGAACAGGCTCGAGCCGACGCCGTACGCGTCGACGGGCACGTGTTGCTCCTCGAACTGGCGGATCTTGTCGACGGTAAAGCCTCCCGACACGATGATCTTGACGTCGCCGAATCCCTCGGCATCGAGCGCCCGTCGCACATTGTAGACGAGCTGCGGATTCACGCCCGTCGGCTTGAATGTGCCCATCTGCGGAATGACGGACTTGTCGACGAGTGTCTCGGACGTGTCGAGCCGCACGCCGTACAGGCGATTACCCAGCGCTCGCGCCGCCGCCAGCGACGTCGCGACGCAGTCGTTGTCGAAATCCACGAGGGTGATGAGGCCAATCGCCGGATCCGAGTGCTCGGCGAACTTCTGCGACGCGAGCACCGTGTCACCGCCATACGCGGCAATCAGCGCGTGCGGAACCGTTCCGATCCCTTCCGAGCCCCACCACGAAGCCTGCGCGTCGGTCGACACACCGATCGCGCCGGCGATGTGCGCCGCATAGCCGTCCCCCGTCTGCACGAGCCAGTGATCGTGCCGGGCGGGGAAAAACATCACTTCCTTGGGCTTCGCCGCCTGCACCACCTCGCGCGTGTTCGTCCCCACGCGGGTGCGCCGCGCCAGCACGCCGAGGTAGAGCGTCTCGAGAACCGCGAACGCGTCGTACGGCCCCTCGATGAGTAGCACGGTCTCCCAGGGCTGGATTTCTTCGCCGTCGTACAGCGCGCGCACGACCAGCTCGTCCCAGCGCTCGGCGCACAATTTCAGAATCGCGATCGCCTCATCGATTCCGCCGAGGTAGGCGTGCGACTTGCCGAACACCTGCATCGTGACGCGCGGCCGGTGCCGATCCTTCCGCAACAGCTCACGCGCGCGCACGAAGTATTTGTCGGAGTAGTAGCCCTCCCGCATCTTGTCGACCGGCAGGTGAAAGATGGAGGGATCGAGACGCTTCTTGCGGCCCCCCCCCATCACCGCCATCCCGGCCACGAGAACGTCGCCGCGAGCGTGTCGCCGGTCGGCAGCGCGAGCTGTCGCGCGACATTGTTGAGGCGGCCGCAAATCGTTCCAAGCGACTGCGGCGCATCCGCGGGCGGCGCCGCGACGCGCAAACAGACCACGTCAGCGTCCAGCGCCAGGGACCGGTCACGGTCGGAGAGCGGTGGCTCGGGTCGCGTCAGGCTCACCACGAGCGTGGTCCGTCGGCCCAGCAACACGAGCTGCACCGTCCGCGGCGGCTCTTCGGGAACGAGATCCATCGGCCGGGGCGCGCTGACGGTATCGGCGCGCACGAGATTCAGGATCACCCGCGCGCGGCGCGGCCGGACGACGGCCTCCATGCGAAAATCACGCGTCGAATCGGACAATTCGAAAGATTCGGCGGGACGGCCTGCGCCGCCGGAAAACTCACGTTCCAGCAGCAGCTCCACCCACAGCCCGCGCGGTGCGGCCTTCCCCACGCCAAACGGATAGATACGCGTCGTGTCGTTCCACGTCAGGCGAACAATGCGCCGGTAGTTGTCCTCTTCCCAGAGCGGGAGCCCACGACGCGACCGGCCTACGCGGCGCCGCATGAAGAACTCGCCAGCCAGCGTCACGGTGTCGCCGACCGGCGTCACCTGAAAAAGCGCTTCGACTTCGGCGGTGTCGGTGCGCAGGGTGAGGCGCATGTCGCTGTCGAGCGGCCCGCTCACGGAGCCGGTCGCGACGACGCGCGGCGCCACGACACCCGGTTCAATCACGCGAATGCGATAGGTCAGCCGGGTACCCGGCCCCTGAAGAGTGGACAGCGCGAGCAGGATGCTACTGAACGACGATGGTACCACGCGACTCCTCGAGCGTACTTCCCCCGCCCGGCCCGCCCCATCGACGGTCCGCGGCCCAGCCCGCGAGCAACCCCGTCACCAGCGCGACGGTGATCCATAACGCGAGCGTCCCGGCGCGAATGGAGGGCCGTGGCACCACGAAGGCATGGGGATTACCGGCGGAGCGGGCCAGCGCGACCCGCACTTCGAGCTGGCTCGCACGGGCACCGGCGCAGCGCGCGCAGGTCGCCAGGTGTTTCGCGAGCGCGGCCCGCTCGACGAGCGAGAGCTCGCCGTCGAGCTCCGCATCGATTTGCACGCGCCACTGCTCGTGCGCGGTCTCGGCACCACCGGGAACCGTCATCCGACCTCCTCGCGCACGCGATAGCGCAGCGCACGCCGCTGCATCCAGCGCACCGCGAATGCGTCGATCAGCGAGCGCCACACGCGATTCCACATACCGTACTTGGTAGCGCCATGTTTCCGCGGCCGGTGACCGACCGGAACCTCAGTGACGGTGCCACCCTGCATTTTGATCAGCGTCGGCAGGAATCGATGCATCCCCACAAAGAGCGGCACGGCGCGCACGGCGTCGGTGCGGAATGCTTTGAGCGAGCAGCCTGTATCACGAATCACTTCGCCGTTCAGACGGTTGCGCACGCCGTTGGCAATGCGGCTCTGCAACCGCTTCCAAGGCGTGTCGCGGCGTGTGGCGCGGTAGCCCGCGACAGCCGTTGCCCCGGTTTGCTCGAGCGTCTCGACGAGCTTTGGAATGTCGTTGGGATCATTCTGCAGATCGGCGTCCAAAGTGACGAGAATCGGCGCGCGGGCCGCGCGAAATCCCGCCGCGAACGCAGCCGTCTGCCCGGCGTTGCGCTCGAACGCAATGATGTGCAAGGCCGGGTAGCGCCGCCGCAGCTCTTTGAGCGCGTCCAATGTGCCGTCGGTCGAGCCGTCGTCCACGACAATCACCTCGTAGCTCCAGGCGCGTCCGTCCAGTGCAGCCGCGATCTCGGCGAGCAGCGGCGCGAGGTTGTCCCGCTCATTGTACGCGGGAACCACGAGCGAAAGCTCCACGGGGTGGGAACGATAGCAAGTTGACAGCATCTAGACGAGTGGGTAAAACGGTTCATGGGAAATTCTTGGTCGCGCCGCGAGTTTCTGCGTTCCGCCGCCGGCAGTGTGGCCGCGAATGCCGTGATGGGGATACCACATCCGATGCGGCCACCCCGGCCGTTGCCGCCACCGTCCCGTTGGGCGGCGAAGCCGGTCGCCATCGCGAGCGCGAACGGCCTGCGCGCGGTGCAGAAGGCGTTCGACATGCTGATGCAGGGCGCCGACACGCTCGACTCGATCATCGAAGGCGTGAAGATCCAGGAGCTCGATCCCAACGACGACTCCGTCGGCTACGGCGGACTGCCCAACGCCGAAGGGGTCGTGCAGCTCGACGCCTCATGCATGCACGGGCCCACGAAGCGGGCCGGCGCCGTCGGCGCGCTCGAGGGCATCAAGACACCGTCCGAAGTCGCCAAGCTCGTACTCAAATACACGACGCACGTGTTCCTCGTGGGCGAAGGCGCGAAGAAGTTCGCGCTGTCATTCGGATTCAAAGAGGAAGAGCTGCTCACCGAGCATTCTCGCGAAGCCTGGCTGCGCTGGCGCGCGAACCTGAACCCGAACGACAACTATCTCGACGTCCCCGATTCCGACCACCTCGTCGTGACGAAAACCGGCACGATCAACTGCGACGCCGTCACGCCTGACGGCGATCTGTCGACCGTGACAACGACCGCCGGTCTGGCGTGGAAAGTCCCGGGTCGGGTGGGTGACTCGGCGATCCACGGCGCCGGTCAGTACTGCGACAACTCGGTCGGCGCGGCCGGCTCGACCGGACTCGGCGAGGCAAACATCAAGGTCTGCGGCGGATTTCTCACAGTCGACAACATGCGCCGCGGGATGAAGCCGACGGATGCCTGTCTCGAGACGTTGAAGCGGGTCGTCGCCCTGACCGAAGCACGGCTGCTCGACGCGCAGGGCACACCCAAGTTCGATCTTGTGTTTTACGCATTGAACAAGCGCGGCGAGTTCGGCGCGGCGTCGCTCTATCCCAATCGCTTCGCGGCACACGACGGCACCGAAGCCAAGCTGCGCGATACGGCCAACCTATTCACACGCGCCTAACCGCCCTGCTCCTCGCGTTGGCGGCGCCGCTGTCGGGAGCCGCGCAGACCAAGCCGGATACCGAGCCGATTCAGCGGCGTCAATGGATCGATCACCTCTATCCGTTCGTCTACTACACGTCGGCCGACAAGTTCTGGTTTGGGGGGCACTACGATTGGTCGAGTCCTCTGGGCTTCGCCGAACGGCCCGAGCCGTATTTCGCGCGCGCCGCGCTCGATGTCGGCGCCAGCACTCAGGGGAGCTACGCCGTCATCCTCGACGCGCAGGCACCGGCATACTGGGACGGTTGGCGGCTCGGTCTCACGGTGAGCTTCCTTCGCGCCAATCGACTCGGATACTACGGGCAAGGCAACAACACGATCTACGACCCGGACAGCACCGCCGCCTCCTCTTATTTCTATCGGGTCAGTCGGACCAATCGCGCCGCGCGGCTTACAGTACAACGCCGGATTGCCGGACCGCTGCGCGCGCTCGTCGGCGGCTCGCTCGAACACGCGGAATTCCGTGCCCTGCCTGGCACGACGCTCTACCAACGCGACAGCACCGGTCCGTTCAATGATGCCGTCGCGCGCGCCGGCCTCGTCTTCGACACGCGCGACGTCGAAGCGGATCCGCATCGCGGCGTCTTCGCGGAAGGCCTCGTGGCCAGTGGGCGCGGTTACACACGCGTCTCCGGTTCACTGCACGCCTACGTGCATCCGCTCGAACGTCTGATACTTGCCGGCCGAGTCGCCGCGGAGAACATCACGGGAACGGTGCCGCTCTCGGTGCAGCAGACGATGGAGACCAGCGAGGGGCAGATCGTGGCGGTGGGCGGGCTCCGCTCGCTGCGCGGTTACTACGACGGGCGATTCCTGGGGGCGGGCAAGCTCCTCGGTGGTATCGAGGCACGGTACGGTCTGCTGTGGGCACCACGGCTGCTCGAGGTGAAGTTGATCGCCTTCTACGACGTGGGGCGTGTCTTCGACCCTGGCGAGCCCGTTCGACTGACACGCGAGGGCCTGCACGGCGCGCTGGGCGGCGGCGTGGCACTTTCAATGCTGCGCAATACGCTGTTCGCGATCGAGGTGGGGAAAGGCACTGAGCCCATGCTGCTGACCTTCGCGACGGCCTGGAGCTTCTAGTGGAGGGTATATGACACAGACTTCGCTGCGGAGCAGCGGTTTGACTCTCGTGGCACTGCTGGTCGCCGACTCGCTCGCGGCACAGGGTCCGAAAGCGAATTTGTACGACCGGCTGCAGGTCACCGCGTCGATCACCACGGTGATTCTCAACGCCAACATTCGCGTCGACGGCTCGAATGGCATCGGCACCGACATCGACGCCGAGAATGATCTCGGTCTGGCCACGAACAAGCTCGAGCCGCGATTTGCCGTGCGCTGGCGCCCGTGGCACCGTCACGAGTTCGAGGTGGGTTACCAGTTCGCCCGCCGCTCGGCCGAGCATGTCCTGGATCGAGACATCACGTTCGGGGACTCGACCTACCATGCCGGCGGTAATGTCGGCACGATGCTCAACAGCGACCTCGGCTTCTTTGCCTACCGCTATGCGATCGTCGCCAAACCACGGACCCAGGTGGGACTGTCCGTCGGCCTGGGCGCCTTATTCCTGGATGCCGCAGTTGATGCGCTGGGCGGTGGCGGTCAGGTGCAGTTCAGTGAGTCACAGAAGATCACGGGACCGATCGGCTCCATCGGAGCATACGGCCGCTTCCTCTCTGGAGACCGGTGGTCGTGGGAAGCCGAGCTTCGGTATGTACGCGTCGCGATCGACCGTTTCGACGCACGCGTGGGGGAAGGCGGCGGGGCCATCCGCTACGCCGCCTCGTCCCACATGACGCTCGAGGGCGGATACGGCTTGAGCGCCATCAAGGTGGATATCGCGCCGACGACGAGCAGTGGGTCGGGGTCGAGGTCGGGACTGATCAAATACTCGCTCCAGAACGTCCGCCTCGGCGTCGTCGTTATCCCGTAGTCACCGGAGTTTCGCGAATCACCACGCCACGACGCTTCAACTCATCCACATACGGCTGGAATGGCACCGCCTCGTCCGGCGTGTGCACACCTGACGCCGAGATCCGGCCGTCGACCTGCATCACACCAGTGATGGCGAGTGAGTAGCCCGTTGTCCGCATCATCGCGCTGATCCCGGTTGCCTCGTCGAAATAGTCGAGCAACTGCCAGGCAACACCGCGGCCGTTAGTCCCTCGCACTTCCACTCGCAGCGCAACGAGATCACGGCCGTTCGGTTTCGTGAGATGCGGCGACACCGTCGCGATGAATGCGTCGCGCGGGACGATCTGAATGCCTTTGACTTTGACCGGATCGAGCGCCAGAAGTCCCAACTCGCGGACCGGCCGCATAATGGCGACGTGGCCGGGGTATCGGAGCGTCTTGTACTCCATCGTCCGGACCTTGCCGCTGTAGGCCCACGGCATCGTCGAGATCCCGCCCCCGGTGTGGAAGGCCTCCAGCGTACCGACCGGACTCGGAAACACCACGTCTTCGAGCTCGGACAACGCATCCACGCGCGTCGGGCGGCCTTCACGCAGAACCCAGGACGGCGTCGTGTAGTAATCGAGCGCGCCCTCGAGCGAATACACGATCTGATAATTGAGCGGCGGCTCGGGACGCTGCGGCAGCCCACCCACGAAAATCTTGACGCTCTCCGCCTCGCCAACGCGCCGGATCCCCTCGGCGGCGAGGATGTTGACCATGCCGGGTGCCAAGCCGCAATCGGGAATGACGGAGACCTCTTTCTTCTGCGCTGCTTTGTGGAGGGTCTTCTGCTTCTGGACGATTTCGGTGTTCCCGCCGAGGTCTGCGTAGTGAAGTCCCGCGGCGATCGCGGCCTTGGTGACGGGATAGTTGAAGTAGTATGGCAGTGCATTCATCACGGCATCGTGACCCCGCAGGAGCTTCCGCAAGGCTGGGCCCCGCTTGGCATCGAGCCTCGCCATGACGAGTCGCTTGTTCCTGTTCTTCTTCAGGAACGCGGCCGCGCGTTGTGGATGCAGGTCCGCCAGTGTGACGCGCTCCACCTCCGAACGTTGGAGCAGATCATACGCACAGGCCGAACCCTGCAGCCCAGCGCCCAGTACGAGCATGCGCATCGCGGCAACGCCTCCAGGTGATCAAGGGAGTTAAAGCGGCCGGAAAGCTAGTAGATTCGCAGCCGTGACCGCAACCGAACTGACGCGACAACGCCTAATCCGAACGGCGCTCGAGCTATTCACCACGGTCGGGTATCACGACACCACCACCGCTCAGATCGCCAAGAAGGCCGGCATTGCTGAAGGTACGATCTACCGTCATTTCGCGAGCAAGCAGCAACTCCTCAATGAGCTCTACCGCGCGGCGCAGCGGTGGGCGACCAAAGTGGTCCAGGATGCGGGAGGGGCTTACGATCGTGATGCCGGTGCCGCGCGCGCGCGGCTCACGGCGATCGCGAATGGATTGCTGGAAGGCGCCGCGCAGGAGACTGCAATCGTCAAGCTCGGTCTGCTGGAGCGGCTCGATGGTGTGCTGGATGACGAAAGCCGCAAGACGCAACGCGAGTTTCGCGTGGCGCTAGAGCGAGTCGTGGCCGAGGGGAAGGCGCAGAACGCGGTGCGAGCGGGTGCCGTGGAGATATGGGCAGGAGTCTGGCTGGCGACGGTGGGTCACGCGTTGGAGAAGGTCGTTGCTGGGGATTGGAAGCCCGCAGATACTGGAGTTCGGCTGGTCATCGATGCTGCCTGGCGAGCCATTAGCTCGTAGACGATGGGCCTATCCGCGGCGCAACTCGAACAGCGCGATCTCCGGCGGCACGAACACGCGCAACGGCACGCCAACCACGCCAATTCCCCGACTCACGTACAACTGACTGTCGCCCTGCGTGAAGTGGCCCATCACGTACTTGGTGATCAGTCTCCCCGGTGACCAGCCGATCACGGGCAGGTAAAACTGGCCGCCGTGAATGTGGCCGGCGAGCGTGAGCGGAATGCGGCGCGGCGCCGCGCCGTCGAACGCGCCGGGCCGATGCGCGAGCAGAATCCGGAACGCTTCCTTGGCCGGCGGTGTGACGCGCAGCGCCTTGTCGATGTCGGATTCTTGCGGATCGTCGGCGCGCCAGTTCCGCGGATCGTCAATGCCTACCAGCGCGAGCGCAGCGCCTCGGCGCTCGATCACGTGCACGCCGTTTTGCACGAACACCTGGCCCGCGTCTTTCACGCCGCGAATGACGGCGTCCGCTCCCGTGTAACGATCGTGGTTGCCGAGAACCGTGACGACGCCAAGCGGCGCGGATAGATCACGAAACGCGCGGACGTAATCAGGGATGTAGGACTGGGAGATGTCGATCATGTCGCCGGTCTGCAGAATCAGATCTGCGCCGAGCGCATTCGTCTGTTTGACGATCTCCGCCATCTTGCCTTCGGACATGTGGATGCCGGCATGCACGTCGGAGAGATGCGCGACGCGGATGCCGTCCAATCCCTCAGGCAGATCCGGGAACACAAGCGTGCGCCGCGTGACGACAGGGAGTCGCTCCGCACTCCAAATGCCATACGCCGAAATGCCGAGTCCCACGGCGCCGTACGCGTAGGTGGCGCGGGCGAGAAACTGACGCCGTGAAACAAGGGAGTGGGGAATGGGGAGTGGTTCGTTCGGGTGCGCTCCGCCACGTAGCACTCCCCACTCCCGACGCAACCTGGTGACCAGCCACCACAATCCCTTCCCGAGCAAGTAGACGCACACCAGGCCGCAAAAAATCCAGCCCAAAAACTGCCAGGCGATGAACGGCGCGATGTACGGCACGCGGCTGACGCCCCACAAGCTGCCCGAGAACATCCGGACGGCGACGATGCCCCAGGGGATGTTGAACAGGACAAAGACGAGCGTGAGCCAGCGGCGCGCCGTCAGGGGCAGGCGCTCTCGCAAATACAGGTACAGCAGCAATTGAGGCGATGCGAACAGCAACAGATAGATTAGGCCCATGCTTCCCCGTACGCCCTGGGTGTTGGCGTGGTTCCCGGCGCTCGTCGCGACCCTGGCCCCGCCACTGATCGCGCAGCGGGCGGCGACGCCGTCCGTCGATCGCCAGCTCGTCGCCGCGGGTGTGTGGAGCGTGGCGCGCTACAACGACGCTTACTGGGACGACATACGCGCCAACTGGGACTCGGCGTTTGCCGCCACCGTCACCTTCACCGGCGAACGACCGACCCCAACCGACCTTCAATTCTACTATCGGTTGCGCCGATGGGCGGGAGTGCTGAACGACGGTCAAGTCGAACTGCTGCCCCCGACCGCGCTCGCGAATCGGATCGCGCGTCCGCCACTCGAGTTGCGCAGCATCGAGCGCCGGCCGTTCATCATGGATTACGCCCTCAACGACGAAATGCGTGTCGCGCGGCCCGAGCGACTGGCCGAGATCCTGGCCGTGCAGGGAATTCCGGCGGCGGAATGGATTCGCGATTCGGTCGTGCCCAGGGTCGCCGCCGCGAATGATGCGAGCCGCTGGGAACGCGCGGTAGCCCGCATGCTCGAGGGCGAGCGCGGCACGGCGCTGCAGTTGCTGCTGAAGCTGCCGGGCGGCGCCGAGCGCGGCGCGAGCGTGACACGAAGCGTGGCCATGACGTCACACTGGCCGCTCGAGCATGAGCCGCTCGAGGCCGATACCCTGCCCGACGGGGCGATCTGGATTCGCGTGTACTCGTTCGCCGATCCGGACGTACTCGAGCAGTTCGACCGCGCCATTGGCGATGCGCCTCGCGAGGGCCCGCGCCACCATGGCCTGATCGTGGACCTGCGGGAAGCGCAAGCGACGAGCGACGGGGCAAGTCGCGAGCGCGCTTCGGCTCTCCTGTCCCGAATGATCGACCATCCGTTTCTGACGGCGCGCCGTCGGCTGCCCCTCCAGCGCCCCGACTCGACGGCCGCGGGGGTTCGTACCTGGATGACTGTCCCGCCCGATACGATCTGGCCACCGGTGCAGCGCGAGCGGATCGCCTACACCGGCCCCGTCGCAGTGCTCATCTCAGCACGTACATCCGGCCCGGCCGAAGATTTTCTCGCTGCGTTCCAGGCGGGCAACCGCGGACCGGTGTTCGGCGAGCCGTCGGCGGGGAGCACGGGTCAGACGGCAGTATTCACGCTGCCGGCGGGGTGGAAGTTACGACTGACCGTCAGTCGCGACGCATTCCCTACCGGCAAGGAATTCGTGCCGGCGGGAATCGCGCCGCAGTATCCGGTCGAGGTGCGCGTCGACGACGTCCTGGCGGGTCGGGACGCGGTGCTCGACCGGGCCCGCGACTACCTCAGCGACATCGCGCGCCGCTAGCTCTTCAAGCTCGCGCGGAAGTGCCGGATGATGGCATTCCACGCGCTATCGGCGACTTCCGGTTTCTCCCGCGTGCGCAGGAATCCGTGTCCCACGCCGGGATAAATCGTGTACGGATAATCCTTGCCGGCGGCTTTCATCGCGGCCGAGGCGTCGGGCAAACCGGCGTCGATGCGCGCGTCGTTCTCCGCATACACGCCTAGTCCCCTGGCCTTGATCTTGGCCATGTCGGCGGCATTCGGCGCCGGACCGTAGCACACCACGAACGCTTTGAGCTGCGCCGCATTCGTCGCGTAGCGGAAGCTCTGTCCGCCACCCCAGCAGAAGCCGATCACGCCGATCTCATTCGCGCGCACCGCCTTGTTCTTGTTCAGGAAGTTTCTGGTCGCGTCGAGATCCATCGTGATGGTGTCGGGGTTCAGCGTCGCGATCAGTTTGCGCGCCGAGTCCTGGCTCGCAGGTGTGCCGCCACGTCGCGACAGCAGGTCGGGTGCGATCGCGACAAAACCGTCTTTCGCGAGCTGCTCGGTCGTCTGCTTGATGAAGTCCGACTGGCCGAAGATTTCGTGGATCACGATGACGGCCGGCGCGGGCTTTGGGCTCTCGGGATATGCGAGATAGGCCGTGATGGTGTCTTTGCCGCTGACGTACTTCACGTATTCGGAATGAATGTCGACGGAACGACGGAACGACGGTAGGACGGAAAGCACAATCGCTCCCGCCACAACCCCCATCACGATCTGTGTCCGTCCTCCGAACATTCCGTCCTTCCGGCCTTCGGTCCTACCGTCCATAAGTCACCCTCCAGATTTTGCCGCCGTAGTCGTCACTGACGAGTAGTGATCCATCCGGAAGAACCAGTAACCCCACAGGCCGCCCCCAACGCGAGCCATCGGGCCGCTGCCAGCCGACGATGAAGTCTTCGACGCCGACCGCGCGACGGCCATCGCCGTCCACCTTGACCCGCACGACTTTGGCGCCCGTCGGAATGGAACGGTTCCAGGAGCCGTGCAACGTGACGAATGCATCGCCGCGG
>DATBFV010000201.1:0-9947 GCA_036558345.1 Gemmatimonadales bacterium | reverse complement strand
CACGAGCCGCTTCTCCATGGGCGTCGACGCGGCCGACTTCAACAACGACGGCCGCCCCGATATCGCCGTGCTCGACATGCTGCCCGACAGCGAAGCCGTGCTCAAGACCGCCGCGACCGCCGAGAGCTATCAACTGCTCGCCGCGAAGCGGGCCGCGGGCTATCACTACCAGTACGCCCACAACACACTGCAGCTCAATCGCGGCGTGGTCCTGGGCACGCTGCGCTTCAGCGAGATCGGGTTTCTCGCCGGCATCGCCGCTACCGACTGGAGCTGGGCGCCGTTGTTCGCGGATTTCGACAATGACGGCAAGAAGGACTTGTTCGTCACCTCGGGGATCTACCGCCGCCCCAACGATCTCGACTATATCGCCGCGCTGGACAGCATTCCGCCCGGTGTCGAGCCACCGGCAGCACAGCTGATCGGCCGCATGCCGCATCGTCCGGCGACGAACTACCTGTTTCGCAACCATGGCAACCTGAGATTCGAGAATGTGGCCCGGGCCTGGGGCCTCGCGACGAGTGGGTTCTCTAACGGCGCGGCCTACGTGGATCTCGACAACGACGGCGCGCTCGATCTGGTCGTCAACAACCTGAACGCGCCCGCGGCCATCTACCGCAATCGCGCGCGCGACCTGGACAGCACGTCGCACTTTCTGACCGTGACACTGCGCGGGACCGGCGGGAATACCGAGGGGATTGGAGCGAAGGTGATGATCGCAGGAGCGAGCGGCTATCAGCTCGCGGAGGTGATGCCCACACGCGGCTTCGAGTCGGCCGTGGACCCGCGCGTGCATTTTGGGTTGGGCAGCAGCCGAGTCGTAGACTCGGCTGTAGTGATCTGGCCGGACCGGCGTTACCAGGTGAGGACTGGCGTTGCGGCCGATCAATTCATTACTCTATCGCACTCCGACGCCGCAGGTCGGTACGCCCCCTCCCCAGTCCCTCCCCCCCTGTTTACCGACGTGAGCGCGCAGCCTGGTATTTCCTACATCCACCGCGAGAATACCTACTTCGACTTCGGGCGCGAGCCGCTCATGCCGCACCTCGTGTCCACGGAAGGTCCCGCGCTCGCGGTCGGCGATGTGAACGGTGACGGCCTGGACGACATCTACGCCGGCGGCGGAAAGTGGCAGTCGGGCGAACTGTGGCTGCAGCAATCCGGCGGCAGATTCCGTCCCGAGCCTGAGCCCGCGTTCCGCGCGGATTCGATCCACGAGGACATCGACGCGAGCTTCTTTGACGCCGACGGCGACGGCGATCTCGATCTCTATGTGGTGAGCGGCGGCAACGAGTTTTGGGAAGGCGAGCCGCTGCATGACCGGTTCTATCTCAATGATGGCCTGGGAAACTTTACCCGCGCGCCGCTGCCGGCATTCCAGCACAACGGGTCCTGCGTCGTGCCGGGCGATTTCGATGGCGACGGCGACGTGGATCTGTTTGTCGGGAGTCGAGTGGTCGCGCGACAGTATGGCATGGGGCCACAGAGTCACCTGCTGGAGAACGATGGACACGGCACCTTCCGCGACGTGACCAAGAGCCTGGCACCTGCCCTGGACACAGCCGGTATGGTGACGCGGGCGGCGTGGCTCGACTACGACGGCGACGGCAAGCTCGACCTGATTGTCGTGGGCGATTGGACGCCGGTGCGCGTGCTCCACCAGGAAAATGGAAAGTTCGTAGACCGCACCGGCGCGGCGGGACTCGGGAACTTGAATGGCTGGTGGACGAGCGTGCAGGCCGCGGACCTGAACGGTGACGGCCGTCCCGACCTCATCCTCGGCAATTACGGGCTGAACTCTTTCGTGCACGCCTCGCGCACCGAGCCGGCGCAGCTCTATGCAGGAGATTTCTTCAAGACGGGCACGCTGACGCAGATTCTCACGTCCTACCGTCACGGTATCAGCTACCCTCTCGCCGGACGCGATGAGCTCATTCAGGTTCTGCCGTCACTGCGCACCCGCTACCCGACACACGCGTCCTTTGGCGCGAGCCGTATTCGCAACATCATCCCGGGGAAGGCGCTCCGGCGGGCCCGCGTGCTCGAGGCGGATACACTCGCGAGTGTCATCGCCCTCAATCGCGGCGACGGGACGTTTGAGCTCCGGCCGCTGCCGATCGAAGCCCAGTTTGCGCCGGTGTATGCGTCGCTCGTGCGCGACTTCGACGGTGATGGCAAGACCGATCTCCTGCTCGCCGGCAACTTCTACGGCACGCAGCCAATCGAGGGTCGCTACGACGCAAGCTACGGGCTCTTCCTGCGCGGCGATGGACACGGTGGCTTTACGGCGGTAGACATGGAACAGAGCGGTCTCGCGATCGACGGGCAGGTGCGTCATCTGGCGCGGCTGAAAGACGGACGAATCGTTGTTGCGAGAAACAACGACCGTCTGCAACTGCTCAAGTAAGATTTCTTCACGAAAACTTCCAAAAACCTATAAAGTCCCGCGGGCTAGCTTTGCCGCGCATGAAGCCATCACCTGAAGAGTGGCAACGGCGGCTACTCACCTGTGTCGCCGCGCTCCTCGCGTTCGAGCTGCTGAGCGGCCTCTTCATCTACCTGTTGCCGTTCAGCATCCCCAATCAGGTCATGGTGCTGCTGCATACGGTCGTGGGCATCGTCTGCGTAGCGCCGTATCTGTGGTATCAGCTGCGGCACTGGCGACTGTACCGCGCGCGTCATCTCTCACATGTCGTGCTCACCGGCTACTTCTCGATGGTCGCCGCCGTCGCCGTGATCATCTCGGGCCTGGTCCTGTCGTATCAGGCGCTCCTCACGACACGCATCGGCTATGGCTGGGATCTGCTGCACATCATCGGGACGTTTGCGCTGCTCGCTGCGGTGCTGCCGCATGTCTTGAGTCTCGTGTACTACGCACGGCGCGGCGGGAGTAGCGAGCAGGCCGTCGCGCTGCGGCGCGCCCAGCATTTGCTCGGTCGCCGCACGTTGTATGGCACCGCCCTGCTCGGCGCACTTGTCGCGCTGCTCAGCTATGCCTACCGGCCCGTCGCACTCAACAACCGGCTGCCCGCCGACTACAGCTACGTCTACGGACCGGACCGCCCGTTTGCGCCGAGCCTGGCTCGCACCAACACCGCGCAAGCGTTCGACCCGCGTTCGCTGAGCGGCTCCAAGACGTGCGGCGAAGCGGGATGCCATCAGCAGATCTTTGAGGAGTGGTCCGTGAGCGCCCATCGCTACGCGGCGATGGATCTCGGCTTCCGCGCGATCCAGACATCCATGGGTGAGCAGAATGGTCCCGAATCGACGCGCTACTGCGCCGGCTGCCACGATCCCATTTCGCTCTTTGCGGGCGCGAAGAACCTCTATCGCGAGGATCTGACCACCGCCGTCGGCCGGGACGAAGGGGTGTCGTGCATCGCCTGCCACGCGATCCGCCAGACAGACGTCAAGGGCAATGCCAGCTACGTCATCGCCCAACCGGCCCGCTACATGTTCGAGATGCGGGACGGTTCAGGCGCTCGGACGCTGCGCAACTTCCTCATCCGCGCCTACCCCCAGGAGCACGTGCGCTCGCTGCAGCACGGTCTGTTCAAGAGTCCCGAGTTCTGCGCCGCATGTCACAAGCAGTTTATCGATCGCGAGATCAATCAGGTCGGATGGGTGCAGCTCCAGAATCAGTATGACAATTGGCGCAAGAGCCGCTGGAACGACACGCTCAACCCGAGACGGACGATCGAGTGCCGCGAGTGTCACATGCCGCTCGAATCCTCGCAGGATCCCGCGAGCGGCGATGACCGCGACTACAACCGCTCACCACATGATGGCCGCGCGCGCAGCCACCGCTTCCTCGCCGCCAATCAATTCATGCCCCTCGCCCTCAAGCTGCCCGGTGCGGACAAGCATGCCGCGCTCACCGAGCAATGGCTCCAGGGCAGAATCGACGTGCCCGAAATCGCCGACAAGTGGCGGAAGGGGCCCGCCGTCCCGATCGAGCTCGTCGCGCCGTCGCGGGTGCGACCCGGCGAGCCCATCGATCTCCAAGTGCTGATCACCAACAACAAGGTCGGCCACGACTTCCCGACCGGCCCGCTGGACATCATCCAGTCGTGGGTCGAGATCGTCGTGCGAGATCAGAACGGCAACGTGGTGTACGAGACCGGCCAGCGCGACGAGCGGCACTTCATCCATCCGGGTTCCTTCATATTCAAGGCCGAGCCGGTCGACCAATATGGGAAGCTGATCGACCGCCACAATCTCTGGGAGATGGTGGGCGTCCGGTATCGGCGTTCGATGTTCCCCGGTCAGTCCGACCGGGCGGAGTTCTCGTTCAACTGCCCTGCCACGTCATTCACGCGGCGTCCAGGCGCGGGTGGCGAAACGGATAGCCAGCGTGTGGCATTCACGTCGCCACGTGGCCCCGTCACGCGCCTGGACGTCCACGCCCGGCTGCTCTACCGCAAGATCGATCAGTTCCTGCTCAACTTCCTGTTTGGAGAAACGTCCGGGATCACGTCCCCCGTCACGGTGGTATCTCAAGATTCGACGAGTATCGCCGTCGGTGGCGCCCGCAATTAACACGCACTTCACCCGCCGGCATCGACGACTCGCGCTGACCGGAGCACTGGCCCTGGTGTTCGTCGTCGGCGCTGGTGCTCTCGTGCGACGTGCCCTGGCACCGCATGCCGACTACACACCCGGCGGCAAAGTCGAGGGGTTGACTGCGGACCTCGCGCGCGGGCTTCCCCCCGACTACCCACGCGTGACGTTTACCGACGTCACCCAACAGGCGGGCATCATTTTCCGCCATTTCTGGGGGAAGCGCACGTCGCAGATCCCAGAGGACATGGGCTCGGGCGCGGCGTGGGGCGACTACGATAATGACGGCTGGCCCGATCTGTTTCTCGTCAACCTGGCCGGTCCGATCACGCTCAGCCCCGATTCGCTGCGCCAATCCCCGGCGCACTGCGCGCTCTACCACAACAATCGCGACGGCACCTTCACCGATGTCAGCGCGCAGGCCGGCGTGGACCTGCGGATCTGGGGCATGGGCGCGGAGTGGGGCGACTACGACAACGATGGGTGGCTCGATCTCGTGGTGTCGGCGTACGGCGAAAACGTTCTGCTGCACAACAATGGCGACGGGACATTCACAAACCGGAGCCGGGAGTCAGGAATCGGGAGCCAGCGTGGTTTTTGGTCCGGTGTTGCCTGGGGCGATTACGATCGCGACGGATTCCTCGATCTCTACGTCACCGGCTACGTAAAGTACACCCGTCCGCAAATCACCCAGGTCGCGTCGCGCGGGTACGAAGACGTCGAGAATCCCGTCAGCATCAACCCAAACGCGTTCCCGCCCGAGCGGAACCTCCTCTATCACAACAATCACAACGGGACGTTTACCGAAGTATCGGTGCCGGCCGGCGTGGTGGGCGCGCGCGGCAAGAGTCTGGAAGCGACATGGTCGGATTTCGATAATGACGGCTGGCCCGATCTCTACGTGGCGAACGACGTCAGCGACAACCAGCTGTTTCGGAATCTGCACAACGGCACGTTCGCCGATATCAGCCACGCGGCACATGTCGCCGATTACCGCAGCGCGATGGGTCTCGCGATCGGCGATTGGGACGGCGACGAGAAGCTCGATCTGTTCATCACGCACTGGATTGCCCAGGAGAACGCGCTCTATGAGCACCAGGGCGACCAACCACTCGAGTTCCAGGACATCGCCGACCGCGTCGGGCTCGGCCAGATCGCGCTCGACTTCGTCGGTTGGGGAACGTTCTTCTTCGATTACGACAACGACGGCAAGCTCGACATCTTCGTCGCGAACGGGCACACCTTTCAGCGGCGCGACGCGCCGTCCGAGCTCGCGCCCGAGGCCGCGCAGCTATTCTGGAATCGCGGCAAGACGGACGGATTCTTCGAGGTGGGCGCGGCCAGCGGCGACTACTTCCGCGTGCCGCACGCCGGCCGCGGCGCCGCGTTTGCCGACTACGACCATGACGGCGATCTCGACGTGGTCGTCGTCAATCACAGCGGCGCCGCGACCCTGCTCCGCAACGACGGTGGCAATCACGGCCACTGGTTGGACATCAAGCTCGAGGGACGGCGCAGCAATCATACTGCGATCGGCGCCAGAATCCGCGTGGTTGCGAGAAAGAGCGTCGCCATCCGCGAAGTCGGCGCGCAGGCATCCTACCTCTCACAAAACGATCTCACCGAACACATCGGGCTCGGCGCGCTGACGACCGTGGACAGCGTCGTCGTCACCTGGCCGAGCGGCATCAGACAGGTGATGACGAACATCGCCGCGAATCAAACGATGGGAATCGTCGAGCAGGCGACGCCAAGCGAATCGCTCACCGGTCACGCGGCTATAGCAAAGTTTTGGTCACTGTACCGCGACGCGACCGCGGCTCGCATCGCGGGACGATTCACCGCTGCGCGCGCGAGCTATCGCAACGCGCTCGCGTTGAATCCACGCCACGAAGACGTCCGGTACTACCTCGGCAACGTCGAGCTGGAGCTGGGGAACTTCCGGGCGGCTGAAGTCGAGTGGCGTGAGCTCGTCAGCATCAACCCCTCGAGCGCGCGAGCGCATTCCCGGCTCGGCGATCTGTACGCGTGTCCGGACACCGGAGCGCTTTGGGACCTCGCGCGTGCGCAAGCCGAGTATGCCCGCGCGGCCGCGCTCAATCGCGAGGAGACCGGGCCGCTGGTGCGCCTGGGCGAAGTCGCGTTGCTACGCGGCGACCGGAAGACGGCGAGCGACCAGTTTGGCGCCGTCATGGTCACACACCCACGCAGCGTGGAAGCGCACTATCTCAAGGGATACGTCGCCTGGAAGGATGGCGACAAAGCTGCAGCGGCTGCTCTTTACCAGCAGGCGCAGGCGCTCGCCAGCGCCCCGCAGCCCGTACCCCAGGCGCCGTCGGAAGGCGATACGAAGCAGGGCACGACGCCGCTCGTCGTGCATCCCGCGCGCTGTCGGTTGTTCGGGGATGAGCTCGCGCCGTATGCGAGCCTCGATCATCGCCTACAGCAGGTAGCCGCGTCTCATTAGGTTTTGCGCGGATGCAGCGTAGCCTGCCGGGTCCGGCAGGTGCCAGCCCAGCGAATCAGCCAGCCGATCGTAGATGTTGAACAGCGCGCACACGTTGATCGCATCTTCGATCGCCGCATCGGAGGCGCCCGCGGCGCGCAGCGGCGCCAGATCCGCGGGACGGACCTCGTTGGGACGGAGTGTGAGCTTTTCGAGAAACCCGAGCGCCGCACGCAGCCGGGCGTCTACAGGCGCCGTGCGCCAGTCCGTGAGTGCCGCCTGCACGACCGCGTCGTCCTTGAGGGCCAGCGCCGCGACCGCGGCGTGGGAGTCTGTTCAGAAGACGCACTGATTCAGCTTTGAGGTGAACGCGGCGAACAGTTCGCGCTCCCCGATGCTCCATTCCGACGGCCCCCGCATCACTGCCTGCGTCCACTCGCACTGCGGCCGTCCGAAGAATTCCGGGCGGTACATCAGGGTTTTGACGACATCCGGCACCCGTCTGCCGCTCAGCAGCCGGATCACGCCAAGCTTGAGCTTTTGCGGGAACCGGTGGCGGTGCTCCACTGCGCTGACGCGCATCAGTCCGGTTCCTCGCCGCGCAGCGCGGCCATGCCGCGATCCAGGCGGTGCATGGCGGCGCCGACCGCGGCTGCGACCGTGATCTCGAAGATGGCGTCGTCGGAGTAGCCGGCTTCCTTGAGGCCAGCGACGTCGGCATCGGTCACCTTGTAGGCATGGCGGGCGACGGTATCGATGTAGGACGCCAACTCCGGTGGGAGCGAGGTGCGCCCGCTACTTCCGGGATGTTTCCCACGCTCGAGCGCTGCCTGCCGTTTCTCGCTCGAGGTATCCCCCGGCGTTGCGAGCACGGTCTCGGTCAAGCGTGCCGCAAGTCCGCCGTAACGGCCCTGGTTCGACGACATGCTTAAAGCTCTCACCCAGCATAGAATTCTGCCATGCTCACCATTCTTCGTTTCGTCACGATTTGCAGCGCCGCTTTACAATCGCCCGCCCCGGATCCTGCAACGATTACCCGCTGGGAACGACAGGCGCGCAACGTCACGATCATCCGCGACGATTGGGGCATCGCGCACGTTTACGGCAAGACCGACGCCGATGCCGTGTTCGGGATGGAATACGCGCAGGCCGAGGACGACTTCAACCGCATCGAGACGAACTACCTGAACTCGCTCGGCAGGCTGGCCGAGGCGGAAGGCGCGGGCGTGATCTTCCAGGATCTGCGGCAGCGGCTGTTCATCCATCCCGATTCGCTGCGCGCCGAGTATCGCCGGAGCCCGCCGTGGCTGAAGAAACTGATGGATGGCTTCGCGGATGGCCTGAACTATTTCCTCTACAAGCATCCCGACGTGAAGCCTAGGGTCATCAAACACTTCGAACCGTGGATGGCGCTGTCGTTCACCGAGGGAAGCATTGGCGGCGACATCGAGACTATCAGCGTGCGCAATCTCGCCGCGTTCTATGGCGATTCCGGCGGCGCAGCCAGGACCAGCGGTGACGCTGACGAGTTCGAGCTCGATCCCTCCGGTTCGAACGGCATAGCGATTGCTCCGCGCCTGACCGCCACTGGCCACGCTTTGCTCTGGATCAACCCCCACACGTCGTTCTACTTCCGGTCCGAGCTGCAAATGGTGAGCGACGAAGGGCTCGACGCGTACGGCGCAGCGACCTGGGGACAATTCTTCATCTATCAAGGATTCAATGCGCATGCCGGCTGGATGCATACCTCGAGCGGTGTGGACAACATCGACGAATTTCTCACGGCGCAGCCGGGTCGGCCCCGCCAAGTCACGGTGTCATATAAGACCGACACCGGCCTCGCGCGCCGGACTTTCACTGTCTATTACACAGCCCACGGGCCGGTCGTTCGGAAAGAAGGCGGCAAGTTCGTCAGTGTGAGTCTGATGCAGGACCATATCAACGCTTTGATCCAGTCGTATTCGCGCACCAAGGCTCGTGATATGGCGGCGTTCACGAAGACTATGGGCCTGCATACGAATTCATCGAACAATACCCTCTTTGCAGATGCATCCGGCAACATCGCCTATTTCCACTCGAACTACATTCCGCGCCGCGACACGTCGTTCAACTGGACCGAGCCTGTCGATGGCGATAATCCCGCCACGAGTTATCGCGGCGTGCTGTCGTTCGACGAGACGCCAAACGCGGTGAATCCATCGAGTGGCTGGGTCTACAACTCGAACAACTGGCCGTGGTCAGCCGCGGGCGAGGGAGCGAGTCCGAAGCGGGAGAACTTTCCGCCGTACGTCGAGCGCGGTACCGAAGAGACCGCGCGTGGCTTCCACGCGCTGCGCGTGCTCACGGGCAAGACCGGCTGGACGATGCAGTCGCTCACCGCGGCGGCATTCGACAGCTACCTCCCCGCGTTCGAGCGCATGATCCCGCCGCTTCTCGCAGCGTATGATCAGCTCTCCCCCACCGACAGCTTGAAGAGCATGCTCGCGGAGCCGATTGCGGCGCTGCGAGGCTGGGACTATCGCTGGGGCGCGGAGTCCGTGCCGACCTCACTGGCGGTCTTCTGGGGAGAGCGCGTCGGGCGGCGCGTCGCGCCCGCGGCGCGGGCCGCCAGCATCTCTCAGATGCAGTATGTGGCAACGGGCAAAGCCCAGCCGCCCGATCTGCTGAGCGCACTCTCCGATGCGGTGGATGCGCTGACTCGCGATTTCGGCAGCTGGAAGACGCCGTGGGGCGACATCAATCGCTTCCAGCGCCTCGACGACTCAATCGTAGGGCATTTCGATGACGCCCGGCCCAGCATTCCCGTACCCTTCACGGCCAGCTCGTGGGGCTCACTCGCCGCATTCGGCGCCCGTCCGTATCCCAATACGAAGAAGTGGTACGGCACGAGCGGGAACAGCTTTGTCGCGGTGGTCGAATTCGGGGATAGCGTGCGCGCGCA
>DATBFV010000200.1:0-41497 GCA_036558345.1 Gemmatimonadales bacterium | reverse complement strand
GTTGACGGTGCGGCGGCTCGAGAGTGGGTGCGGCAAATTCGACGTCGCGATAGGGCGCGGCAGTGGCGTGCTGCAGCTGAGGCTGCGCCGCGCGTCCGGCGGCAAGCCGATCGTGGTGATGTTGGAGCCCGCGCTGCCATTAGGCGCCAGCATCGACGCCGTCCGCGTGAATGGCCGATCCGTACAGTATCGGCGCAACGCCACGCCGCATGACATTGCCCCAGCCTTCGAGACAGTGCTCGCCGACTCGGCTGTGGTCGAGATCCGTTATGCTGGTGGAGCGGCGCTGGTCGCGCAGGCGAAGCGTGCCCTGCCTGCTGACCGGTCCCTCGGCCTCCGGCTGCTCGACTGGCGGCTCGAGCAGAACCGCTTCGTGGCGACCGTGGAGGGGATGGGCGATCAGCGGTTTCGCGTGCGCACTCCACTCGATTTGCGCGTGATCGACGGAGGAACGCTCGCCGATCGTGACGGGGAATTTTTCACGATCGCTGTGTCACTCGGTCGGGAAACGCAACGAAGACGGGTCATCCTGGCGCCCTGAACCGTAAGTTCACGCCGTCTTCAGCACCGCTTCACGAACAGCACCGTTTCCTTGGCTTCGTGGCTATCGATCGACTCCTGAGCCTCGGGTTCGAGCGCGTCCAAGCGCCGGAGTTCGCGCTCGAGTCGCTGCAGGTCGACCGCGACACGCTGCTCGTCACGATGTCTCGCCCCGCCATGGGAACGCTGGTCGCCATCTCGGCGCTCGACCGGTCGGCAGCCAGGCTCGAAGATGCCATGAATCGCGCGTTTGCCGAGATGGACCGGCTCATCGCCATCTTTTCGCGCTTCGAGGCTGACTCCGCACTCGCCGCGCTCAACGACACGGGACAGCTGGTCGCGCCGCCGCCGGAGCTCGCGTTCGTAGTCAGCCGCGCGCTGCGCTATCACGCGCTCACCGCGGGATCGTTCGACGTCTCGGTCGCGCCGCTCGTCGATCTCTTCGGAGTGGGTACCGCCCCCGGGGATGCCGATATCGCCGCGGCGCTCGCGCTCGTCGGCGCGCAGCACGTGACCGCCTCGCCACGCGCGATCCGGCTCGACCGGCAAGGGATGGCGTTGACGCTCGACGGCATCGCCAAGGGCTACATCGTCGATCGCATGGCCCACGTGCTTGCCGCGAGCGGCGTACGGGATTCGCTGGTCAATGCCGGCGGAGACATCCGTGCGTCCGGCACGCGAGAGCACGGGCGTCCCTGGACCGTGGGGGTGTGGGATCCGGACGCGCCCGGGGAATTCCCGGACGTCGTCACGCTCTCCAACGCCGCGGTCGCCACCTCCGGCAAGTACGTGCGCGGCGATCACCTCGTCGACGGCCGCACGGGCCGCTCGCCGAGCCATCATGTCAGCGTTTCGATTCTGGCGCCCACCGCGATCGCGGCCGACGCCCTCGCTACGGCCGTTTTCGTGCTGGATGCGCCGCGCGGGCTCGCGCTCGTGGAGTCGCTGGCGCACTGCGACTGCCTGATCCTCGATGCCAATGGCCGCCAGTTCCGCTCGAGCGGATGGCGCAAGGAGCCATGATGCCACGGATCCCATCTGCCAAGTTCCAGACCAGCGCGCTGGTGGCGCTGCGACTCCTCATCGGCTGGCACTTCCTGTATGAGGGACTGTCCAAGCTGCTCAACCCCTACTGGACGTCCGCGGGTTACCTCGCGGAGTCGCAATGGTTGTTCAAGGGACTGTTCGTGGCGATCGCATCGAGTCCGGGCGCGGTCACGGTGGTCGATTACCTCAACATCTGGGGCCAGATCCTGATCGGCGTGGGGCTCATGTTCGGGCTCGTCACGCGCTGGTCCGCGATTGCGGGCATCGTCCTGCTCGCCTTCTACTATCTGGCCGCTCCGCCATTCGTCGGCTACACGTATCCGATGCCGACGGAGGGCAGCTATCTGATCGTCAACAAGGTGCTGATTGAGCTCGTGGCGCTGCTCGTCATCCTCGCCTATCCGACCGAGCAGAGCTTCGGCCTCGATCGCTTCATCTTCCGGCGCAAGCGCGACGCGCTCGAGCCTGCAGTCATGGAGGCCACCGGCCATGCCTGATCAAACCAAGCCGCAGAACGAATGGCTCACGATGTCCCGGCGCAGCCTCCTCAAGGCGCTGGTGTCGGTGCCGGTATTCGGCGTGTTCTTCGTCGAGTTTCTGCGCAAGAAAGCCGGCGACGACGCCAAGCGGCAGGCGTTGCTCGCCGAGCTCGGCGTCAGTGAAAGCGGACCCGCCATCATCCCCCATGCCATCTCGCGACCGCCCTCCAGGCGCATTCGCGTCGGCATCATCGGCTATGGTGGTGAGGGCGAATCGCTTGTGCGCCACGCCGGCTTTGCGCATCCCGACTGGATCGAGGACGCGAAGAAGAACCATGACGAGGATCCACGCGACAAAGAGCTGGAGACGTACCTGGGCCAGGACGATCTCAACATCGCCCTGACTGCGGTATGCGATCTGTTCGACGTGCGCGCCGAGCGCGCGGTTGCCGCCTCGCAGGTGCCGTACCATACCGGCGGGTCCGCAAATCCGCCGGCCAAGCGGTTCACACGCTACACCGATCTGCTGGCGAGCGGCGACGTGGACGCGGTGATCGTCGCGACTCCGGATCACTGGCATTCGCGCATCACGATCGAGGCCGCGAATCACAAGATCCCGGTGTACTGCGAGAAGTGCATGACGAGGACCGAAGCGGAAGCGATCGCGATGCATGACGCGGTGAAGCGCTCCGGGATCGTCTTCCAGCTCGGCCATCAGAACCGGCAGTCGGAGAGTCACCAGAAAGCGCGCGAGGTCGTGAACGCCAAGATCCTCGGCCCGATCACGCTCGTGGAGTCGACGACCAATCGCAACACCCCCTGGGGCGCGTGGGTGTGGGACATCCATCCGAAGGGGAATCCTCAGACGATCGACTGGACGCAGTTCGAGGCGCCCGCGGCGCAAAAGGTGCCGTTCAGCCTCGAGCGCTTCTTTCGCTGGCGCTGCTGGTTCGATTACGGAACCGGTCTCTCGGGCGACCTGCTGTCGCACGAGTACGACGCCGTCAACATGGTCCTCGGGATCGGCATTCCGAAATCGGTCGTATCGTCGGGCGGGATCTACTACTTCAAGGACGGGCGCGACGTGCCCGACGTGTTCCAGGCGGTCTACGAGTATCCCGATCGCGATCTCACGTTCGTGTACAGCGCGACGCTCGCCAACGGCAACGATCGCGGCCTCACGTTCATGGGGCACGATGCCTCGTTGCGCGTGAGCGGCGCGCTCACGGTCTCGGCCGATGGGGAGTCCACGCGCTTCGAACAGAAGATCAAGGACGGCACGATCGATCCATCGCGGCCGATGTTCACGTACCGGCCGGGGTCCAAGGGAATCGACGCCGTGACGTCGGCGACGGCAGCGTATTTCGCGAGCCGCGGTCTGCTGTATACCTACCGCGGCGGCCGTCGCGTCTCGGCGTACCATCTGCATATCGCCGAATGGCTCGACGCGATTCGCAACGGCGGGGACACGAGCTGCAACATCGACCGCGGCTTCGAGGAGGCGATCACCTGCCATATGGCGACGAAATCGTATCGCGAGGGACGGCGGGTGACGTGGGACCCCGTGGCGCGGAGGATCGTCTAAAGAAACCCTCACCGTTGCTTCACGTAGCCTCACCCCTCGTGATGATGTGTTAAGGGATGAGGCGCGATCTCACCACGGTCCCGAATCTCGGCCACAAGGGCGGTACGGGGCCGTCGCGCGTTCAGCGGCCCGAGTACGTGGACCTCCTGCCTCCCTGCAATGCCGCCTGTCCCGCCGGCGAAAATATTCAGGCGTGGCTCGCCCTGGCGCAGGCCGGCAAGTACCGCGAGGCCTGGCTCAAAATCCTCGACGACAATCCGTTGCCGGCCGTGCACGGCCGGGTGTGCTATCACCCGTGCGAAACGTCGTGCAATCGTGCCCAGCTCGATGACACCGTCAGCATCCACGCCGTCGAGCGCTTCCTCGGCGATCGCGCGCGGGCTCTGGGGTGGACGCCCGAGCCGGGAGCCAGCACCGGCAAGCGCATCCTGATCGTCGGCGCGGGGCCGAGCGGGCTCGCGGCCGCCTATCACCTGCGCCGCCTCGGCCACATGGCCGAAATTCGCGACGCCGGCCCGGTGGCGGGCGGGATGATGCACTTCGGGATTCCCGCCTACCGCTTGCCGCGCGACGTGCTCAGTGCCGAGATCGACCGGATTCAGCGAATCGGCGTCACGATCACGCTCAACCATCGCGTTACGGATCTCGAGCGCGAGTGGTCGGACGGCGGATTTGACGCCGTGTTCGTGGCCGTGGGCGCGCATCTCTCCAAGCGCGTCGACATTCCGGCGACCGACGCGGTGCGGATGCTCGATGCACTCACGTATCTACGCGACGTCGATCGGGGAGCTCCCCCGAAGCTCGGCCGGCGAGTGGCGATTTACGGCGGCGGCAACACGGCGATGGATGCGGCGCGCACGGCGCTCCGCCTCGGGCACGAGCCGCTGATCGTCTACCGGCGGGACTACGAGCACATGCCGGCGCACCAGTTCGAGGCCGACGAGGCGATCGAGGAAGGCGTCAAGATTCACTGGCTGCGGAGCATCACGTCGATGGGCGCGAGCACATTGCAGGTCGAGGTGATGGAGATTGGCGCCGACGGCAAGGCGCGCGGCACGGGCAAGTACGAAACGCTGGAAGCGGACGCCGTCGTACTCGCCGTCGGGCAGGACGTGGACACGGGATTCTTGCAGAGCGTCACCGGACTGCGGCTGGAAGCGGATGGAACCGTGGGCGTCGACGGCACCATGATGACGAGCCGCCCTGGCCTCTTTGCCGGCGGCGATATCGTGCCGCCGCCCGCCGAGCGCACCGTCACCGTCGCGGTCGGTCACGGCAAGAAAGCCGCGCGGCACATCGATGCATGGTTGCGCGGCGCGACGTACCAGAAGCCGCCGATTCGCGGCGAGGCGACGTTCGACGCGCTGAAGCTGTGGTTCGCGCGGAGCGTCGCGCCGCAGGCTCAGGCGCGCGCACCGCTCCCCAGCCGCCAGCACGGTTTTGGTGAAGTCGTGCAGGGACTGAGCGAGCGCGAGGCGCAGTTCGAGGCCAAGCGCTGCCTCTCTTGTGGCAACTGTTTCGAGTGCGATGCCTGTCTCGGCGCCTGCCCGGAACGCGCGATCACCAAGCTCGGTCCCGGCCTGCGCTACGCGTTCGACTACGATCGCTGCACGGGCTGCGCGGTCTGCTTCGAGCAGTGTCCCTCGCACGCCATCCAACTCAGGCCCGAGCCGGCGGTATCATGACCACGCTCATCGTCGATGGCAACGAAGCGTGCGCCAGCGTCGCGTACCGCACGAACGAGCTGTGCGCGATCTTCCCGATCACCCCGTCGTCCGCGATGGCGGAGCTCGCGGACCAATGGGCGAGCGAGCATCGGCCCAACATCTGGGGATCGGTGCCCGAGGTGATCGAGATGCAGAGCGAGGGTGGCGCCGCAGGTGCGCTGCACGGCGCGCTCCAGGCCGGCTCTCTCGCGACCACGTTCACGGCATCGCAGGGCCTGCTGCTGATGATCCCCAACATGTACAAGATCGCGGGCGAGCTGACCAGCACGGTGCTGCACGTGGCCGCGCGCTCGATCGCCGCCCACGCGCTGAGCATCTTCGGCGATCACCAGGACGTGATGGCGGTGCGGCCCACCGGGTTCGCGCTGCTGTCGTCGGGCTCGGTGCAGGAGGCGCAGGATCTCGCGCTGATCGCGCAGATGGCGACGCTCGAGGCGCGCGTGCCGTTCCTGCATTTCTTCGACGGCTTCCGCACGTCGCACGAGCTGGCGCGCATCGAAGGACTCTCCGACGACGATCTGCGCGCGCTGCTCGATGACGAGCTGGTCCGGGCGCACCGCGGGCGGGCGCTGAATCCCGATACGCCATTCATCCGCGGCACGGCGCAAAACCCGGACGTCTACTTCCAGAGCCGCGAGGCGGCCAACCCCTACTTCACGCGCACACCCGAGCTCGTCGCGCGCGCCATGCGGGGCTTTGCCGAGCGGACGGGCAGGGCCTACAAGCTGTTCGAGTATTACGGCGCCCCCGATGCAGAGCGCGTCGTCGTCCTCATGGGGTCGAGCGCCGTGACCGCGCGCGAGACGGTCGCCTGGCTCGTGGCGCGCGGCGAACGCGTCGGTGCGTTGCAAGTCCGGCTGTTCAGGCCGTTCTCGGCACGCGACTTCCTCGCGGCCCTGCCCGCCACGACCCGCGCGGTCGCCGTGCTCGATCGCACCAAAGAGAGCGGCTCGCTGGCCGAACCGCTGTGTCTGGATGTCGTGGCGGCGCTGGCGGAAGGCGGGCGCGTGATGCCGGTGATCGGCGGCCGCTACGGGCTCTCATCGAAGGAATTCACGCCCGCGATGGTGAAAGCTGTGCTCGACGAGCTGAAATCTCCGCGTCCCCGGAATCATTTCGTGGTCGGGATCGAGGACGACGTCGGACACACCAGTCTGCCCTACGATCCCGCGTTCCGGACCGAGCCGGACGACACGTTCTGCGCCGTGTTCTACGGCCTCGGTGCCGACGGGACGGTGGGAGCGAACAAGAACACCTGCAAGATCCTGGGTGAGGACGCCGATCTGTTCGTACAGGGCTATTTCGTCTACGACTCGAAGAAATCGGGCTCGCGTACCGTCTCGCACCTGCGCTTCGGCCGCGAGCCGATTCGCTCCGAGTACCTGATCGATCGCGCACAGTTTGTCGGCTGCCACCAGTTCGGGTTCCTGCGGGCGATCGACGTCCTCGGCATCGCGGCCGAGGGCGCGACGGTGCTGTTGAACAGCCCGTACGGGCCGGAGGCCGTGTGGGATCAGCTGCCACGGCCGGTGCAGGAAGAGATCATTCGCAAGCGGCTGAAGCTCTGGGTCATCGACGCCACGGCGGTGGCGCGCGAGGCCGGGATTCCGGGCCGCACCAATACCGTCCTGCAGACATGCTTCTTCGGTATTTCAGGCGTGCTGCCACGCGAGCAGGCGCTGGACAAGATCAAGGCCGCCATTCGGAAAACGTACGCCAAGAAGGGCGAGGACGTGGTGCGCGCGAACTGCGCGGCGGTGGATGCCACGCTGGCGCAGCTGCGTCAGGTGCGCGTTCCAGAACACGCCACGAGCCGGATCGATCTGGTGCCGGTGGTACCGTCGAACGCCCCCGAGTTCGTCCAGCGCGTGACGGCGCCCATGATCGCGGGACGCGGCGACACGCTGCCCGTCAGCGCGCTGCCGGTGGACGGCACGTATCCGAGCGCGACGTCGCGGTGGGAAAAGCGCAACATCTCCGATACGGTCGCCGAGTGGGACGCGGCGAGCTGCATTCAGTGCGGCAACTGCGCGATGATCTGTCCCCATGCCGCCATTCGCGCGGGGCTCGTGGAAGAGGCGCGGCTGGCGGGCGCTCCCGCGGGTTTCCAATCGGCGCCCATCGACGAGCGCGGCTTCCCGACGACGCGGTACACGCTGCAGGTCTACGTGGAGGACTGCACCGGGTGCGGGCTCTGCGTCGAAGTGTGTCCCGCCGGATCCGAGACGAGGAAAGCCATCAATCTCGCCGACCGCGAGCCACTGCTGGAGCAGGCGCGCGCCGGCGTCGCGTTCTTCGAGTCGTTGCCCGTCACCGAGCGCGCGCAGATCGACTTCTCCACGGTGCGCGGCACGCAGTTCCTCGAACCCACCTTCGAGTTCTCCGGCGCGTGCGCCGGCTGCGGCGAGACGCCGTACCTCAGTTTGCTCTCGCGGCTGTTCGGCGACCGCATGCTCGTCGCCAACGCTACCGGTTGCTCGTCGATTTACGGCGGTAACCTGCCGACGACGCCCTGGTCGCAGAACTCGGAGGGCCGCGGGCCGGCCTGGTCGAACTCGTTGTTCGAAGACAACGCCGAGTTTGGGCTCGGCATGCGCCTCGCGGCCGACGGCCAGCTCGCGACGGCTCGGCGGCTCGCAGCCGACCTGCGTCCACGGCTCGGCAACGAGCTGACCGAGGCGCTGACGACGGCGCCGCAGCGCGATGAGCGCGACATCCGCGCCCAGCGGCGCCGCGTCGCGGCCGCGCGCGCGGTGCTGCAGCCGCTGGCCGACGCCGGCGACGAAACGGCGCGCCAGCTCTTGTCGGTGCTCGGCGGCCTGGTGCGGCGGTCCGTCTGGATCGTCGGCGGCGACGGCTGGGCCTACGACATCGGGTCGGGCGGTCTCGATCACGTGTTGGCGAGCGGCCGAGACGTGAACGTGCTCGTGCTCGACACGGAGGTGTACTCGAATACCGGCGGGCAGGCGTCCAAGGCTACGCCGCTGGCGGCGGTTGCGAAGTTCGCGAATGCAGGGAAGGCGACGGAGAAAAAGGATCTGGCGCTACAGGCGATCGCGTACGGCAACGTCTACGTGGCGCGGGTCGCGCTCGCGGCCAACCCGCAGCAGACCCTGCTCGCCTTGCGCGAAGCCGAGGCCTATCCCGGTCCCGCACTCGTGCTCGCGTACAGCCACTGTATCGCGCACGGCTACGATCTGCGCCTGGGCCTCGACCAGCAACGGCGCGCGGTGCACAGCGGCTACTGGCCGCTGCTGCGCTACAATCCGGAGCTGCGCCGTGTCGGCGAGAATCCCTTCACGCTCGACTCACCGCGACCCACGCTCGCGTTCCGGGACTATGCGGAGCAGGAGCTGCGCTACCGCTTGCTCACGCACACCAATCCCACCGAAGCGGAATCGCTGCTCACGCAGGCCGAAGCGGCGCTGGCGCGGCGCTGGCGCCTCTACGAGGACCTCGCCCGGAGCTAAACGCCCTAACGGTTGGTCGTGGCGTCCAGGAACGGCCGGTTCGTGGCCGTCGTGGACGTGATCGTGATGTCGCCCCGCGCACCCACGGTGTAGACCCGGCCGCCGAGGAACGAGACGCCCGTTCTGGAGATCTTGTTGGCGGTCGAGTCCTGGTAGCGCGCGAACAGGTTGTAGACGCCGGTCGGGAGTGTCGTAAACGCGCTGGCGGCCTTGTACGCCACACTGGTCGTCAAGGTGTCGACTCTCGTCGTATCGCCGGTCGTGTACTTGGCGTACAGGACCAGCGGGTTCGTGACGTTGGAAATCGTGTTCACGAAGCGGACGGTGGCCACGGTGTAGTCAGTGGGCGGCGTCACCGGATCCTCCACCACGAACGCATCCACCGTCTTCGTGGTGGTGTTGTAAAACCCGCTCATGTAGAACGAGTAGTACTTGTCCGGATCGATCGTCGTGCTCACCGTGGCGATCGGCAGGTCTTTGTCGGTGGTCGCGGCAATCCGGCCGGTGAGCGAATGTGTGCCGGGAGCGATGTGCGAGTAGGCATTGCCGTTCCCCACCGCCCCGTACGCCACCCCTGTGGTGGCTTCGGTTCCGGTGCCCGACTGCACGGCGGTCATCTTCGTCTCATCGGCGTAGAAGTTCACCTGCGGAGCGTTCACGCCGAAGTTGAAGAATTTGATCTGCGTCTCGAGCAGCGGCGCCAGCGGGAGTTGCTGGAGCGGATCCTCACCACAGGCCCACAGCGCCGCGGCCAGCAGGGGCGCCATCCAGAGTCGTCTCAGTTGTGTAGTCATGGTTCCGTGATCCAGATCTTCTTCGTGTGATAGTCGGTCGCTAACCCGCCGATCGCATCGAGCGATGCGCGGTTCCAGACGTACTCCGAGTTGAACCGCGGCCGGATGCGCTGCACGAGCTGGCCGAGGTTATCGGCGAAGAGCGTCGTCGGAGCGGTGAACCCGCGGAAAACCTCGACACCGCTCACGGGATCGTTGTCCGTGTAGTGATAGCGGCGCATGTCCATCCAGATCTCGTTATGCCCCCAGCCCCACAGCGCGATGAACTTTTGCGACATGATGTGCGACAGCGTGACGGTCGCCGGCACGATGTTCGTGTCGGCCAGGAACGCGGTCTTTTCCGCCGCCGTGATCTGCGTCGGCGTCTGGCCAGCATCGGTGTTGCGCGCGTTCACGAAGTCGATGTGGGACGAGATGCCATTGATGTACGCCGTGCGCGCCGTCGCGGCGTCACCCGAGCGCAGCGCCGCTTCCGCCTTGACGAACTGCAGCTCGGCATACGTCATCGCGGGAAGCTTCGAGCGGTCGGCGAAGATGTAGCGCGAGGGCAGGTTCAGGCCGCCGCTGCCGGTGTAGCCGAAGAAATTCCGCGGCTGCTGCGGCGCCGTCAGCGCGCCGAACGGGGCGTTCTGCGTGGCGTTGACGTCCAGCCCGCGGTAGGTCGTGTTCGCCGAATCGATTGCGAGCATGCGGCTCATCCGCGGGTCCACAGCTTGCGGATCCACCCCGCCGCCGAACTGCGTCCCGTTCATCAGCCCGACGACGAACTGCGTCTGCCGATACAACGTCACGTTGTTGCGGGTCCGGCCCCAGAAGTTGCAGTCCGCAAAATCGGTGGAGTTGCAAGGGTACGCGAGCAGCGCGTCGTCCGCGTTGCTTGTGAACGATGAGTCGACCAGCCGAATCACCCGAGCCGGGTCGTACTCCGCTCTGTTGGAATAATGATTCAGTGCCACGGCGAGCAGGCCGGAGGCGAACTTGAGCCACTTCGTCCGGTTACCGTTGTAGATCTTGTCCCCGACGGCCATGTACGACGCATCCACGGCGCCGTCGGTGCGCTGCAGCAGGACGATCGCGCTGTCGAGCAGGCGCTCGACCTCTTGATACGCATACTGCTGCGTGTCGTAATCGAACTGCGTGCGCGTCTGGTCGATCGCCTGTTTGACGATGATCTCGCCGTGCAGGTCCGTCAGCACCAGCCAGCCCCAGGCCTTCAGTATCAAGCCGACACCCAGGATGTCCCAGCGCTGCTCGGCCTCGGCCTTGGTGTTCATGTCGATGAGGTTTTGGCCGAGGGACCAGTATACGTCGCGCCACTGCTGCGCGCCGTTATCGCTGCCCGCGTCGTACCCCATTTTGCCCCAGCTCGAGCTGGGGCTGAAGTTCGTGGACGAGGAATACCACTGCTGCGTGTAGTGGCCCACGAAACGGCCGTCGAACTGCGGAGACGTCACCAGCCAATGCAGCATCGGCGGCAGGTAGAGATTCGCCGACACCGACTGCGGGCCGTTCGGATTCGTATTGACGTCGAGGAAGCTCTGGCATCCGGTCGATACGAGCACGATGCTGGTCAGGACCGTCGCGTATGTGCGTTTCATGATCAGAATCCCACGTTGATGCCGAAATTCACGCCGCGCGGCATCGGGAAGTTGCCGAAGTCGATCCCCACCGCCCCCGAGCCGCCGACCGCAGCGGTGTTGCCGTTCACGATCGGGTCGAGGCCCGTGTAGTTCGTGATGAGGAACAGGTCGGTGCCGGTGACCCACACGCTCGCCGCCCGGGCGCCGAGCAGCCGGCCGGGGATCTGATAGCTCAGCGTGATATCTCTCAGCCTGAGCCAGTTGATGTCCTTTTCGATGTACAGCTCTTCGCTCATGTTCGTGTAGTAGGCCGTCTGCACGCTCGGAACGATCACGATGTTGTTGGGCGTCGGATTGGCGCTGTTCTCCCTGCCGTCGCGCAACACGCCGTCGATGACCCGCGGCTCCTCGCGATCCAGCGTCTGCGTGCTGAGGCCGTGCGTCGTGAGGTAATGCTCGGTGGCGTTGAAGATGTCGCCGCCTTTGCGGATATCGAGCAGGAAGTCGAGCGTGAACTGCTTGTAGTGCAAGGTGTTCCCGAGGCCAATCAAGAAGTCGGGCTGCCGGTCGTAGCCTGCGTCGACGAAATTGGCCGACACCGCATTCGAGCGGATCGGCAGCCCGGTGGCCGGATCGATCAGCAGCTTGCCCTGATTATTGCGCAGGTAGAAGAAGCCGGTCAGCGACATGGTCGAGAGGCCGACCTGCGTACCGTTGCGGACGTTCCCGTACAGCCACGTATCCGAGACGTACGACTCCGGCAGGCTGCCGGGGAGCTTGGTGACGATGCTGCCCGCGCTCGTCCAGTTTCCGACGATGTCCCACGAGAAGTCCCGCTTGGTGACCGGCGTGGCGCGAACGGTCGCCTCGAACCCGCGGCTGCGCGTCGCGGCGCCGTTCAGGTTGAACAGAATGAACCCGGTGCCGTAGCTGCCGCGGATGTCGTTGACGATCTGATCCGTGGTGGTGGCGCGATATGCCGTCGCGTCGATACCCAGCCGGCCGTTCAGGAACTGGAGCTCGACGCCGCCCTCGACGGATTTCTTGAACTCGGGCCTCAGCGCGAGGTTCGGTCCCCAGAAATCGTAGCCGTAGCCGCCATAGGCGGTCGTCTTGTACTGCAGGGCGGGCCGGTACGCGTAGGGCCGCGCATCCTTTCCGACTGCCGCGTAGCCGAGTCTCGCCTTGCCGGTCATAAACCGGCGGATGCTCGGAAACGCGTCGGAGAAGACGAAGCTGCCGGAGATCGACGGATAGAAGAATGAGTTGTGGCCCTGCGGGATCGTCGACGTCCAGTCGTTCCGGCCTGTCACCGTGAGGTACCAGAAATCCTTGTAGTTGAGCACGGCCTGACCGAACAGGCTCACCAGCCGGCGCTGCTCGGTGGTCGTCAGCGGATTCCGCGTCGTCGTGTTGTTCATCGAGATGAAATTCGGATCGAGGAACCCGATGCCGACGGCCGCGTCGGTCGTGGATTTCAGATCGTTCACCTGGTTGCCGACGAGGCCGCTGATCGAGAGGCTACTGGTCAGCGGTTGGCTGGTGACGTTGAGAATCGTGAGCGCGTTCAAGTTGCGCGTGATCACGTCCGCCTGGTCGAGCAATCCGTTCGGCGTGTATCCGAGCGCAGACTCCGGGTTCCGCACCAACTGGTTCTGGTTCGTGTAGTTGTCGGTCCCCAGGTTGGTCTTGATATTGCCCCAGGAGAACGGCGTGATGATGAAGCCCACGTTGGCGAACAGCCGGTTGGTCTTGGCGGTAATCGGGTTCTTGTCGACGTTGAAGTACGGATTGTCGAGCTCGGCCGCCGGCGTACCCGTCGTCAGGCGGCGCCGCGTGCCGGCGGGCGTGAGATAGTTCTTAGCGTCGTCGGTTTGCGGCCACAGCATCAGGCCCATGAGCGGGCCGATGTCGCCCTTGTAGACCTGATCGTTGTTCGCGTAGGTGTACGTCATCGACAGGTCGGTGCTCAACCAGTTGTTGATCCGCGCCTGCGATGCCCCGGTCACGTTGACGCGGCTGATCGCGGAGCTGGGAACGACTCCATTCTCTTTGTCGTACGACGTGGACAGCCGGTAATTGATCGTGTTGTCCGGTACGGCCCCGCTGAATGAGAAGTCGACCTTCTGGCTCACGCCGGTGCGCAGGAAGCCCTGCACGTTGTCGTAGAACTGCGTGCCGGCCGGGTAGGGCGCGCCAAAGTACGAGAACGAGCTGATCGAGCCGTCGCTGTTCGTGAGGGGGCCGTACACTTGCTGCAGCGGGTACGCGGCGTGGGTTCCCTCGATCCGCGTGCTGGTCGAGATCTGCATCCCCCCGCCGGGCCTGCCCCGCTTGGTCCGGATCACGATGGCGCCGTTCGCCGCATCGATGCCGTACAGCGCCGCGGCTTCGGGTCCCTTCAAGACGGTCAGCGTCTCGATGTCATCCGAGTTCAGGTCGGCGGCGCGGTTCGTGAAATCGACGCCGCGGTTGCTCAGCGCCGTGGTCGAGCTCTTGTCCGACGCGAGCAACTGCGTGTTGACGGTGCGATTGTCCATCGGCAGGCCGTCCACAATGATCAGCGGCTGGTTGCTGCTCGAGATCGAGCTGATGCCGCGGATCACGATGGATGACGATGCGCCCGGGACGCCCGACGTGCTGGTGACGTCCACGCCCGCGACGCGTCCCGACAGAGCATTGAAAAAGTTCTGGCGCTGGGTCTGCGCGATCTCCGTCCCTTGAACGGTCTGCTGTGCGGTCCCGATGGAGCGCTGCACCGCCGTCTCACCGAGCGCGGTGACCACCACCGCCTCGAGATCCATCGCGACGCGGCGCAGTTGGACGTTGACGACGTCGTCAGTCCCCACCGCGACCTCCACCATCGCGGTCCCGATCAGACGGAACTGCAGGGTCTGGCCGGCTTGGGCGGCAATCGAGTAATCGCCCTGAGGGTTGGTGGTTGTCGCGGTGCCCGTCCCTTTGACGACCACAGCGACACCGTTCAGTGGAGTGCCCTGCTCGCTCGTCACTTTGCCCGTGATGGTTCGCTGCTGCGCGAATGCGGTGGATGCAAAGAGGACGAGTGCCAAGAGCGCGGGAAATGATCGTTTCATAGCAATGACAGCTTTGGTTGGAAGATGGGGGAGATGTTACCGCGGCGTTACACAGTCGGCAAGACGAAATTTCCCCAGGTTCAGGTCGTAGCCGTGTGGAGTCGCAGCGCACAACTGCACCGCGCATGCGCGGCTTCGGGTGCGGTCGGGAAGAGGTGGTAGTACATCCCGATCATCATCGGGACGAACACGATGGTGTTGTAGATGAGATGCAACTCGAGCCGTGGGACGAACAGCTGGATGATGCTCGTGGGCTGCGCGGCGCCGAAGAACGGATGCCCCACGATCACCTGCGTCTGGAGCAGCGCGTGCTCGATGTGGTGCCAGAACTGAATGACGAGCGCCGCGAGCCACCACGTCCGTGCCCGGCCGACGAATCCCGGCAGGAACGCCCAGATGCCGGCGAGCATGACCACGGCGTAGCCATAGTGCAGCACCTCTGAGTGCACGAGCCAGGGGAACGCCTGGCCGAGCACGCCGCGCGCCTGATGCATGGGCCAATTGAGCACGTACACCTGGTACGCCTGCACGAGATGCTCGGCCCAGTGGGCGAGCACGATGGCCATGAAGACCCGGAGGCCCACCTTGTGCCACGGGCCGTTCAGCTTGGCGAGAAATCCCTTCATTTCGCCTTTTTGAGAATCTTGGCCTGATTCACGAGGATCCGGCGCTGGTTCTGCAGTATCGCCTGCAGGCTCCGGATGATCTTGTTCTGGTTGTCGATGATCCGCCGCTGGTTGCTGCGTGTCGCGTCCGCCATGGTCCTCTCGATGTCCTCCAGAAGGGTGGAGTGTGACAGCGGCGAAAGTATGCGTGGGCGCCGGGTCGTCAAGAAGCCCCCACACCCACGATGGGGAATGCGTTCGCGATCACGATTGCTCAGAGCGACGGCGCACGGTCAAACGAATACCTTCAACCGCCGCGGGATTCTCAAGCGCCGAGAGGTCGCCGAGGTCCGCGAGCCCGAGGTAGGCCGCTCGAATCACGCGCCGCAGGATCTTCGCGTTGCGCGTCTTCGGCAAATCGTTCACGAATCGCACCGCATCCGGCTTGAGCGGCCGCCCCAACCGCTCCGCAATCGTCTCGGCGACTTCGCGAGCCATCGCGTCGCCGCCAGTGTGGCCAGTCCGCAGCACGACGAACACCACGATCGCTTCACCCTTGATTTCGTGCGGCACGCCGATCGCCGCGGCCTCGAGCACCGCCGCATGCGCCGTCGCGGCCGACTCGACCTCGGCTGGTCCAACCCGCTTGCCGGCCACCTTGAGCGTGTCGTCACTCCTGCCTTCGATGAACCAGAACCCGTCGTCGGCGATGCGCGCCCAGTCGCCGTGGACCCAGACATCGGGGAAGCGCTTCCAGTACGTCGCCAGATACTTCTCGGGATCGCGCCAGAAGCCGCGCGTCATGCCGGGCCAGGGCTTGCGGATCACGAGCTCGCCGACTGCGCCGCGCAGCGACCGGCCCTGTGTATCTGCCACATCGGCGGCGATGCCGGGCACGGGACCCGCAAATGCAGCCGGCTGGATCGGCGTCCACGTCGTGCAGCCGAGAATGCCGCCGGAGCACTCCGTCCCGCCGGAATAATTGATCAGCGGCGCGCGTTTGTCGCCGACGACACCGAAGTACCACCACCACGCCTCCGGATTCCACGGCTCGCCGGTCGAGCCGAGCACGAACAGCGAAGAGCGATCGTGCCGGCGCACCGGCTCGTCACCCGAGCGCATCAAGCCGCGGATTGCCGTAGGCGAGATGCCGAGATGCGTGACGCGATGGCGCTCGACGATCGACCAGACTCGGGCCCCATCGGGGAAGTCAGGCGCGCCGTCGTAGAGCACGATCGTCGCACCGTTGATGAGCCCGCCCGCGATCAGCCACGGCCCCATCATCCAGCCGATGTCGGTGAACCACCACAGCACGTCGCCCTGCTGGAGATCAAAGACGTGCGCCTGGTCCTGCGCCGCCTTCACGGGAAAGCCGCCGTGCACGTGGACGGCCCCCTTCGGCTTGCCCGTCGTGCCCGACGTGTAAATGAGCATATAGGGATCTTCGGGCGAGGTATCGGCGAAGCCCTCGTCCGTACCCTGCGCCATGAGGTAGTCCCACGTCACTTCGCGGTCGCGGAGCCGTACCTCACGCCCGACCCGGCGCACCACAATCACCGTGCGCACACTCGGCGCACCATCCACCGCCGCGTCCGCCGTTTCCTTCATCGGAACGATCTGGCCGCGCCGGCGAAAGCCGTCGGCCGTGATCAGCACGCTCGCGTCACAGTCGCGCAGCCGGCCTGCGATCGCATCGCTCGCGTAGCCCGAGAAGATCGGCGTGTAGATCGCGCCAATCGCCGCGACCGCGAGGGTAGCGATCGCGCATTCCGGTGTGAGCGGTAGGAAAATTCCGACGCGGTCGCCCGATTTGACACCGAGCGCACGGAGGCCTGCGGCACAACGGCGCACGGCGGCCGCCAGCTCGCCGTACGTGAGTCGTTGGGTGATGCCTTCTTCGCCCTCGAAGATGATCGCGATCCGCGATGGATCGTGGCGGAGGGCCGTCTCGACAAAGTTCATGCGGCCGCCGAGCCACCAGGTGGTCCAGGGAATGCCGCGCGAAGAGTCGAGGACGCGCTCGTAGGGTTGCTTCCAGACCAGACGAAGATCGCGATCGACCGAACGCCAGAATCCGTCCAAATCCCCGACTGACCAGCGATGCAGCGACCCGAAATCGTGATGGCCGTGCCGCTCCGCGAACTGCCGCAGCCGGCTGCGCGCCAGGTATCGCTCGGAGGGAGACCACGCGAACGTCATGGATGACGCAGGGCGACGGCCCCTATCGTGAACGTCACGCGATCCGCGACTCGCACCGTGCCGCCGGGCCCGCCACGGTAGGGCCTGATCCCGAAATCGCTTTGCTTGACCGAAAAGGTGGTGGTCGCCCGCAGCGTGTCGTCCTTCACGACGACCCGCACGAGCAACGGGATCTCGCGGGTCCTGCCCTTGATCGTCAGTGCCGCGTTCATGCGCACCGTGTCGCCGCTCCATGCGAGCGTGCGCGAGGCGAGAGTGATCTCGGGATAATCCTTCACGTCCAGCACTTCTTCGCGCATCGCCTGCGTCACTTTGCGAATCTCCTCCGTGTCGGGCGGCGTCAAAACGGCGAGACTATCCGTGGGAATCGTGACGGAGACGTGCGACGCGGTGCGCTGATCTGAATACATGACGATGCGGCCCGAGAATGCGCGCGCGGCCACGTCGTGCTCGTGGCCGGCGAAGCCGAGCAGCCCGGATTTGCTGGCATGAACTTCGAGTCGCGAGAGGGGGGGCGTCGCGAGATCATAGATCACCGAGTCGCGCACATGGCCCTGCGCCCCGAGGCTTGCAGGGACGAGGCCAATCGCCGGCAGGAGTCGTTTAAACGAGACGCGCGCGGGCGCCGTCATATCGCCATGAAACTACCCATTGCACTCTCGCTCGCTCTACTGGCCCCCCCGCCCCCGCGCCCCCCTGCGCACCCGGCCGTGAAGGCCCTGGTGGGATACACGCTGCGCATCGACAGTAGCGACCTCTCCGGCTGGCGGGTCACAATCCAGCTCCGCAGCATCTCAGACACTTTCCGGCTCGCGATGTCCGCGCACGCCGAGTACGACGACCGCTATTGGCGCTATGTACGCGACATCGACGTCGAGCCCGCGGGTACGGTGACGCGCGTCGATAGCGCGGTCTGGCAAGTCGTGGCCCCGCGCGGTGACGTGAAAGTTCACTATCGCATCGCGCTGCCGGCTGCCGAGCCGGGCCTGCGTGCGGCGTGGCGTCCGTTTCTCACGCCGACGGGCGGACTCATCGGTGGCCCGCACGCCTTCATGTATCCCCTCGGTGCCGAGCAGATGATGTCCAGCGTGACGTTGGAGCTGCCGGCGAGTTGGGATGTGGTCACCGGGCTCGACACGACTCCCCAACCCCGAGTCTTCTTTGCGGAGAATGCGTCGGCGCTCATGGATTCGCCGATTCTGGTAGGCCGGTTGCGCTCATGGCGATTCGTCGAGGGCGGCGTCGAGCACCGCGTCGTGTATTGGCCAAAACAGGACGCGACGCCCTTCGACACCGCGAGGTTCGTGTCTGGAATTCGCGCCATCGTCCATCAAACCGTCGCGCTCTTCGGGAGCACTCCCTATCGGCGCTACACCTTCATGTTCGAGGACGGCGCCTATGGCGGCGGGCTGGAGCACCGCAACTCCCTGAGCATGGGCGCCCAGAGCGCGGATTTGGCGCGCGATCCGACTTCAGCGCTTGCCGAAACCGCCCACGAGTTCTTTCACACCTGGAATCTGCTGGCCATCCGCCCCGTCGAGCGCAACGACATCGATTATCGCACGCAGCCGCCCATCGCGAGTCTGTGGTTTAGTGAAGGGCTGACGATGTTCTACGCCGACCTCTTGCAGCGGCGCGCCCGCATTCCAGTTCACGATTCCACGCGGACCGCGCATCTCGAGCGGCTCATCGCCAGTTACCTCTTCAATCCGGCATACGGCCGTTTCTCCGCGGAGTCGATCAGCCGAGTTGCCTACAACGTCGATCCAGGGGAGCTGGGCGATTACAGCGGGAGCACGCACCTGCAGGGCGAGCTGATCGGTACGATGCTCGATCTCATCATTCGTGATGCAACGCATGGGCAGCGGTCGATGGACGACGTCATGCGCCTGCTGTTCAGCCGCGTCGAGAAGGTTCCGCCGCCGCCCTCTCGTCGAACCCCAGCCCCGTACCGCATTGACGGCCGGATAGTCGAACAGGCCGTCGAAACGGTCTGCAGCTGCGACGTCACGCCCTTCTTCGACGCGCACATCCGCGGCGCGCAGGCGATCGACTTCGATCGTTACCTTGCGCTTGCCGGAATGAAGACGCAGGTCACCCGAGGTCCCGCGATGTACGACGGCGCACCCGACCGCGATCTCCGGATCTACGGTTTTCAATCATCGCGCGACAGCACGTTGCGGCTCGTGATCAACAATCCCGCGAGCGTGTGGGGCAAGGCAGGGCTGCACAGCCGTGACCAGCTCGTCAGCATCAATGGCGCGCGCGTGAATACGTGGTCCGAGCTACGCGCCAAGCTCCAGGCAGTTCGGATGGGCGATACCGTGCGGATGGAGGTCGCCCGGTCGTCTGGACCGGTCACCGCGACGGTGGTAGTCACGGGCTTCGAGCGTCCGATGGTGCGAGTCGAAACTATGCCCAATGCGACGGACGAGCAGCGGCGGATCGCGCGGGATTGGCTGAGCGGGTCAACTGCCGTCGGCTCCCGGCGCTTCAGCGCACGGTATAACGACATCCTCGCGCGGTAGCCTCCAACGGGCCGAGGCTGCATAATCCGCGCATGCGAACCTCCGTTGCCGTCCTCAGCCTGCTCGCGCTCTTTGCGCAACGCGTCGTTTCACAAACCCCCGAATTCAGCACGGCGCTGCGCTGGCGCACCATCGGTCCCTATCGCGCCGGCAGGGCGCGCGCGCTCGCCGCGACGCCGGGCAAGCCGACGGTGTTCTACATCGGCTTCGACAACGGCGGCGTCTGGCGCTCGACCGATTACGGTTCGAACTGGGAGTCGTTGTTCGACAAAGAAGCGACCGGGTCGATCGGAGCGATCGCGGTCGCGCCATCGAGTCCCAACGTCATCTACGTCGGTACCGGTGCCGGCATCATCCGGCCCGATCTCGCGACGGGTTACGGGATGTATCGCTCCGACGACACGGGCCGGACGTGGACACACCTGGGCCTCGATTCCACCCAGATGATCGCCTATGTCGACGTCGACGCTACCAACCCCAACCGGCTGTTCGTTGCCGCGCTCGGCCACCCCTTCGGTCCCAATGCGCAACGCGGTGTATTTCGCTCGACCGACGGCGGCCGCTCGTTCGAGAAGGTGCTGTACAAGGACGACTACACGAGCGCGAACGAAGTGCGCATCGATCCCGGTAATACCAACACGATCTACGCCACACTCTGGCAGCAGCAGTCGACTTTCTACGAGTACGGGGCATTCGGTCCCGATTCGACCTCGCCCGGAGCCGGCGGCATCTACAAGTCCACCGACGGCGGCACGAGCTGGACGCAGCTGACGAACGGGTTGCCGCAAGTGCTCGAAGCCAACATCGCGATCGCGCCGAGTAACACGCGGGTGATCTACGCGATGATCGCGTCGGTGAATCCGGCGGGCGGTTCGGGGCCGGTCAGCTTCTACAAATCCAGCGACGGCGGCGCGACCTGGACGCTGCGTACGCGCATTCCCGGGGCGAAGGTCGTGGGCGACACGACCGGCGCGACGGCCGACGATCGCCCGCTGGGCCGGATCGGCGGCGGCGATCTGCCGCCGATCGTCGTGGATCCCAGGAACGAGAACGTGGTCTATAGCGCGTCGATCGTCATGTGGCGCACGGAAGACGGCGGGACTAGCTGGTCAGCCGTGCGCGGCTCACCGGGCGGTGACGATTATCAGCGCATCTGGATCCATCCTGACGATCCGAACGTGATTCTCGCAGTCTCCGATCAGGGCGCGGTGATCTCGAGCAATCGCGGGGAGTCGTGGAGCAACTGGTACACCCAGCCGACCGCGGCGGTCTATCACGTCACGGCCGACAACGCGTTCCCGTACCGCGTGTGCAGCGGGCAGCAGGACTCAGGCTCCATCTGCGTGAAGAGCCGCTCTGACGACGGCCGGATCACGTTCAACGACTGGCATCCCGCGAACATCCAGGAGTACGGCATTGCGGCTCCTGATCCCAAAGATCCGGACGTCGTCTTCGGCAGCGCGCGCCGCGGCGTGTCGCGCTACGACCGCCGCACCGGCCAGACGGCGCAGGTGGGGCCGGACTCTGCGCAGCGCGGCGACAAGTTCGGCCGCAACGTGCGCACCATGCCGCTGATCTGGTCGCCGGTCAGTCCAAACGTGCTGTACTACACGTCGAACGTCGTGTGGAAGTCGATCGATCACGCGCACACCTGGACCCGGATCAGTCCAGATCTCGCCCGCCACACCTGGGCCGTGCCGCCGAGTGCCGGCCGCTATGCGAGCACCGTGACGCCGACGCCACGCGGATCGATCACCGCGCTGTCGCCGTCGCCCAGGAGCAGTCTGGTGCTGTGGGCGGGCACCGACGACGGCAACATCCAGGTGACCACTGACGGCGGGAAGACGTGGCGCAATGTCACACCGCCCGAGATCCAGCCCTGGACTCGCATCTTCAACATCGAGGCGGGCCACTTCGACACCCGCACCGCGTACGCGGCCGCCAACACGCAGCGCATCGACGATGCGCGCCCGCACTTTTGGCGCACGCACGACGGCGGCCGCACCTGGAGGGAGATCAACACCGGCATCGCGTCAGACGCCGCGGCGAATTCGATTCGGGAAGATCCGCGCGTGCCGGGGCTCCTGTATGCGGCGACGGAGACGCAGGTGTGGGTGTCGTTCGACGACGGCGCGAGCTGGCAATCGCTCCGGCTCAACATGCCCGCGATCTCGGTGCGCGATATCCAGGTGAAGGACGACAGCACGTGCCTTTGCGCCGATCTGATCGCCGGGACCCACGGACGGGGATTTTGGATTCTCGATGATCTGAGCCCACTCAGGCAGATGGCGAAATCGCGCGGAGCGACAGGCACGTATTTGGTCAAGCCGAACACCGCGGTGCGCGTGCGCCTCGGCACCAACGAGCCGACCCCCTGGCCGCCCGAGCTGCCCGCAGCGGAGAATCCGCCCAACGGCGCGATCATCGACTATGCCTTGGGCGGGGGGGCGGATGCGGTGGGAACGGTGAAACTCGAGATCGTCAATGCGTCCGGTCGTGTCATTCGGTCGTACTCGAGCGACGACCCGGTGCTCGATCCCGATCCCGCGGTGGACCCCGTGGCGTACAACCGGCTCTGTCAAAAGTCGCCGTCGGCTCCAGATTGCGGCCTGCCCCTCTACTGGCCGGCGCCGCAGCAGCGCCTCTCCACCCGAGCCGGGCTGCATCGCTTCATGTGGGACATGCATTATCAGCCGATTGGCGACAATGCGCGCACCGATGACGTGGAAGCGACGGGCGCCGTGCCACATCGCAGCGAGCACACGCCGCGCGCGCCGTGGGCGGCGCCGGGACGTTACACCGTGCGGCTGACGGTGAACGGCAGATCGTACACGCAGCCGCTCACGTTGCGCCTCGATCCGCGCGTGAAGACCCCGGCGGCGGGATTGACGCAGCTCGCGGCGCTCTCGCGCGAGATGTATGACCTCGCAGCCGCGGCGCAGACGGCATATCAACAGGCGGCACGCTCGGATTCGTTGAGCCGAGCGCTCGCGAGCGCGCGCGATCGAGCCTTGGCCGCGACGATGGCGATGCAGGATGCGGATGTCGCGCCGACGGCGGCGCAAGTGGCGGCGTGTGCGCGGGCGCGCACCCTGGTCACCGCGGTGCTGGCGCGTTGGCGGGCGCGGCTGGGGCAATCACAGCCGCGCTGATATCGCAGCGGATCGGCGCGGCCGGCGCGGAATGCGTGAGCGCGCCAATCGCGATGAGCGACGCGCCCGCCTCGGCGTAGGCGCGCGCGCTCGCGACGGTGATGCCGCCCGAAGCCTGAATCGTCACACCGCGCCCGGCGCGCCTGGCCCACGCGCTCACGCGCTCCGGCGTTTGATTGTCGACCAGGACGTGTGTGACGCCGGCGGCGAGCGCGGTCTCCAACTGCTCATCGGTTTCGACTTCGACGATCACGGGCACACCGGAAGGAACGGCGGCCAGGGCATCGGCCAGCGACCGGTTGTGCTGGCCGAGGAGTGTCCAGTGATTGTCTTTCCAGAGCACCGCCGCGGCGAGGGTGGCGCGGTTTTCCACGCCACCGCCGATTGTCACGGCGTAGAGCTCGAGGCCTCGGAGACCGGGTGTGGTTTTGCGCGTGTGCGTGATGCGGGCGGGCGTATCGCGCACCGCGTCCGCCGCCTGCCGCGTCATCGTCGCCACGCCTGCGAGCCGCTGCAGGAAGTTGAGCGCTACGCGTTCGCCCGCGAGCAGTGCTCTCGCGGTCGCGCTGACGACTGCGAGCGTCGTGCCCGCGTCGATCCAGGACCCTTCGGCGGCGGTCGAGAGCACGGCGGCGCGGGTATCCAGCTCGCGAAATACGGTGGCGAGGATGGGCAAACCGGCAGCCACCAGGCGACCTTCGGCGATGAACCGCGCCTCGGCACGCGCCTCTGCCGCCGGGCCGAGCAGTTTGGTGGTGACGTCCTCTCGCGCCCGGTCTTCCGCGAGGGCGCGGCGCACCTCGACTAATCCAAACGCGTCAGCCAATGGCGAGCATCCGATCGATGGCGCGGCGGGCACGCGCCGCGACGTCGGGCGCGACGGTCACTTCGTATTCCAGATCGCGCAGCGAGTCGCGCACCTTCTCCAGCGTGATCTGCTTCATGTAGCGACACTCGGCATCCTCGCGGGCAGCGATGAATTCCTTGCCGGGGTTTTCGCGCCGCAGCCGGTGCAGGACGCCGGTTTCGGTCGCGACGACAAAGCGGCGCGCGGCGGAGACGCGAGCCCGCCGCATCATCTGTTCGGTCGAGACGATCTGTGTTCGGCCGCGCGCGGCGTCCCCCTCGGCCTCGGCATAGTACATCGCGCTCGTCGTGCAGCCGCACTCGGGGTGCACGAGGAACTCGGCATCAGGATATTGGGCGCGACGTTGCTCGAGCGTCTCACGCGTGAGCCCCGCGTGCACGTGGCATTCGCCGAGCCAGACGTCCATCGCCCGGCCCGTAACACGGCGCAGATAGTTGCCGAGGTAGACATCGGGGAGGAAGAGCACGGGGACGCCGGGTGGCAGCGCGTTGATCACGGCGACGGCGTTGCCTGACGTGCAGCAGTAATCCGCTTCCGCCTTTACATCGGCGGCCGTATTCACGTATGCGACCACCAGGCCATCGGGGTGGGTGGCGCGCCAGGCGCGGACATCGGCGGCTTGAATCATGGCAGCGAGCGAGCAGCCGGCGCTGCGATCGGGAATGAGGATGCGTTTGTCCGGATTAGCGATCGCCGCGGTCTCGGCCATGAAGTGCACGCCGCAGATCACGAGGATCGGCGCGTCGAGCGCGGTCGCCCGTCGCGCCATCTGTAGCGAATCGGCGACGACGTCGGCCAGGTCCTGGATTTCGGGATACTGGTAGTTGTGCGCGAGAATCGCGGCGCCGCGCATCGTGCGCAGCTCGTCGATTTCCGCGATGAGATCACGGGTCGTAGCAGCTTCGGTCGAGGTGCCCATCGGATACGGCTCCCATTGTTGTGGTGCCGGGACTGAGGGGCCGATTGGGTAACGCCTCGGTCGTCGCAGCTGACGACCGCTCTCAGTCCGGGACGCGCGTTACTCGCGCGTCAGTCGAAACGATAACAGGAAGGGCGCTCGAAACGAAGGGGTCACGGACGCTCAGATGGGAGTAGTCAGCGGCGTGCCCTGGGGCTAGCTTCGCTCTGCCTCTTTCTTCTTGGAGTCATGCGTCGTGCGTCGGACCCTCCTTGTGTTACTCGCTGCTACACTGTCGTGCACTACCATCGATCGATCCGTCGCGCCCTCAGTGCCGAGCGTCACGGCTTCCATCTCCGATCCTGGGGGCAGCCCGGACATCGTGATCAGTCAGGTCTACGGTGGTGGGAACAACAGCGGCGCTCCGTTGCGCAACGACTTTGTGGAGCTGTTCAATCGCGGCGGCACGACCGTTTCGCTCTCGGGCTGGTCGGTCCAGTACACGAGCGCAACGGGCACCGGCAATTTCGGTGCAAACCTGACACCGCTTCCAGCGGTGTCGCTCGAGCCCGGACAGTATTTCCTGGTGCAAGAGGCCGGCGGCACGACGAACGGCGTCGCGCTCCCCACACCTGACGCGACCGGCTCGATCAACATGTCGGCGACTGGCGGCAAGGTGCTGGTGACGAACACGACATCGCCCATCGCGTGCAACGGCGGGTCGACGCCGTGCTCACCGAGCCAGCTTGCGCAGATCGTCGACTTGGTCGGCTATGACGGCGCGAACTTCTTCGAGGGCAGCGCCGCGGCTCCTACGCTTTCGAATTCCCTGGCCAACCTCCGGAAGCAGGACGGCTGCCAGGATACGAACGACAACGCAGCGGATTTCGCGTCAGCGGCTCCGGTCCCCCGCAACACCGCAACCCCCGTTCAGCCGTGTCCCGGTGTCTTCCCGCTCGGCGCGCTCGATCACGTGACGATCACGGGACCAACCACCGTGACAGCGGGCTTGACGATCAAGCTGACCGCGACGCCCAGGGACCAGCACAATCAGACCGTCGGCACCGCCACGATCGTATGGTCGTCTGACGACGAGAGTGTCGCCACAGTCGATGCATCGGGTACGGTGACCGGCATCCTGGCGAGCGCGAATCCGGTGGAGATCACGGCAACGGCGACCGATGACACCATTACAAGGTCTGCGACGTTCCAGATCAACGTCGTGAGCCCCGAGATTCACTGGATCGACGTGTCGTCATCGTCGACCAGCCTGCCGCCGGGATTTCAGACGCAGTTGTTTGCGACCGCGCGCGTCGCTCAGAACGGCACGATCATCCCCGCGGACTTCGTGTTCGAGGCGGTGGATCCACAGATCGCGGGCGTTGCCAACGTCCAGAATACCGGCTTGGTGACCGCGGTTGCGGCGCCGGCGAACGGCACCGACCGGCCGGGTCTGCGGATCATCGCGACGCCGGTTGCTGGGGGTATACCCGACACGTTCATTACGCATTCGATCTTCGTCGAGACACCACATCCCGCGCCGCCGGAGATTTACGGCACCAACGACGAGTTCGGCGATCCGACTGCGGCTTCGCCATCGAACCCGAACGATCTGTTGATCGTGCGGCCGCAATACACGCTGTCCTACAACGAATCGCATGGCACCCCGAACTGGGTGTCGTATGAGCTCGATGCCCGGCAGATGGTGGTTGGGCAGGACCGCTGCAACTGTTTCACGGCCGACCCGCTGTTGCCGGCCGACAAGCAGATCCTCACGTCCGACTATACGGGGAGCGGATTCGATCGGGGCCACATGGCCCGTTCGTTCGATCGCACGGCGGGGAATACGGACAACGCCGCAACGTTCTATCTCACCAACATCGTGCCCCAGACCGCCGATCTGAATCAGGGTGTGTGGGCGCAATTCGAGAACGCGCTCGGCGATTCGGCACGGAGTGGCCGGGCCGTCTACATCATCACCGGTCCGTGGTACGATCCCTCGCAGCCGCTGCGGTTCGTCAAGAACGAAGGCAAGATCGCCATCCCCGATCGGACCTGGAAACTCGCGCTGATCGGCGCGGATTTGGGCGGCGTGCCCTTCACCAAGGGCAGCCTCGCGACGTGGGATGATCTCGCCGGCACGACCGTGCTCGCTGTCAGCATGCCCAATATCGTCGGAGTCCGGAACGATCCATGGCAGAGCTATCTGACGACGGTCGACGATATCGAGGCCGCGACCGGGTACGATTTCCTCTCGCTCCTGCCGCTGGCATTCCAGAGCGTCGTGGAAGGCCACGCACAGCCGCCCGTTGCGAACGCCGGAGGTCCGTATACGACCTTGAAGAATTCGAGCGTCACGTTCTCGGCGGCCGGCTCGACATTCCCCTCCGGTGACGATGTCACCTTCACGTGGGATTTTGGAGACGGGAGCGGGGCGAGCGGGAGTGCGCCCACCCATACCTACGCGCAGGCGGGGTCGTTCACGGCGACGCTGACGGTTACAGATCCTTATGGGGCAAACAGCAGCGCGACCACGCAGATCACCGTGCAGTCCACGCTCGACGGGATCGCGGTCTTGAATCGCGATGTGGACGAGCTGGCTACGACGGGTGCCCTGAACCGCGGGCAGGTGAAGTTGCTGCACGCGACGCTCGACGCGGCGGACCGTCAATGCCGGCGTGACAACGGCCGCGCATGCGCGATTATTCTGGGAGCGTTCATCCTTGAGCTGCGGGTCACGGAGGGCGCGACGCCCGTCATCGCGTACGCGCGGCGCGTCATCGCCAGTATTTTCTAACGAAGAAAGAAGGAGAACCCATGCGCTTCTGCACCATCATCCTGATGATCGGCCTGCTCGCGACTCCGATGCGCGCGCAGCGGCCCGGCACCGCCGCGTCCACGGGTGCAGCCGATCGCGACACGACCAAGCCGGCGCCGATTCCAAACGAGCAATCGTCCGTCACTGATCACACGATTCGCGTAGGGGGCCAGGTCATCGCGTATCGCGCGACCGCCGCGACGATGCTGCTCAAGAACGACAAGGACGAGTCGATCGGCGTGCTGTACTACACGGCCTACACGCGCACCGACGCCAAAGACCCGAGTCAGCGTCCCATCTCGTTCATCTATAATGGCGGGCCCGGCTCGGCATCGGCCTGGCTGCACATGGGCGCGTTCGGACCGCGCCGCGTCGTCACGACCGATGCGGCGTTCACGCCGCCCCCACCGTACCAGGTGGTCGACAACGCCAACAGCCTGATCGACGTCACCGACATGGTGTTCATCGATCCGATCGGAACGGGGTTCTCCAAGCCGGTGGGGAAGGGGACAGGCAAGGACTTCTGGGGCGTCGACGAGGACGCGAAGTCGCTCGCCCAGTTTGTTTCTCAGTACATCAGCAGGACCGGCCGCTGGTCTTCTCCCAAGTACCTCATCGGCGAGAGCTACGGCACCACACGCTCTGCGGTGTTGGGCAATCGCCTGCAGCGCGACGGCATCACGCTGAACGGGATTGTGTTGATCTCGTCCGTGCTCGACTTCGAGACGCTGCTGTTCGCGCCAGGGCACGACCTGTCCTACGCGCTGTATTTGCCGAGCTACGCCGCGACAGCAGCCTATCACAAGGTGATTGCCGCGCCCGCGAACATGGCGTCGTTCCTCGCCGAGGTCCGCCGCTATGCCGTGGGCGACTACGCCGCGGCGCTTGCCGCCGGCGCGGCGTTGCCTGCCGACCGCAAGGCGCAAGTCGCCAAGCAGCTTGCGACATACACGGGATTGTCCGAGGACTACCTGATCAAGTCCGATCTGCGGGTGCCGCTGCGTGCGTTCATGGCGGAGCTGCAACGCAGCCGCGGCCTGGTCACCGGCCGTCTCGACTCGCGCTTCTCGGGGCCGCTCCTCGATCTGCTGGCCGAGAATGCACCGGGAGATCCGCAGTCGAATGCGGTGACGGGAGCGTTCACGTCAGCGGTCAACGTCTACTTGCGTAGCGAGCTGAAGTTCGACACGCCGGATCGCTACTCGTTGGGCGGGGGGAATCAGGGGCAATGGAATTGGACGCGCGACGGCCAGCGCGGCTGGGCGGCGGCGACGTACGTGGGTGATGACTTGGCCCAGGCGCTGGCGAGCAACCCACACCTCAGGGTCGAAGTGGAGAACGGGCTCTATGATCTCGCGACCCCGTTCTTCGCCACCGAGTACACCGTCAGTCACCTGGAAGGCTTGTCGCCCGACCTGCGCGACAACATCACGCTCAAGTACTACGATGCCGGCCACATGATGTATCTGTACGAGCCCGCGTTGGCCGAGCTGAAGCAGAACATCGCGCGGTTCATTACGAACGCACCGCCGGCGACGGCGCGAACGGCTGCGGGTGGGTCGAACTGAGACCGGCGCGCTCCTCGCGGTAGAACAATTCGTGCTCCAGCCGCTGCGATTCCCAATCGCGGCGGCTGGTCCGTTTTGCCGGCTCCCCGGTCACGAACTCCACCACCTGACGCACGACCGCTTCGTCCTGTGCCACGCCGCGATGCCCGAGACGCTCGGTCGAAATGAACGTCGAGCCGGGCCATGCGGCGGCAATGGCGGAGCCGTCGTTCCAGGCGACGGTCTCGTCGTGCTTGTCGTGCACGATCAAGAGCGGCGGTCGCGACTCGAGGCGGCGCGCGATGTCGCACACGTGCAGTTCATCCCAGCGCACGCGCAGGCGGCGCTCGCTGCGCGCCCGCAAGTGCGCTACGACATCGGGCCGGAGATCCAGCGCGCGCACGAAGGGCGCGACCCACGAAGGAGGATCGGCCGCCGGAGCGAGGAACGCCAGGCGTCCCACCTCGAGCCCCCAGGACAGCGCGAGCGCCGTGCCCGAGCATCCCATCGAATGCGCGATCACGGCGTGCGGTGTGCGGGAGTTTCCCGTGTGTGCGGCGACCGCCATGAGCGTGCGCGCGTATTCAGGCATCGACGTCATGCCGCGTGCCGATGCGCCGTTGCCCGGCACGTCGTAGGTCACGACCGCGTAGCCCGCGGCGAGCAACGGCGGCGCGAATGCCGCGAGTCGCGCGCCGCGGCTGGCCCAGCCATGGCTCAGGTAGACGATCGGCGCGGTGCCGACATCGCCCCAGTGCCACGCCACGACCTGCCGGCCCTCGACGCGCAGCGTGAACCGCTGTCCCGTCGCCAGAAATGCACGCGCCGGTCTTGAGAGGGCGCGGCGCGGCGCGGTGAAGAAGAGCCGCTCGGCAAGCCAGGCGGCGCCACCCGGCCACACGGGCTGCAGGACCTGGAAGACTGCGCGGAAGAATTTCATGCCTTTGCTCCGTCGAGTAGGGCGTCGAATGAGCGGCGCGCGCGGTCTTCAGCCCCGCGGTCGCGCATCAGACGGCGGTGGAAATGGAGAGCCAGCATGATGCCATACATGTCCTGCGCGAACTGCTGCGCATCGACGTCGGCGCGGAAGAGACCTGCCTCGATCCCTTTGCGAACGGAGGTGCGGATGACCTCGATCCAATCGCGTTGCAGCACGACGAGCCGATCGCGCACGGGACCGGGACGGTCGTCGAGCTCGGTCGTCGCGGCGACGAAGATGCAGCCGCCGGGCAGGGCGATGTCGTTTTCCCACTTGAGCCACCGTTCGAACAGCGCGCGGAGCCGCGGCGCACCGCGTGGCTCCTGCAGGGAAGGGCGGACGACCATTTCGGAAAAGCGGCGCGCGGCGTGGTCGAGCACGTCGATTTGCAGCGCTTCTTTTGATTGGAAATGCGCGAAGAGTCCGCTCTTGGAGAGCTCGAGATCGTCAGCAAGAACACCGATGGTCAGACCGGTCAGTCCCACCTGACTGGCGAGACTGGTGGCGTGCTCGAGGATGGCCGTCTTGGTGCGTTCGCCCTTGTTCACGCCACTAAAATAGCACGAACGTTCGTTTCGTCAATGCTTCTCTGTAAGTCCCCCTGGCACAATGCTTTTCGGACCGTACTTCCCGCGCACTCGATCAATCGCCTGCGTGAGCTGCCGGTCGCGGGGCGTCTCCACGGTCGTCGTTTCCAGCTCGAGCTGGTCGGTGGATGTCAGGGGCGCGAGTCCGGAGAGCCGCACGCCCACCAGCCGCGCCGGAACCCGCCGGGCCCTCCGGAGACTCGCCAGCAGCTCGTGCGCCACCTCGAGAATCACGCGATCCGAAACCACCGGCTCGCGCAGCGTCCGTTGCGCCGAGCGCGTCTTGAAGTCAAAGTCGCGCAGCTTCACGGCAACCGTGCGCGCGGTGAGATGATCGCCGCGCAGGTCCGCGGCCGCGCGGGTCACGAGCCGCAGCAGCTCACGCCCGATGTCCGCGTCCTTGTGCAAGTCTTTGCCGAATGTCTCGTCGCGGGAAAGGCCGCGGTTCATCACGCGATGCGCGACGGTTCCATCATCGATCCCGAGAACCCGATTCCAGAGCCACGCCGCCTCGCGCTTACTCATCCAGCGCTCGAGGGCCGCGCGATCGTGCCGCAACACATCCTCTACCGTGACGAGACCGCGGGCCGCCAGGCGCTGCTGGAACTTCGGGCCCACCATCGGGATTTCGGCGAGCGTGCATGTGCGGAGGAAGGCTTCCTCCTGTCCGGGCTCGACGATCATCACGCCATTCCCGTCGCGGCTCGGCTTGGCGCGATCGACCGCCATCTTGGCGATCAGCTTGTTCGTGCCGCCGCCGATCGAGAGCGTGAGACCGGTGGTCTGCTGGACGGTAGCGCGAATACGTTGCGCCGTCGCGGCGAGTGGCTCGTGGTGATAGACGCCTTCGGTGCCGGTGAGATCGATGTACCATTCGTCCACGCTCGCGCCCTCGACGACAGGCGAGAATTGCTGCAGGGTCTCGCGGATCTCGCGGCTTTTCTTCCAGCATTCCTTGAAGGGAACGGGAACGCACACAGCGTCGGGGCAGAGTCGGAGCGCGCGCGCGATCGGCATCGCGGAGCGAACGCCGAACTTGCGAGTCTCGTAGGAGGCGGAGCAGACGACACCGCGGCTGTCGCGCGAGCCGCCAACGATCAGGAGCGGCGCCTTGCCGGCGACCTCAGGATCGACGGCGCGCGCGACGGCGACATAAAACGCGTCGGCATCAGCCAAGAGAATGCGACGCATTCCCGAAAATATCCCGAAGTCAATGTTACGTCCAGCGCCGGCCTCGATGCGCTAGCTTTTCGCCCATGAGCAAAGGCACCATCGGCATTCTCACAGGCGGCGGTGACGTCCCCGGGCTGAATCCGGCCATTCGCGCCATCACGATTCGCGCGCTTCGTGACGGCTACAAGGTCATCGGCATTCGCCACGGCTGGGGCGGCCTGGTGGATTACTCGTGCGAAAAGGGGGCGGACAACAGCAACAGCATCCTCCCACTACGCGAAGACATAGTCAATCGCGCGGGGCGCACGGGCGGCACGTTCCTGCACACCTCCCGAACGCGCCCCAGTCACTTGCCCAAAGAGCGCGTCCCGCCGCACCTGGCCGACACGTACAAGGACAAGACCAACGATGCGACCAAGGACGTGCTCAAGAATCTCGAGCACATCGGTATCGACATCCTGATTCCCATCGGCGGCGACGACACGCTCAGCTACGGCAAGCGGCTGCACGATGAAGGCGTGAACGTCGTCGCGATTCCGAAGACGATGGACAACGATGTCTTCGGTACCGACTACTGCATCGGGTTCAGCACCTGTGTGACGCGCACGATCGAGCTGACCCACCGGTTGCGCACGTCGGCCGGATCGCACGAGCGCTTCCTGGTCATCGAAGTGTTCGGGCGGTACGCCGGGTTCACCGCATTGCTTCCCACTATGGCGGGCGCCGCGGATCGCTGCGTCATCCCCGAATATCCCGTCGAAATCGATCAGCTGGCCGAGCTGCTCACGATGGATCGGAACCGCAACCCCAGCCGGTATTCAGTGGTGCTGATCTCCGAAGGTGCGCGGCTCGAATCGCACGAGGGCATGAGCTTCGAGGGCGAGGAAACCGACATGTTCGGCCACCGCAAGCTCGGCGGGATCGGGGATCGCATCGGCGCCGAGCTCAAGGAGCGTTCGGCGAAGTACAACAACGGGCGCCGGATCGACGTCGTGAACCAGCGCCTCGGCTATCTCGTCCGCTCCGGCGACCCGGATGCGCTCGACTCGATCGTGCCGATGGCATTCGGCAACCTCGCGCTCGATCTCGTGGTCAAAAAGCAGTACGGCCGGCTGGTGAGCATTCATCGTGGCTTCTACGACAGTGTACCGTTAGCGAGTGTGACGTCGGAGAAGAAGGTCGTGGACGTCTCCAAGTACTACAACACCGGGCGTCTGCGGCCGATCTATGAGTTCGACGGTGCGCCGCTGTTCATCATGACGAGCGATTGGAAAACGCCTCGGCCGGACTGATCGAAGCGGGGCGGGCGGCGCTCGGCCGCGGTGCCTGGGAAGAGGCACGCGGCCAGTTCCAGCAAAGCCTCGCTGCCCGGGAAACGGCGTCCGCCTGGGAGCAGCTCGGCCTCGCCTCGTGGTGGCTGGACGACGCCGCCGGCACTTTTGATGCGCGCGAACGTGCCTACCGGCTCTATCGCGACGCCAACGACGCGCGTGGCGCGGCGCGCGTGGCCCTCTGGCTCGTTTGGGACTACCTGGCCTTTCGCGGCGACACCGCCGTCGCCAACGGCTGGCTCGAGCGCTCCCGTCGCATCCTCGCAGGACACGAATCCAGCGTCGAATACGGATGGCTCTTGCTCCGCGAGGGCGAAGTCTCGCTGTTTCGGGGGCACGATCCGGCGGCCGCGCGTGAGCGTGCCGTGCGCGCGGCACAGCTCGCCCGAGCGGTCGGCGACCCCGGACTCGAATTCACCGCGCTCGCGCTCGAAGGGCTCGCCCTGGTCAGCGCCGGCCAGGTCGCCGACGGGATGCGGTGTCTCGACGAAGCGACGGCCGCGGCGACGGCGGGGGAGATCAAGGAACTGCATGCGGTCGGTCAGGTGTGCTGCTGGCAGATCTTTGCGTGTGAGCGCGTGCGCGACTTCGATCGCGCAGCGCAGTGGTGCGAACGCGCATTGGAGTTCTCCAAGCGGTGGCGCGTGCGTCCCATGTCGGCGATTTGCCGCGCCCAGTTCGCGGGCGTACTCATCTGGCGCGGCGCATGGCAGGACGCCGAACGGGAGCTGAGCGCGGCGGCACGCGAGCTCGATGCAGTGCGGCCCGCGACGGCCGGTCAGGCGCTGGCGCGACTCGGTGATCTTCGGCTGCGGCAGGGGCGCCTCGATGAAGCCGCCGATCTCTTCGAACGCTCCAAGAGTCAGGTCCTGTCGCGGCTCGGGGTGGCGGCGCTCGCGCTCGAGCGTGGCGATGCGGCGGAGTGCGTAGCGCTGATCGAGCAGCTGCTCACCCAGGTCGGCGCGAGCGAATTGACGACGCGGGCCGGCGCGTTGGAGCTGGCTATCCGGGCGCACGCAGCGGCTGGAGATGTGGTGAACGGAACGCGACTGCTCGCCGAGCTCGAGCGCGTTGCCGAAACGCTCGGCACGCTGCCGCTGGCCGCTGCGGCCGCGGCGTCGCGTGCTGCCCTGTGCCGCGCACGTGGAGATCATGACGGCGCGGCGCGGGGATTCGAGGAAGCGGTCGAGCGGTACGGCGCCAGCGGGGCGCCGTTCGAAGCCGCTCGGGCCCGGCTCGACCTGGCGGACGAACTCGTGGACCTCGGCAAACAGCCGGCCGCGGATCGCGAGGCTCGGGCGGCGCGGGATGTGCTGCGGAGACTCGGTGTGGTTCAGCAGGTCACCGCAGCCGCATCCCCGCGTCGCGACCGCACGCGTGAGGCGCTTACTGCCAGGCAAATCGAGATCTTACGCCTGGTCGCGCAGGGCTTGAGCAACCCCGACATCGCCGCCCGTTTGAAGCTGTCCGATCACACCGTGAAGCGGCACGTCGCCAATCTACTCAGCCGGTTAGGGCTCTCCTCGCGCGCCGCTGCGGCGGCGTACGCCGCGAAGCAAGGTCTCCTTTAGCGTGCCCGTTCGATGGCCCAATCGGGCCATGAAAAGATTCTTTCCTGACTGGCCCACCCGGGCGAAGCGCGGCAGCCCTCAGCCCGATAACCTCAGGCACCCTTCTCATTGGTGAGGCTGACATGGTTACGCTTTCGCTTCTGGCTCTTCTCGCAGTGCAGGCGCCGGCCCTCAAATGGGGCCCCGCGCCGGCTGTCTTTCCCGCAGGCGCAAAGATGGCGGTGTTGCAGGGCGATCCGTCGAAGCCCGAGTTGTTTACGGTACGGCTGGAGTTTCCGGCGGGCTACACCATCGCGCCGCACGTCCATCCGACCGATGAGCACATCACTGTGATCAGCGGAACGTTCCTGGTGGGGATGGGAGACAAGGCCGACTTCACGAATCCGGTCGTGTTGCCCGTCGGCGGATTCATTACCGCCCCGGCCAAGATGGCTCATTTCGCGCGTGCGAAAGGGGCGACGGTAGTCCAAGTGAGCGCGATCGGGCCGTTCGCGCTGACGTATGTGAACCCCGCGGACGATCCGCAAAAGAAAGCCGCGTCGCGGTAGCAAGGGGGAGGGGAACGCGTAGTTTTTGTCGCATGCGAAGCGTTCCCCTCGCCGCCTTTGTCTCAATCCTCTGCTGCGGAGCAGCCTCAGCTCAGCAGCTCACCGTCGATCTCGGCTTCGTCAACGCGAGCGGCAACGCGAACTTCCTCAGCTTCAACGTGGGAGAGAAATACTCTCACAAGTTCGGGTCGCGTTTCTCACTTGGCGAGAACCTGAAAGTCCTCTACGGCAAAACCGAGGGAAAGACCACGACCGAGTCCTACGACGTCGGCGTGCGCGGCGACTACTCCCTCACGCAGCGCGTCGCGGTATACGCGCTGGTGCGATATCAGCGCGACCCGTTCGCCGGCCTGGCGTCTCGCTGGTTCGGTGGTCCGGGCGCGTCCTTGGGCGTGGTCCAGACGCCGCGCGACACGCTCAGCCTCGAAACCGGCCTCACATCGCAAAGTGAGCGCAGCACGGCGGGCGTCACCCAAACGTTTGGCGCGGCGCGCACCGCCGCGAGCTACAAGCATCTCTTTGCCGCGAAATCCTACTTCACGGAAGTGTTCGAGTGGGTCGCCAATCTCAAGACTTCGGAAGATCAGCGCATCAACTCAGAGACGGCGCTGACCGCGCCGTTATCGACGCAGATCGGTCTGCGCCTGTCGTACGTCATCCGGTTCGACAACCAGCCGGAGCCAGGCTTCAAGAAGACTGATCGCATTCTCACGACGGGTGTGCAGATCGCGTTCTAGCAGTACAATCTTGCCATGCTCGACGTTGGTCTGGTGGGGTTCGGGTTCGCCGGCAAGGTCTTTCATGCCCCGGTCATTCGTGCGGTCGAGGGATTGCGACTCGCCGCCATCGTTCAGCGTCACGGTGACCCCGATCCGAAGTACCCCGATGTCGAATTCGTCCGCAGCGTCGACGAGCTGTTGACGCGTAAGATCGATCTCGTCGTCGTCGCCACGCCCAACACTTCACACCATCCGATCGCCAAACAGGCGCTCCTCGCCGGACGCCACGCCGTGGTGGACAAGCCATTCACGACGACGCTCGCGGAAGCAGAGGATTTGGTGCAACTCGCCAAGCAGCAGCGTCGCATTGTGACGGTCTATCAGGACCGTCGCTATACCGGCGACTTCGAGACCGTGCGGAAAGTCGTCGCGGAGGGGGGCCTGGGGCGGGTCGTGTCGTACGAATCGCATTTCGATCGCTTTCGTCCGGAGCAGAAACCGAAGGCGTGGCGTGAGGAGCCGTTGCCGGGCTCCGGCGTGTGGTTCGACATCGGACCGCATCTCTTCGATCAAGCCTTGCTCCTGTTTGGAATTCCGGAAGCAATCGAGGCAGACATTCGCATCGAGCGCGACGGCGGCCGGATCGACGACGCGTTCGACGTCACGCTCCACTATCGCAGCGTGCGCGCCGTGTTACGCGCGTCCATGTTGCGGCCGCCCGTCGGGCCGACGTGGGTCGTGAACGGCACGCGTGGGTCGTTTGTGAAATACGGCATGGACCCGCAGGAGGGCGCGCTCAAGGAGGGACGCACACCGGACGAGCCGGACTGGGACACGGATCCGCCGGAGCTCTACGGCAAGCTGATCACGTTTGACGCAACGCGCACAGTGCCGACCTTACGGTCGAGCTTCGCCAGGTATTATGAAAACGTGCGCGATGCGATGCTCGGCACGGCAGAGCTGGCCGTTTCGCCCGAGTGGTCGCTCGATGTGATGCGCGGATTGGTGCTTGCTGCGGAAAGCAGTCGGACCCGTCACGTGCTGCCATGGAGCCCATGAAGAAACCCTTCTCGTACGTGCTGCTGGGCGGTCTCGTTGCCGGCGCGTTCGACATCACCTACGCCTGCACCTATTGGTTCCTGAAGCGCGGCGTGGCGCCGCGCCGAGTCTTGCAATCGGTCGCGTCCGGGCTGATCGGACCAGATGCGAGCTTCAACGGCGGTTGGCGCACCGCGCTCCTCGGCTTGGTGCTGCACTTCTCCATCGCCACGACTATGGCCGTGACCTACTACCTGTTCGCGCGACGCTGGTCGGATCTCTGGCAGAAGCCGTGGACCTTCGGGCCCGTGTACGGCATCCTGCTCTACGGCGTCATGAACTACATCGTCGTGCCACTATCGCGCGCGCTCCCTGGATCGCCGAATACGGTGTGGGTAGTGCTGAGCATCGCCGTGCACGCGTTCTTGATTGGCACACCGATCGCGCTGTTTGCGCACCGGGCGATGCTGGCGCCACGCGTCACGCGGGCACAAGTTCCCGTTGGTGCCTGACATCTTCCACGACTTTCCGATCTTTGCGCCGCCCCAGGCGGTATTCGACGGGGTGAGCACCGGTCCCGGTCTCGCGCAATGGTGGACCGAGCGATCAGCAGGGACGGCGAAGCGGGGCGCTGAGTACGAGCTGTACTTCGGGCCAAAGTTCGATTGGCGCGGGAAGGTGACGGAATGCGTTCCGCAGAAGAAGTTCGAGCTGCAAATCTCCACGAGTGATCAGGACTGGAACGGGACGAAGGTTGGTTTCGAGCTATCCCCGATCGATGGCGGCACGCAAGTGCGATTCCATCACACCGGATGGCCGAAGGCCAACGAGCACTATCGGATTTCGTGCTACTGCTGGGCGATGTATCTCCGCATCCTGAAGCGCTATCTCGAGCATGGCGAAGAGGTGCCGTACTCGAAACGGCTGGACGTCTAGACGCCGAAGCGTCCAGGCGTACAATCCGTCGTCATGGCCAATCGCCCGTACATCCTCGACGAGCTCACCTGGAAAACCGTTCGCGACACGCGCTACGAAGTCGCCGTACTCCCCTGGGGCGCGACCGAAGCGCACAACTATCACCTTCCGTACACGACGGACAACATCCAGGCCGAGGAAGTTGCCGCGCGCGCCGCTGAGCGCGCATGGGGCCGCGGTGCCAAGGTCGTGGTGCTGCCGGCCGTGCCGTTCGGCGTGAACACCGGCCAGCTCGACATTCCGCTGTGCATCAACATGAATCCGAGCACGCAATGGCTCGTCCTGCGCGACGTCGCCCTGTCGCTCGCCGCGCAGGGGATTCCGAAGCTCGTGGTCTTCAACGGCCACGGTGCGAATGATTTTCGCCAGATGATTCGCGAGCTGCAGGGGCAAGTGGCGGTATTCGCGTGCGTGATCAACTGGTACAAGGTGCTCGATCCGAAGGGTTTTTTTTCAGACCTCGGCGATCACGCGGGCGAGCTCGAGACGAGTGTCATGCAGCACCTCGACGCTGAGCGGGCGCGGCCGCTGTCCGAAGCCGGCAGCGGTGCGGCGCGGAAATTCAAGATCACCGCGCTGCGGGAAGGGTGGGCGTGGGCGCCGCGGCAATGGCGTCAGGTCACCGACGACACGGGTGTCGGCAATCCCGCCGCGGCGACTCCCGAGAAGGGCAAGCGGTACGTCGACGCCGTTACCGCGAAGATTGCGGACTTCTTCGTGGAGTTGGCGAAGGCTGATATCACCAAACTTTACGAGTAGCTCCTAGTTTCCCGTCGCCGCCGTCGGGCCGAGCCAGCGCGCGAACCACGCCGCCACTTCCCTGTAGAAGAACCGGCTGTCCTCCCCGCGCAGAATCCAGTGATTCTCGTCCGGCCAGATGATCAGTCGCGACGGAATCTGCTGCCGCTGGAGCGCCGTCCAAAACTCGAGCGCGTTGTTCATCGGCACGCGAAAATCGCGCTCACCGACCGACACGAGAACTGGTGTATGGAGATTCGCCGCTCGTCGCATAGGGCTCTGTGTGCGCCAGATCGGATGATCTTCCCACGGTGGACCGCCGACATTGCGCTCGCGATCGTAGTTGAAGTCGCTGGTGGCCCACTGCGTCTCGAGGTCCCACTCGCCGGCATGACTGACCAACGCGCGGTAGCGCGTCGTGGTCACGGCGAGCCAGTTGGTGAGATGGCCGCCGTAGCTCGCGCCGCCGGCGACCTGGCGTGACGCATCGATGAACTTGAACCGCCTGATCGCTGTGTCCGCGGCCTCGTTGAGCTCGTTCGCGGGCCCCTCGAGCGGGTCGAACTGAATGTTCTGCGAAAACTTCTCGCCATAGCCGGTCGAACCGGTGTAGTCCGTCATCAGCACAACGAAGCCCGGTACCGGTGCGCCGAGCAGATGCGGGTTCCAGCGGATGCCAAAGTTGTCGGTCCACATGTTCGCCGCGCCGCCGTGGATGAGCACGAACAGCGGATAGCTCTTGGTCGAATCGAATCCCGGTGGCAGCGCATAGAAGCTATGGATGCGTTTGCCTTTGCTCGACGTAAACCAGAATTCGCGCAGCGGCTGCCAGTCGATTTTGGCGGCGCGATCCACGTTGAACTTCGAGAGCAGCGTCCAGCGGCCGGTCGCGGGATCGATCCGCGCGATCTCCGGCGGATTCACTGCGCTTTCCCACACCGCAGCGAGCTTCGGTGCGGTACTCGCCGAGGCGACCTGCAGTCCGCTGTACGTACCGCTGGTCATGGTGCCGACTTCCTGCTCCTTGCCGCCGCTAACGGGGGCTTTGAACAGGCGCTGATGCCCGGCATCCTCGGACAGGAAGAAGACGGTGCGATTATCGGCGGAGATGCTGTACGTGCCGACGGAATGATCCGCTCCCCCGGTCACGATGCGCGACGCGGTTTCACCGCTGCGCGGCCAGGCCCACGCCACGACGCGTTGATTGTTGAACGTATGCTCGTTCGTTGGCGTCATCTCGGCGTACAGCGTCTTTCCGTCGGGACTGAACTGCGGTGAGCCATAATCGTCCTTGCCGCTCGTGAGTCGCTGCGGTTCGCCGCCGGATGTTTTCACGAGCCACAACGCCTGCACAACGTCGCCGTGCGTCCAGTCGGTGCGGTTGGCCGTGGCTGCGAACACCACACCGCTGCCGTCCGGAGTCCACGCCGCCGCGATATCTTCGCCGCCCGTGCCGAGCTGGCCACCGAAGCCCGCGCCTTGGACCAGTTGTGAGCCGGCGAGCAGGTCTTTGGCTTGTGCGCCCGGCTCCAAGGGCTGCACGAACAGATGCGCGCGCCGGTCGTCGAGCCAGTGATCCCAGAGCCGAATCGGCGACGCATCGAACACGCGCGCGTTGTACTTGCGAGCGCGCCGCTCGGCGGCAGCCGCCCGATTGGCGGAATCGGTCGTCGCGCCGGGATAGATCATGCTCGAGAACAGGATTGCCTTCCCGTCCGGCCGCCACAGCGGGCTCGATGCGCCGGTTGAGAGAGTGGTGACGCGCTGTGCCTCACCGCCACTCGTCAGATCGAGCAAGTAGATCTGTGAGACGTCATCGCCCTCGCGCCGCGCGCTGAACGCGAGCCGCCGGCTGTCGGGACTCCAGTCCACGCCGCCTTCGCCTGCTTTCGTATTCGTGAGTCGGCGCGGCTCGGCGCTGCCGTCGGTGGGAACGAGCCAGAGATCGCTGACCTGTTCGCCTTCGGTGTACGAGGGCTCTGTCACGCTGAAGACGATCCAGCGCCCGTCGGGACTGATCGCGGGACCTGAAATCCGTTTCATCAGAAAGACGTCTTCGTGCGTGATCGTGTGGCGTTGCTGCGCCGCGAGCGGCGCGCACAGCACCGCCAGGCCAGCGAGCACTGGGAATGGACGCATTGTCAGACTTCCTCGCGGTCGAGATTCATGGAAACCGGCGTTGCCACTTGGGGACGAATGAGCCGATGAGGGCTCCGAGCAGGGCGCCCGCCGCCGCTCCGCCGAGGCCGAGCAGCGGCACGGCCTCGGGACAGGGATCGCCGCCCTCATCGGTGCAGAACTCGGTGGCGGCCCACCCCACCAGTAATCCGAACACGCCGCCGGGCACGGCGCCGATGATCGCTCCGTTGCGTGTGGCCTTGTGCCGGACCCATAACGAGTCGATGCCGGCGCGCGGGTATTCACCGGCCTGAACACCGGCGGTCAAATACAGCGTCGTCGGCGTCGCACTCACAAAGCTCCCCTCCACCCGGGCCGGTGGCGAGCTCGAGTGGATCCGTATGGTCGCGCCGGGATGCAGGCGCACCAACGCGGCACCCAGAACCGAATCCCGCTCGCTCCGCACCTGGCCCTTCATGCGGGACGGTGCGAGACACACGAGAGCGCAACTGAGAAGAGTGAATCTCATTTGGAGGACAAATGCAGCCTTTACCCGCGCGGTGCAAGAGGGCATCACTTGGCAAACGCCCGTTGCTACAGCCGGAACAGATAGCTCAGCTTCACGAACACCGCATCGCCGGTGCGCGTCAGTCCCTGGAACCGGAAGGCATCCTCATCCAGCATATCGCTGCCGTATCCCGCAAACACCACCGTCCCCGGCGTGGGCTGGTAACTGAGCAGCGCATCGATGTGGAACAGATTCGTGGCGGTCGGCGTCGTGCGGGTCA
>DATBFV010000199.1:0-4717 GCA_036558345.1 Gemmatimonadales bacterium | reverse complement strand
CGGCATCAGTCGCACCTTGTGGCCAAGCGCGCGCAACTCCCGCGCCCAGTAGTGCGCCGTCGCGCACGCCTCCAGGCCAACCAGACAGGGCGGCAGTCCACTGAAGAACGCTAGAACCTGCGCACGCCGAAGCTGCTTGCGCAGAACCGTCGCTCCCTCTGCATCGACCCCGTGCACCCGAAAAACATGCTTCGCCAAGTCCAATCCGATCGTTGTAACCTCACCCATGGATGGCTCCCATTCGCTGCCGATTCGATCAGACAGCAGTTTGGCACTCAGATGCCGCAAGGGGGCCATCCACCTCATCATTCAATTACCTCGTCGGCGCGCTGGTGCACCGAGAGTGGCACATCGAGCCCGAGCGCCTTGGCAGTCTTGAGATTGATGGCCAGCTCGAATTTCGTCGCTTGTTCGATCGGCAAATCGGCTGGCTTGTCGCCCTCGAGAATCCGCCCGGTATGGACGCCCGCCCGGCGAAAGGCATCCGGAACGTCGTTGCCGTAACTAATCAAGCCGCCGCCCACGGCATACTCACGAAATCCATACATCGCTGGAATCGCATGGCGCGCCGCGAGCGCAATGATTTGATCGCGCCGGCTGACAAGAAAAGCGCCCAAACCAACGAGGAGCGCACCGGCCCGGTCCCGCACAAGGTTCGGAAACGCCACGTCGATGTCACTCGCAGTGCGCACGTTCAGCACAACAAGCTGCAGCCCGAGAGCGCGCGCGGCTGCCTGCACGCTGCTCACCCGCGACGCGGCATTCGGAGCGTTCAGGTCCACGAGCAGAGCGATGACAGCCGCATTGGGCACGAGTTCGTGCAGCAGCGAAAGCTGCTTCGGCTCCAAATCGACACCGAACCAGCTCACCCCAGTGATGTTCTCGCCGGGCCGAGCAAGACTCGCGACGAGACCGAGCTTGATGGGATCATCGCCGATAAGGAAAACGATGGGAATCGTCGTCGTCGCTGCCTTAGCCGCGAACGCGGCGCGGGTGGTGTAGGCAACGATTACCCCGACCCGGCGGCCCACCAGATCGGTGGCGAGCGCCGGCAATCGATCATATTGGCCCTCCGCCCAGCGGTATTCGATCGCGACGTTCCGGCCCTCGATCATGCCGGTTTCGTTCAGGCCTTGGCGGAATGCAGCGAGCCGCTGCGCGAATGGCCCAGGTGATACCCCGCTGAGGAAGCCAATCACCGGCATCACCGGCTGCTGTGCGCGCGCCGCGACCGGCCACGCTGCCGCCACGCCGCCGAGCAGCGTCAGAAACTCGCGCCGTTGCACGTCGAGCATGGGCTCCCCCTCCGGAACCCTTTGAGGGCTGCCAGCTTACCGCACGCTCAGGCTGCCGTGGAAGCATCGGCAGGTCCTTGGGGCGTACCTGAATTGTTCTGAATCGAACGGGGCGCGATCCGCCAGAAGACAGCTGCGCTGCAGGATTCGGTCGATCGCGTCGAATGGAGGGGCCCGCCGACCTCACGGCATGTCCGCTGTACTCCGACAGCTCCCCGTTCCCTGGCTTCACTGCATGCCGGCCTGAGCGATGAGAGCTGCCCCGCCGGGTGTCCGACAATACTGGGGCAGCCGCGGTTCAGGCAGAACGCGAGCCCAGTTCGCAAGTGGCCCGAAACATCAGGCGCCCTGCGTCGACGCTCGAGGAGCGCGGCCACGCGTAGGGCGCGTGAATATCGTATTGGAACGCCGGCAGCTGAACCCGACGGACGATGCGCGGGACATTGACCGAATTCTGAACGAAGCCATCTAGCCCGCGCGCCAACAGCTCGGCGACCAGCAGCGGCTCGCACCCGCGCGGCAGCGCGTGCGCGTTCATGTGCTCGATGCGATCGTCGCTGGCGCGGAGGCGCCCGAGCAGGTCAGCGAGCTGCGCGGCGAGCGGGGGATAGACGCGGGTGAGGCTCCGCCCTGACCTCCTCGTAGGCCCCACGGCGGCGATCGTCCTCCTCCACTTCCGTAAGCCGCTCGCGCAGCCGCGGCACCGCGGCCTACAACCGGTCGCGGTTGCACGCTGTAGCCTCTATCTCGGTGGCGGAACGGAGCGTCGAGGGAGCCAAGCACACTCATCTCTCAAAGTAGCACACGCTTTGCCGATCCGAGCTCGCGCGCTAAAATTCCCGCATAATGTCATGGCATCCAACGGAGGCCGACATGACCCCACGCATCCCTGACAACGTTTCCGGCTGGTTGGCCGAGTGGAGTGTCGTCACCTTCATCTACGACATGCTGCCGCCGCGGGACCCCAACGATGGTGATGACGAAGAAGACGAAGAAAACGAAGAGGACGAGGAAGAAGAGCCGGCAGTCATAAGAGAACCCGACGAATAGCTCGCCGCAAGCCGTCCTCTTTGATCACGTGCACGGCGCGAGAGCGCACTCTTTCAACTTTTCGGAGCCACTCGCGCGATGAAGCTCGCAAACGAATCGATGTCGGCATCGCCATCATCGCCGTGCAGCGGCATCCATAATCGCGTCCACCGCCCGCTGCACCGCCTCGTCGTCGATCGGGTCGACGTCGGCAAGTTCGTGCGCGATCGACTGAAGAAACTGCGAACGAGCATTCGGCTGCAGTAACGCGGCTGCGCGACGCACCAGCGCTAGTTGACCGTCACTCAAACGTAAAGGTGTGCTCATGACGGATATCCATCCCACGGGAACGAAACGGCCCGACCATATTGCGCACGCGCGCGCGCCTTGTAGTCCTCAGCTTCTTCCCGAGACTTGAAGCCGGCCAACTTCCAACCCGGCGTCGGTGGCGGACGCTCGTCATTCTCCCGCCCGCATCCCATCGTGAGGTCATAATACGGCACCTGGGTAGCGGCGGCGACGCCGGCCACCGCGTTGGCAAGATCGTCGTGTCCGTGCGGCCCATGATCGATGCTGTCCTTGCCGGCGCGGCTGACACGGCGCTCGAGGCCGACGATCTGGCCAACGGTGCGATCGCTCTTCGGCAACAGGATGCGGCCGCTGTTCAGCCGCGGCAGCAGGTCGCGGTAGAGATCGCTCTTGGGCTGCTCCGCGAGCACATAGTCTAGACCGTGCTTGCGGAAGGGTTCTTTCACGAACTCGCCGCCGAAATGATCGCCGGTGATCTTGGTGATGTGATAGAGCTTGCACAGCGTAGCGAACTCGTCGACCACGGCCTCGGGTGAGAATGGCGGACGCGCTTCTCGAATGGCATCGACAACAATCATCTCCTCGGGCTTAGGCGTCTTGTGCGCGATCGCGAGGGTCATCGAGTCCTGCGATCCGCCGGACGGATCGACGAAGGCGCGGTAGGTGGTATCGGAGCGCGGGCCGAGCTCGCGGTAACCGCCGACGCACGCCTCCACCACCTCGAGACTGACAAATCCCTCGATATCGCTGCGAAACTGCGCGAGATACTCGGCGCTGTTACGCGGCCTGTCCTCCTCGAGGGCGCGCTCGATCTCGGCCGGGTCGAGCGTGGGGTTGAAGTCGCGGCTGGCGCCGTGCGCCACCAAAATGCTGGGCGAGCCATCGGGGCCGTAGTGCGTGCGGTAGCGATCCCACAACACACCGCGTTTTGCGTACGGCGAGCTTGCGAGGATCAGTGGTCCGTGCGTGGTGAGCAGACCAGGACGGATAGCGGCGAGGCTCTCGCTGTCAGGATTTGCGTAGACTGAATCCGTGCACCAAAAAGCGAGTTCGTCAGCGATCACCGCGACATAAGTGGGCCCGCGCAAGCGCCGGAAGCTGGCCGTGCGCACCTCGATGCTGATGCCGTTGGTGAGCTCGAGCGCGTCCTGGGTGCGATTGGCGATCAGCTGACGCAGGATCGGACTGCCTTGAAAGGTCGCCTCGCAGTAATCCAAGATGATCTTTGCCACCTCACGATCGAGCGCGACGCAGAGCAGCACGCCGCGTTCACCCGGCGCCAGCACGTCGGAGTGATCGCACAGCCCGCCGATATACGCCGCGAGCGCGCCCTCCGCCGAGGTCTTGCCGCCGCGACGGCCGACCACCGACACCAGCTCCTTGACCGGCTTGCCGGGCTCATGCTCGCGGCCAGTGATTGCCTTGAAGGTGATGCGCTCCTGCTCGGTGAGCTCTTCACCCATGCTCGCGATCAGCAACGTACGCCAAGGCGCCCAGGAATCGCCCGAGAGGGCATGGCCGAGCAAGTTCTTGTCGGAAAGCGCACGGCGCAGGGGGACCGTCGGCCTCATTCCGCCGCCTCGCTGTTGATGCTGCTGACGTAGTCGCGAACCGTGGGGGTGACGTTCTTGGCCTGTCGCTCGAGTCCGAGGCGGGAGGCAATGCGGACCGTTGTTGAGGCGAGCGTGCACAGCGTCAGAATATCGACCTGCTCGCCGTTGACCATGCGCGCCTCGAGCAGTTCCGCCTGCACGGTGGCGGCGGCGAGCCGGCGCAGCAGCCCGAGCTTGATCTCGGAGACCTGGTCGAGCCCGCCCATGTCACTGATGAAGCTCAGGACCAGGTCACGAAACCGGCGCGCTTCCGCGCGCCGGCCGTCGAGACCAGGCAAAAGATCCTTGTGGTTGGTGACGGCCGAGCGAGTGGCCCGGGCGGGCTCGCCCGGGGGCGCCGACAAGGCTACGATCTACAGGCATTCAACGACGGCTTTTTGAACCGCCCCGGGTTTGCCGGAGGCTCCAACTCCTGAGAAGGTGGAGCCATGACGAGCAAAACGACGAACAAGTTTTCCCCCGAGGTTCGCG